>JANOPP010000652.1:0-13341 GCA_031421915.1 Myxococcales bacterium | reverse complement strand
TGATCGAGGCCACCTGCTCGGCATGCGGGACGCTGAACCGCATCGCTGAAGCCGACGTCCCCATGGGGGCGAAGTTCGTGAATTGCACAAGCTGCAAGTCACGCGTTGCGCTCCCCAACAAGGCGGCCGGCGTCGCGCTGCCGAAGCTTCCGCCGCCGGTGCCTCCGAAGGGCCCGCCCGGTATCGCGCTCGGACCGGCCGGCACGAACGACATCATCGATCTCGCCGATCTCCCGGCGCCGCGTCGCGCGAGTCCGCTTGGTGGCGAGGCGAGCAAGCCCGCTCCCCGGTCCGGACTGTCGAATCTCGAGAGCGATCTGCCCGCGCCCAAGCCGCGCGGCCAGGCGATCGCGCCGCTCGATCTCGACGACATGCTGTCGCCCGCGGCCGACGTCTCCGACCTGCCGGCACCGCGAGCATCGCGGCCTGCCCCGCGCACGGCGGCGCCCCCTGAGCCCGCACCCGACATCTCCGATCTGCCGGCGCCGCGCCCGACGCGCGGATCTCAGCCGTCGACCGCGCCGCGCTCCGTGCCCGCGTCGAATGCACCCGTGATCGATCTGCCGACGCCGCGCGCTCCGGGCGCCAGGCCGGTCGTCGATCTGCCGACGCCACGCGCACCCGGTCGTCCGGGGGGCGGCCCCATCGATCTACCGACCCCGAAGGGTCCCGGCGGAACGGATCTCCCGGCACCCAAGGGCTTCTTCGACGATCTCCCCCAGCCCGCCAGGGGCGGTGGACGCAGCACCGAAGCGCCCGAGGTTCCTGCACCGAAGGGCTTCTTCGACGATCTTCCGCAGCCCGCACGCGGCACGAAGGGAGGCCCCCAGGCGCCGCAGAACGACATCGCGCCGAAGGGCTTCTTCGACGACCTCCCCCAGAGGGCGCAGAATCGGGCCGGGCTGCCGACGCCGGTCGGTCACGAGGTCCCCGCACCCAAGGGCTTCTTCGACGATCTCCCCCAGCCCGCACGCGCGAGGGAGCAAGGCCTCCAGCCGAAGGGCTTCGGATCGGGTTCGCTCGATCTCGGTGAAGATCCGATCGAGCCGATCGACCTCGCACCCGAGGAGCCCGGTCTCGATCTCGCGAATCCCGGTGAGATGCCGATGGGCCTCGGCCGCAGCTCCGCGGGGCCGAGCCTCGGCGCCAGCGGCGCGGGATCGTTCGACGAGCTCGATCTGTCCGCACCGAGCACGCCGCAGTCGCGCGTTGCTGCCGAGGAAGCCGAGAAGGCCGGCATCAAGTTCGGCAAATCGTCGAGCCCGGCGACCGGCGCTGCAGCACAAGACAAGGCGTCTCTGTCCTCGTTCTCGAAGCCCGCGGGCCCCGAGGCGGGCCTCGAGCTCGAAGAGCCCCGCGAACAGGGCTCGCAACGCCTCGGCCCCAAGGTCCGGGAAGCGCCGGTCGTCAACGAGGCTCTCCTCCAGCGCAAGCGCGCGAAGAAGCGCAAGATCATCATCGGCTTTGCACTCGGCGTGGCGCTCCTCGGCGTCGGCGGCTTCTACATGTATCGCCGTCACGCGGCCGCACAGGAGCGCGCGGACACGATCAGCGAGAACCTGAACACGGCCCGCAAGGCGATGGCGGCTGATGACCCGGGCCACTGGCAGCGCGCCGCCGCATCGGCGGGCAAGGTGCTCGAGCTCGATACCGCGCACGCAGAGGCGTACGGCATCGCCGCCGAGGCATCGATCGCGGGCGCCCTCGCGGACGGCAAGAACGCCGTCGCACGGATCGGGCGCGGCAAGAAGCTGATCTCCGATGCGCTCGCCGCCGGAGTCACGGGTCCAGCGCTCGAACGCGCGCAAGCGCTGTCGACGCTGACGTCGACACCCGACAAGGCACCTGCTCGGTTCGAGGCGCTGCTCGCGAAGGCGCCCAAGGACGGGACGCTCGCGCTCTATCTCGGCTGGGCGCACGCGGCCAACGGCCATGGCGAGGACGCGATCAAGGCCTACGATCGCGCGAGCGAGAGCCCCTCGGTCAAGGTGCTCGCACTCCTCGGGCGCGCGGGCGCCAAACTGCTCCTCAACGACATCGAGGGCGCCCGTAAGGACTTCGCGGCGATCCTCGAGCTCGACTCGAAGAACATCCCGGCGCAGGTCGGCCTCACCGCCACCAAGCCGGTCGGACAGGCACAGCAGCAAGAGGCCGAGCTGCTCGCGATCCTCGCGAGCAAGGAAGCCGCGACCGGCGATCAGCGCGCGGTCGTGCAGGCGTGGGTGCTAGCCGCCGATCTCGCGCGCAAGAGCGGACGTCTCGATGCTGCTCGCGAGCGCTATCGCAAGGCGCTCGCTCTCGACGCCAAGAACATCGACGGCCAGACCGGTCTCGCCGAGGTCGAGCTGCGCGAGAAGAAGGTCGATCTTGCCGAGCAGCTGATCACCAGCGTGCTCACGCAGGCACCGAACGACGCGAACGCGCAGCTCGTGCAGTGCGAGATCTCGTTGCGACGCGGCGATGTCGCCGACGCAGAGAAGCGAATCAAGCTCCTGTCCCAGCGTCAGCCGCCGCTGGCGCCGCTCGACCAGGCGAGGCTCTTGCTCGTGAAGGGCAAGCTGCACGAGGTCCTCAAGCAGGACGAGGATGCGATCGCCGCCTACATCGCTGGCGCCAAGCTCGCCGGGGATCGAGATCTGACGGCAACCTTTGCCGCCGTCGCCAAGCTGACCGCGATGGCGAACGACGCCGCGACGATCAAGGACATCACGAAGGAGGCCGCGCTGCGCGGTCGCGCCGAGCAGCTCCTGCTCACCCTTGCCGAGATGGCGCACGGCGATCCGCAGCTCGCACTCACCCTCGGCAACGCGTACCTCCAGTCCGGCGCTCCGGCGAAGGCGGAGCCGTGGCTGCGCCGCGTGATCGCCGCCCGGCCGACTGACGCCGACGCGCTATACCAGCTCGGCAAGGTGCTACGCCGGCTCGGCAAGGGCGACGAGGCGATCGAGCTGCTCCGCAAGGCGAGAGAGATCGAGCCGCTCCGGCACGAGATCGGAATGGAGCTCGCGCGCACGTTCGAGCTGACCCGCCGCGATCCCGAGGCAGCCGAGCTGTACGCCAAGCTTCTCGCCGAGCCCGACCCGAGCCTCGAGCTGCGTGGCCACGCAGGAAAGTTCTTCGTTCGCACGGGCAAGCTTGCCGAGGCCGGTGAGCAGGGCGAGAAGATTCTCGCCCTCGATCGCCTCAACGCCGCGGGCCACTACCTCATGGGCGAGGGCCTGCTCGCGGCGGGCAACATCGACACAGCTCGCAAGGAGTTCCAGGCCGCGATCGATCAGGAGCGCGATGCGCGTTACCTCGACGGACTCGGCCGCGCCTCCGAGTCGCTGTCGATGCAGCGCAACAAGGACCTCGCGCTCCAGGATGCAGCGCTCCGCGCGTACCAGGGTGCGGCCGAGCTCGACCCGACGCTGTTCAGCCCGTTCGTCGGTCAGGGCCGGCTCTACGTCCAGCGGCGCGAGATGAGCAAGGCGGTCAACGTGCTCGTCGCGGCGAACAAGCTCAAGAGCAACGACCCTGACGTCGCGTTCCTCCTCGGCTCCGCATATGTCGGGCTCGGCCAGAGGGACACCAAGAAGGTCGCGATCGAGTGGCTCAAGAAGTCGAACGAGGGACGCGAGAGCGGCGAGACCTCGTACATGCTCGGCCAGCTCTACCAGGACGAGGACATCGCTCAGCCGGGGCCGGCGGTCGCGGCGTACAAGATCGCCACTCGGCGCGCGCTCGAAGACCTCAAGAAGACCGGAACGACGCCGGCCTACTACGCCGAGGCCCTGTACCAGCTCGGGAATCTCGCCAATCAGCTTGGCGAGGAAGCCACCGCGTGCAAAGCGTGGAAGGACTACCTGGGGCAAGCCCCGAAGAATCGCGCGCGTGTGATCGAGGTGAATCGGTTCCTCGGGACCAGCCTCAAGAACGCCTGCCAGTAGCGTCGGCGTAACCTGCTGGGCCTCGCTCCGGAGGCCGGGCAGAGTATCCTCGCCCGGTGCTGGACAAGCTCCGTCGTCGTGTCGATCGTGCACGGTTCTTCGCGAACGTGTTTCGCAAGAC
This sequence comes from Myxococcales bacterium, assembly GCA_031421915.1. Lineage (GTDB taxonomy): Bacteria > Myxococcota_A > Polyangia > Haliangiales > Haliangiaceae > JABFXX01. The sequence continues at coordinate 9,291 of JANOPP010000652.1, read as the reverse complement.
AGGCCTCGCGAAACCGGTGCGGCCGTCGAGCATCGCGCACTTCGTGAAGAACGCGCGGCAGTCCGCGATCGGACCGCACCTCGCGGTGATGTTCCACGCCGCGGCGCACCCCGAACGCGAAGCACTCGTCGAGTACGGCGAGCATGGCGTCAAGCGGCTCACGTGGGGCGAGTTCGACGCGACGATCAATCGTCTCGCGCACGCCCTGATCGCACGCGGAGTCGCCGGTGGCGGGCGCGTCGCGCTCATGCTGCCGAACGGTAGCGAGTACCTGATCGCGCAGCAGGCACTGGCCCGGATCGGCGCGACCGCGGTGCAGATCGGCTATCGCAGCAAGCCCGCCGAGATCGCATACATCCTGACGAACGCCGAGCCCAAGGCAACGCTCGTTCACGCCGAGTTCGCTGGCGCGATGCGCGAGGCCCGGGCGCTCACGGGCAAGGGCGGTCCGATGATCATCGTCGGAGGCGCGGCCCAGACCTCCGCCGAAGCGACGGACTGGGAGCACGCGCTGTCGGCCGCGTCGCCCGAGGTCCCGCCTCGCGTGAAGGGCGGCGATGGCGGTGGCGTCATCGTCTACACCTCGGGCACCACCGGCAAGCCGAAGGGCGCGAACCGGAGCTGGAAGAAGACCGGCTTCGAGTCCGTCGCCGACATGATCGTGCAGACCGGGATGCGCACCGACGATCGACACCTCGTCGTGTGTCCGCTCTATCACTCGGCGGCGCCAGCCTTCGTGACGATCATGCTGTCGCTCGGTGCGACCGTGGTCCTGATGAATCACTTCGAGCCCGAGGGCGCGCTCGACATCATCCAGCGCGAACGGATCACCAGCACGCTGATGGTCCCGACGATGATCATCCGGATCACGAACCTCCCCGAGGAGGCGCTCGCGAAGTACGACACGAAGTCCCTGCGCTGGGTGATGTCCGCCGCAGCACCGCTCTCGACCGACGCCGCGCGCAGGTTCATGAAGCGGTTCGGGCCCGTGCTGTGGAACTTCTACGGCGCGACGGAGACCGGCCTGGTCACGCTCGCCGGGCCGCACGATCACGTTCAACGGCCTGGTACGATCGGCAAGGCGCTGCGCGGCAACCAGATCCGGCTTCTCGACGATGCCGGCCAAGAGGTCGCCGCCGGCCAGATCGGCGAGCTCTACGCGCGCAACTCGACCCTGATCTCCGGCTATCACAAGAACGACGAGGCGACCGCGTCGTCCCTGCGCGACGGGTTCTTCTCCGTCGGAGACATGGGCCGGCTCGACAGCGACGGCTACTACTATCTCGAGTCGCGCAAGCACGACATGGTGATCTCGGGCGGCGTGAACATCTATCCGCGCGAGATCGAGGATCACCTCAACACCCACCCCGCGATCCTCGAGGCCGCGGTGGTCGGCGTTCCCGATCCCGAGTGGGGGGAGACGCTCAAGGCGTTCATCGTCATGCGTCGAGGAGCGCGGATCACCGAGACCGAGGTGATCGACTACTGCCGCGCGACGCTCGCGGACTTCAAGCGCCCGCGCAAGGTGACGTTCCTCGACGAGCTGCCGCGCAATCCGACCGGCAAGGTCCTCAAGCGCGAGCTCCGCGACCTGTAGTGACCTGACGTGGCGTATCCGATCGTCCTCGGCACGGCGGGTCACATCGACCACGGCAAGACGTCGCTCGTGCGCGCGTTGACCGGGATCGATACGGATCGGCTCCCCGTCGAGAAAGCGCGCGGGATCACGACCGAGCTCGGGTTCGCACGCCTCGATCTCGGCGAGCGCCGCGTGGCCGTGGTCGATGTTCCCGGCCACGAGAGGTTCGTGAAGTCGATGGTCGCTGGCGCGACCGGCCTCGATCTCGTGTGCCTCGTGATCGCGGCCGACGAGGGCGTGATGCCGCAGACCCGCGAGCACCTCGAGATCTGCGAGCTCCTCGACGTGCGGCGCGGGATCGTCGTCCTGACGAAGCGCGATCTCGTCGACGACGAGTGGCTCGCCATGGTCACCGCCGAGCTGAGCGAGACGCTCTCCGGAACATTTCTCGCGAGCGCTCCGATCGTCCCAGTCTCGACGAAGACCGGCGCAGGGATGGACGAGCTGCGCAGCGCGCTCGCCGCGGTGATCGACTCGCTTCCGCCCCGTGCCCAGACCGGCGTGTTCCGGCTACCGATCGATCGCGTGTTCACGGTGAAAGGGTTCGGGACGATCGTGACGGGGACCGTCCTCGGCGGCGAGGTCGCCCTCGGCGACGAGCTGGCGGTGATCCCGAGCGGCCTGTCCGCACGCGTCCGCGGGATCGAGGTCCACGGCGCAGCAGTCGACACGGCGATCGCCGGTCACCGTGCCGCCCTCAACCTCGGCGGCCTCGCCGTCGACGACCTCGCCCGCGGTGATCTTGTCGTCCATCCGGGGCGCGTCGCGCCGTCTCACATCATCGATGTCGAGCTGCGCTACCTCGCGACAGCGCCCGGCGAGCTCGGAGAGCGCACCAAGGTCCTGGTCCATCACGGCACCGCACAGGTCCTCGCGACGCTCGCGCTCGTAGGGACGAAGTCGCTGGCGCCCGGCGGCACCTCGCTGGCGCAGCTTCGCATCGACGCGCGGACACCGCTTGGCGCCCTGCCCGGTGATCGGTTCATCCTCCGTGGCTTCGTCGCGACCGCGACGCACGGCTCGACGATCGGCGGCGGCAAGATCATCCGCGTGCTCGCACCGAAGGCACGCAAGGGCGAGGAGCACGCGACGACCGTCGCGTCGCTCGCGTCCGCGCGCCAGGATCAGCGGCTCGCCCTCGACGTCAAGACCGCGGCCGCGGCGGGACTCTCGATCAGCGAGCTCGTGCGCCGCCTCGGCGTTCCCGCGGCCGGCCTGGCCGAGCCCCTCGCCACGCTCGTCGCGGGCGGAGAGCTGCTCGTCACGGGGGCCGGAGAGCACGCGCACTACCTGCACGCGACCGCGGTCGCGGAGCTCGAGGCGAAGATCGGCACGCTCGTGACGACGATGCCCGACGGGATCGCCCGCGAGGAGCTGCGCACCCAGCTACCCGCCGCGCTGTCACCGCGCGCCTTCGATGCGATCCTCGGCGGGCTCGAAGCCAAGGGCGCCGTCGCGACCGCCGGTGATCGCGTGACCCGCAGCGCTGCGCCGGTGAAAGGTCCCGTGCTGAATGCGACCGAGCTCGCCGTGCTCGCGAAGCTCGAGATCTCGGGCGTGGAGCCGCCGCGGCCGAAGGACCTGCACGTCGACCTGAAGCTCACCGAGGCGCAGACCAAGCTCGCACTCGATCGACTCGTCGCGGCCAAGCTCGTGATCCGGATCAAGCCGGACCTCTTGATGCACGCGAGCGTCGTCGCAAACCTCGAGACGAAGCTGCGTGCGTTCCTCGCCGCGCACACGACGATCGACGCGCAGCAGTGGAAGGACCTCACCGGCGCGAGCCGGAAGTTCACGATCCCGCTCGCCGAGTACTTCGACGCCGCGAAGGTCACGCTGCGCGTCGGCGACCTTCGAAGAAAGCGCTGACAAGCCCTTGGTGCCACCGTATCCTCCGAGCATGTCCTCCGAGCTGAAGCCAGGGAGCGATACGCACCCCGTCGTCGCGGCGATGATGCTCGACCACTGGAGTCGCGCGTCCCCCTCCACCAAGCTCGAGAGACTGCTCGCGATGGGACGTTCGGTGAACGAGCTTGCACGCGCCGATCTGCGGAACCGGTATCCGGACGCAACTCCGCGCCAGATCGAGCTGCGGCTCCGCTCGCGAAGCCTGGATCGCGCCACGATGATCCGCGTGTTCGACTGGGACCCCGAGCTTCACGGCAAGTAGCGAGGATGCTGATCACGGAGCTCGATCTCGCGATCGATGTCGGCCACCACCTCGATGCCGTCGGAGCCCGGTGGTGCATCGGAGGCTCCGTCGCGAGCTCGTTGCTCGGCATCCCTCGTGCGACCCTCGACGTCGATCTCGTGGCGGATCTCCAGGGACCTCACGTCAAGCCACTCTGTGCCGCCTTGATCGGCAGCTACTACGTCGACGAGGACACCTGCCGCTGGGCCGTGACCACGCGCCGCTCGTTCAACGCGATCCACCTCGCGACGATGATCAAGATTGACGTGTTCTGCGCGAAGGACGATGCGCTGTCTCGCGCCGAGCTCGGCCGCCGGATCCTCCTCGATGTCGGCGGGCGAACCGTGCCCGTCTGCACACCGGAGGACATCGTGCTGCAGAAGCTACTGTGGTTCGTCGAGTCGGGCGGCTCGGAGCGCCAATGGGGCGACGCTCTCGGAGTCGTGCAGACGAGACGCGCGCAGCTCGACCTCTCGTACCTCGAGACCCACGCTGCGGCGCACGGACTCGTCGAGTTGCTGGCACGCCTCCTCGCGACGCCGTGAGTCCAGGGAGCCGCGGGCAGGCTAGAAGAAATAGCCGACGGACGTGCCGAAGAACGGCGCCGTGCGGATACCGCCCTCGACGTTGATCACGAGCTTCTTGTCGCCCATCGGAGTGATCTGCATCCCGAGGATCGCGTTGACGACCGGGAACACCGGCGGCAGGTCGTAGGCGATCGGCCCCGTGAACGTCGTCGACGTACCGCCGCGCTCCGTCGGCCTGCATCCCGGCTCGGGATTGCTGTTGGTCGAGCCAGGCGCGCAGAACACGTCGTACCGGTAGAGATTGCCCGTGAGGATTCCGATGCCCGCGCCGCCGCCGTAGCGAACCGAGACGTACTTGTTGATCTCGGCGTGGTTGAGGAACGTGAACTCGATCGTGAACCAGCCGAGCGCCTCCTCGTTCGGAGCGTGCTCGGGCGAGACGATGAAGTCCGCCTCGTTGCCGGCAGCGACGTTCTCGTCGCGATTGATCCACACGCCTTCACCGACGTTGAGGTGCTCGAACTCGAAGCCGAGCTGGAGCTCGACGGTGCCTCGCCGGCGGGTCAGCTCGACGCCAAGGCCGAGGCTGCTTGCACCGCCGGCCGCGCGGTCGACGAACAGCTCGAGCATTCCTTTGGGGACACGGACATTCCGGATCCGGAGCCCGACGCCGTACATGACCGGGTCCTCCACGACCGTGGGGGCCGAGGGATCGGTGTTGACGCCCTCCGCGGGCGCCGTCTTGGACTCATCGAGCGCGGGGCTTTGCGCCCAGGCGGTGCCCCCAACGAGCGAAACCGACATCGCACCCAAGCAAAGCTCTGACAAGTGAAACCGCATGGTTCGTCCCCCGAGGTCCCGACATTATATACTTTGGGACCGGTTGCGATGCGCGCGCGCCTATTTCCAACGTTGATGATCTCGGTCGCCCTGGCGGGCTGCCCGGGTGGCGGCGGTGGCATCGGTGATCCGTGCGACGGTCAGAGCGACTGCGATAGCTCATTTCAGTGCGTGGCAAACGTGTGTACGTCACGCTGCCAGCGCGCCCCGGAGTGCGGCGACGGCTATTCGTGCGACGAGGACGGCTCGTGCCGGCTCGCGACCGGACAGGCCGGGGACACGTGCACGAGCGAGGTCGACTGCGCGCCCGGGCTGTCGTGTCAGCTCGACAACACCGTCGACACCACGGGAAAGCTGCTCGCGAGCTGCACCGCGCAGAACGTCGGACGCCCGGCGAGCGCGCCATGCTCCATCGACAGTGAGTGCCGCAACGGGACCTGCGCGCTCGGGCGCTGTATCGATCTGTGCGATCAGACACGCGACTGCGGCGCCGGCAACAACTGCATGGCGATCCCGCTCGTGCACTCGCCGCCGCAGCCCGCCGACGGTGCGATGTTCGACGGCTGCTTGCCGTCGTTCGGCTCGGTGACCTGGACGATCCCGGTGCTCGGGCCGACGACGGAGATCCTCTTGCCCGTTCCGGGCGGCGCGCGCTCGGCGACGGTCGTATTCCACGTCGATGATGTCGCCCAGACCGTCGGCGCGGACGAGGTGTTCACGCCGAGTGACACGATCGTGCCGAGCTACAAGAGACCGTGCGTGCCCGGCCCCGGCCCGTGCGACGAGCAGCTGGCCGAGAACCAGTACTTCCAGCAACGCCTCCGGCACCTGCCCGAGCCCGGCCAATCCGTCCTCCAGATCCCGTCGAGCCCGAGCGCGCCACTCGAGACCGGCGCGTATCGCATCCGCGTATCGTCGTTTCGGCCGAACGGAACCCCGGGCTCCGCGATCCCCCGAGTCACCGCGGTCATGAAGATGGATACGGCGGTGATCCTCGATCTCCACTTCTACTTCCTCGAGCTCGGCGAGCACCCGTGCCAGGGCTCGTTCGCGAACCAGCGCCTCGATGCCACGACGGCGAGTGCCGCGTCGTACTTCCAGACCGACTACCTCACCGAGCTCCGCGCGATCTTCGCCGGCGGAGGTCTCGCACTCGGCGTGCCGTCCTACGAGGACGTCACGAATCATCCCGATCTCGACGGACTCTCCGTCGAGAATGCAGGTTCGCTGCTGGCGCTCGGCGCCCGCGACACCGGCATCAACGTGTTCTTCGTCCGCACCCTGTCGCCCGTCGGCCTGCAGGGCTTCGGTCCGAACCCGGGCCCGGCGGGCCTCGGTGGCACGCGCCAGTCGGGGATCATCGTCCCCGTCGATACGCTCTGCTACCGCTCGTGGCCGCAGCTCGCGCGGCTGACCGCGCACGAGATCGCGCGCTACATGGGCCTCTATCACAACGTCGAGCTCGAGGTCGGAGCGCATCCAACGTGGCGCGATCCGATCGAGGACAGCGACGATTCGCTGAACAACCTGATGTTCTTCTCCGAGCTCGGGGGCATCGAGCTCAGCCCCGGTCAGCGCGCGATCCTGACGAAGAGTGCGGTGCTGCGATGAAGCGGATCGGCTTCGCGCTCGTGTTCGCCTTCGCGATGGCAGCGGCCGCGTACGGCGACGCGCTCGTGCTGACGCAGCCCGTGATCAACGCGCTGACACCGATCGACTCGCTGCCGTCAAGCAAGCAGCTCAACGGTGTGTTCAATGGCAGCGAGGCGGAGGCGCTGTCGAACCTGACCGCGATCGCGCTCTCGCAGGGAACGGTCGATCTCGGTGTTCAGCTCCGCGCGATTCGCGCCCTGACCCACTACTGCCAGACACCGTGCGGGACCCACGAGGCACACGGGACCCTGGCGACGCTCGCCACGACTCCACGCTACCGGGACGCCGCGCGCGGGAGTGACCTCCTGGTTCTCCGGGCGGCCATCGAATCCCTCGGAGTTCTTCGGGTCCCCGGGGACGTCGCGATCCTCCTCCCCCAGCTCGATCACCCGAGCCGGGACATCCGGGCGGCCACCGCTCACGCCCTCCGGGATCTCGGAAATACGCAGGCGATTCCGGCGTTACGCACGCGCTACCAGCTCGAACAGCGACAACAGGTCAGGATCGCGATCTCGGACGCCCTCCGGGTCCTCGGACAGCCGATCCAGTAGCCCTCGCAGGTTCCGTGGTCCGGCGCACAACCCCCCGGAATCGTTTGGTTGCTCTGGCCGGGGTTGGGATCGTACAATTACCGTTACCCCGAGGTGAGCCCACACACGTTGGAGGTGGGATGGCGGGGCCTGTATGACGACTCGCGATCCGCGTTCACGCGATCCAGCGCGCCCTGAGTCCAAGGGTAGCGGGCGTGATCCCACGCAGTCGCTGTCGATCGATTCCGAAGACGAGATCTCGAACCCGTCGCATCCATCGCTCGCGCTCGGCACGCACGAAGCGCGCGAGCGCGAGCGCACCAAGATCGAGTCGCCCGGAGCTCGCGGCAAGACCCCGGTTCCGCCGCGCCCGCAGACCAAGCCCCCTCCGGTCCCCAAGGGTGGCGGTGACGATCCCGACGATCGCATCGGCTCGACGCTCGGCAACTACAAGGTCGCGGAGCTGCTCGGCAAGGGCGGCATGGGCTTCGTCTATCGCGCGGAGCACATCAAGCTCGGTCGCGAGGTCGCGCTCAAGCTCCTGCGCAGCGACTACGCGAAGCGAAAGGACGCCGTCGCGCGGTTCATCCAGGAAGCGCGGACCGTCAACCGGATCCGTCACCGCAACATCGTCGACGTGCCCGACATCCTCGAGCTCGAAGACGGCACGACGATCATCGTCATGGAGTTCCTCCGGGGCCAGAGCCTCGGCAAGTGGGCTCGCACCGGGATCGATCTCCCGCGTGCGCTCGCCGTGCTCGTGCAGATCTGCGACGGTCTCGCCGCCGCGCACTCGGTCAACATCGTCCACCGCGATCTGAAGCCGGACAACGTCATCGTGGTACCGACCTCCGACGGTGCCGAGCTCGTGAAGCTCCTCGACTTCGGCGTCGCCAAGCTGCTCAACCGCGACGACGAGGACATCGGCTTCCAGACTGCCGCGGGCTCGGTGATCGGCACGCCCGCGTACATGTCTCCCGAGCAAGCGGGCGGCATGTCGATCGATGCTCGCTCCGATATCTACTCGCTCGGCGCGATCATGTACGAGCTGTTCTGCGGTCAGCCGAGGTTCCGCGGCCGCTCGTTCGGCGAGTACGTCCGCAAGCACCTCACCGAGCAGCCGCTGCGTCCACGCAATACGCAGGGAGGCGCGCAGATGGACGAGCGCCTCGAGGCCGTGATCATGCGAGCGCTCGAGAAGGATCCGAACGTCCGGTTCCAGCACGTCCTCGAGCTCCGCGACTCGCTGCTGCAGCTGCTCGGCACGATGGAGACCCACCCGCCGGGCTTCGCATCGATGACGGCGAGCGGCATCCGTCCGCCGCCGCTACCGACGCTGCCCGCGATGCCGATCCCGCACCAGCCGACGCCTGCATCGGGCGGACATCCATCGATCGGGTCCGCACCGTACGCGTCGATCCATCAGTCGGCCGTGTACTCGCCATCGATTTATCATTCGGCTGGCTACAGTCAGGTCGTCGGCCTGCCGCCGCCACCGCCCGCGCCGGCGACGCCGTGGTTCGTGTGGTTCATCGGTGGCGCGATCGCCGTCGGTCTCGGGATCGGAGCCGCGGTCTGGTACGCCGGATCCAGCGAAGGTCCGCAGGAGCCGCAGGTCGCCGGGAAGGAGCCGGTGACGGCGACGACCGTCGAGCCGGCGAACGTTCCCGACGACAAGCCGGTCGCGCCGAAGGCTGTCGCAAGACAGGTCGAGGTGCTGTTCGACTCGCTGCCGAGCGGTGGCGTCTACGCCGAGGGCAAGTCCGCCGAGCTGTGCCGGACGCCGTGCAAGCACAACCTCGAGGTCGTCGAGGGCGAAAACTCGCTGCGCACGTTCATCGTGAAGACCGATGGCTACAAGGACGGCGCGATCGTCATCGACCTCACGACCACGAAGCGCGAGTTCAGCGT
>JANOPP010000651.1:0-12545 GCA_031421915.1 Myxococcales bacterium | reverse complement strand
CCGCCGGCCGAGTGCGCGGGTGTACTCGGCATCCCGCTGATCGTCGTCGGTGACCTCGCCATCGGCTCCACGCACGAAGCTCGCGGGGTCGACAATGCGGCCCTGGCGATCGATGGACTCGCCGTCGTCGGTGATGTCGTTTCCGAACACGTCGAGCGGGCGACCGAACCGAACGACAACCGAGCCCTCGTGGACGAGGATCTTGCGGAAGAACTCGAGGATGCGACCGATCCGCGAGAACTCGTCGTCGGTGATGATGTAGCGGCTCTTGCCGGTGTCGGCGAGGTAGTCGGCGATCAGCGTCTCGGCCTCGAGCACGAGGCGGTAGTTGATCGTGACGGGCACGATGTAGAGGCGCTTGTTCGGTGCGCCTTCGCGGACACTGTTCTTGTACGCGGTCACGCTCGTGCCGAGCAGGCCGAGCTTGAGGTGCTTCTCGATGATGTTCGACCGGCAGCGCGTACCACCGGGGAAGAACAGCGAGTGGTAGCCATGCTCGAGGAGGACTGTCGAGTACTCCTTGAGAACGTCCTTGTAGAGCTCGAACCGCAGGCGCCGGTCGACTCGATACGCGCCGAGGTTCCGCATGAAGAACGAGACGAAGGGGTTCGAAAAGAGATTCTTGCCGGCGCCGTAGGTCACCGGCGGCAAGTGCGCGCGTAGCATTCCAAGACCGATCGCCGGCGAGTCCATGTTCGACGAGTGGGTCGGCGTGACGATGATCGTGCCGCGCTCGGCGCACGCGCGCACGATGTCGAGCTCGCCGTCCGCGGTGATCCGCGCATCGAGGTGACGCAGGGTATCCATGCCCTGGCGGAGGCTCGTGATCGGGTTGAACACGAAGCCGAGGAGGGACGGGCCGATGCCCGTGGCGAACTTGTAGACCCGCGGGTCGAAGTTGCCGACGACGTCATTCCCGTAGTGGCGAACGAGGCCGCGCAGCTCGGCCTGCTTCTCGTCCTCCGTCATGCCGAGGAGACGGCGTGACAGGTCCTTCCAGCGCTCGAGGCCCGGTGCCTTGCCCTTGCCGGCCTCGAGCCTCCGGATCTCGTTGAAGGCGACGTCGTTGAGGACGTTCTCGAGCGAGTGATCTCCGCCCGCCTTGGCCTCGCCGACATGCCGCGCCACGACCCGGCGCTCGACCTCCGACAGGAGGCGCTCGCGATCCGCGTTGAAGCGCTCGAGCCGGTTCTCGGCCTCCCGAACTGGTCGGTCCCTCTCCATGGCTGACTCGTTGATATCACTGAGTAGATCGGGCCTGCTGCCCCAGAGCAGGCCCAAATCACACCGATCCCGCTTGCAGGCCCACCCCGGGGTATGGTCTTCATTGATCAGGCGCCGGCACCCGTCTGGGAGCTGCGCTCGTTCGCGACGAACGGGTCTCGGCGGGGGATTCCTCCGCACCCGACTGCGAGCGGTGAGCGGCAGATAGGAGACGTGGTCACCTGATGTCCACGACCAAGCGTCCAGCGTCACGAAGTACGAAGAAGAGTGTTCCGGTGCCTGACAAGCCGAAGCGGACGACGAGTCGTCGCGCGGCAAAGGTCGAGGCTCCGAGTAGACCCAGTGCGTCCAGGATGGACGCCAGAGCAGCAAAGCCCCCGGCACGCGCCGAGGCAAAGACAGAGATGAAGGCTGAGAAGAAGACCGACAAGAAGACGGCCGAGACCCCGAAACCGGCCGAGAAGACAATCGAGAAGACCGAGACGAAGAAGGCATCCCGCAGCAAGAAGGCCGCAGCCTCCGCTCCCCCGCCTCCCCCGCCGCCCAAGCTGTTCACGCTCGATGGTCCGGTTCCGCCCGAGGGCGCGAACCTGCCGAAAAAGGTCGGTGCGCTGCTCGGCATCGGGCAGAAGACGCTCGGCATCAAGTCGTTCCGTCCCGGCCAGGCCGAGGCGTTCGAGCACCTGCTCGGCAACGAGGACCTGCTCGCTGTCATGCCGACCGGCAGCGGCAAGTCGCTGCTCTATCAGCTGACGTCGATGATCGTCCCGGGCGTGACCGTCGTGGTCAGCCCGCTGATCGCGCTGATCAAGGATCAGCTCGACAAGATGGTCGCGAAGGGCGTCTCCGCCTGCAAGATCGACTCGACGCTGACGGTGAAGCAGCGCCGCGAGGTCGACGCGATGATTCGCTCGCCCGGCGGCAAGCTCCTGTTGACGACGCCGGAGCGCATGGCGGACCCCGAGTTCCGCGTGTTCTTGCGCGAGGCCTGTGGTGGCGTCGGCGTGTCGCGGTTCGTTGTCGACGAGGCGCACTGCGTCTCGCAGTGGGGCCACGACTTCCGTCCCGCGTACCTGTCGCTGCGCAAGGCCCTCGAGGATGTCGGTCGCCCGCCGGTCCTCGCGACCACGGCAACGGCACCCCCGCACGTCCGCGACGACATTCTGTTTCAGCTCGGGATCGAGGGCGCGACGATCGTCACGACGACGTTCGATCGCCCGAACCTCCACTACGAGGTCATCGTCTTCACCGACGACGACGACAAGATGAAGACGCTGGTCACGCTGCTGAAGAAGCTGCCGCGGCCGGGCATCGTGTACTGCGCGACCGTCAAGAAGGTCGAGGAGCTCTACGAGTCGCTCAGTCGCTGGGGCGTCCCCGTCGGCAAGTACCACGGGCGAATGACCAAGAAAGAGCGCGACGAGAGCCAGAACAAGTTCATGGCCTCGTCGGATCTCGTGATGATCGCGACGAACGCGTTCGGCCTCGGCGTCGACAAGGCGAACATCCGCAACGTCATCCACTATCACGTGCCCGGATCCCTCGAGGCGTACGCCCAGGAAGCCGGCCGTGGCGGTCGCGATGGCAAGCCCGCGCGCTGCGTGCTGCTGTTCTCGCCCGACGACGTCGCGATCCAGGAGTACTTCCTGTCCGGGACGTACCCGACCAAGCGGCAGGTCCGCATGGTCTACGACACCATCGAGGCGTTCGGGGAGTCTGCCGATCTGCGCAAGCAGGGCGGCGACCTCAGCGAGGACTCGCTCCCCACGATCACGAACATCGCGCTGTCGTCGAGCGTCGGTCAGCAGCGCACGCGCACCGTGCTCTCGCTGCTCAAGGACGAGAAGTTCATCACCGAGAAGGAAGGCGGGCTGTTCTACATCGCCGATCCGCCGGCCGAGCGCGACGAGCTCATGGAGCGCGCGAAGCAGTACGAGGCGCGCCGAATCGCCGATCGCCAGCGCCTCGACTCGCTCCTCGGATACGTCAAGGCGCCCGGTTGCCGCAACCAGGTGATCCTCGCGTACCTCGGCGAGCCCGAGCCTCCGAAGTGCGGTCGCTGTGACAACTGTCTGCGCTCGCGCGAGGCAGCGCTCGCCGCGTCGACCGAGGCAACGCGCCTCGGGGCATCGCTGACTCGCCAGCTCGACGACGAGCCGCTCGAGGTCAAGCCGCGCCGCGAGATCAAGGCGCGCGTCGTTCGCATCGATCAGCCGGCGCCGAACCTCGCCGTCGTTGCTGGCGGTCCGGAGGTCGCGGCCGTCACCGCACCGGCTGCACCCGCGAAGGCCGCGACCGTACTCCGCCGCAGCAGTGCATCGGGCACGGCGGCATCTGCCGCCGATCCGAAGCCGAATGGACATGCGCCGGCCGTCGCGGCTGTCGCCGCCGCGGCAGCAGCTCCCGCCGTCGTCACCCGCAAGAAGCCGCAGCCGGCCGAGCAGGATGAAGAGACCGACGACGATGATGACGAGGATGACGACGACCTCGATCTCGTCGATGGCGAGGACGACGACGACGACGACGACGATGACGACGATGACGACGATGACGACGACGACGATGACGACTACGAGGTGATCGACAAGACCGCGGCCGAGCTCGCCGAGGAGGGCATCGAAGGCCCGGGCGAGATCACGGTGCTCGCGCGCAAGAAGGTCCCCAAGGTCCCCAAGCAGCGGCCACTACACACCGACGACGCCACGTCGACGTCGGCGAGCGCCGCCGAAGCGCGGCGCCGGCGCAGGCGTCGGCGCCGGAAGCGGCGCGCGATGTTGCCGCCGAAGAGTGCGTTCATGACGCCGGTGCTGTCGACCGCGGCACCGAGCCCCGAAGGTCAGCTGCGGCGGCCCGGTGGCGGCGGTGGTGGCGGCCCCGTGATCGAGTACGTCCGTGGCCCGATGAGAATCGCGGCGGCGCCCGTCGCCTCGGCGAATCCCAACGACGCCGGCGTCGGCAATCGTGGGCGACGCGGCAAGAAGATCCGTCGCTGGGAGCGCGGCGACCGTGGCGGTGGTGGCGGCGGCGGTGGTGGTGGGTACGATCGTGGTGGAGATCGCCCGCGGTTCGACAATCGCGGACCGCGTCCCGACAGACCGCACCCGTCCAGCAATGGCCCGGGCTTCGCGCCGCCCGGTCAACCCGGCGCCAATGGCGGCGCACGTGGCGAGTAGCGCCGGCGCAGGCGTCGGCGGCGGCGGGGACCGGGCGAGCCGAACGGGCAACCGATGCTCGCGGGCGGCGCGCCGAACGGCGACGCGCCGGTCTCCGTGTTCGAAGTTCGCGGCGGTGGCGGTGGCGGCGGCGGTGGCGGTGGCGGCGCACCATCTCCACACACGCAGTCGCAAGGCGGCGGTGGCGGCGGTGGCGGCGGCGGTGGCGGCGGTGGCGGCGGTGGCGATGGTGGCCCACCCGTGCTTGGTCCCGATGGTCAGCCGCTGCGCAAGCGCCGTCGTCGTCGGCGGCGTGGTCGCGGAGGTCGCCAGCGCGAGTGGCGCGGAGCTCCCGGCGAGGGCGGTGAGGGTGGCGCGGGCGGCGGCGGAGGAGAACCTCCGCCCGGCGAACCGACCTAGCCACATCGCGTCCAACCCCGTACCTTTGAATCAACGTGCTCGACTGGCTCGGTTCCGTACAGGTCAAGGAGCGCTCTACGACGCGCGTGGAGCTCGGGCTGACCCGCGGAACGGCGTGGACCGGCTGGGGTCTCACAGCCGGCGGCGGCTGGCTCGTCTCGCTCGGCGCGATCTGGTCGATGCTCCTCGGGGCGGTCATCCTCGGCGTCGGTGTCCTGCTCGGGACGCTGCAGCGCCGGCTCGTGTTTGATCGCGAGGATGGTCTCCTCCGGAGCGAGCAGCGCATCTTCGGGATCAACCGGCGCGCCGCGATCCCGCTGTTCCATCTGCGCTCCGTCGTCGTCGCGGCCCGTCGCGGCGGGATCTATGTCGCGTACGTCGAGCGCCGGATCGGCAGGCCGATCCACCTCGACGAAGCACGCCGCCCTGCCCCGCTGCTCGCCCTCGCGGAGGCCATCGCGGAGGTCGCCGAGCTCCGGCTCGTGTACGACGCGACGACACGTGTGGCCGCATCGGATTGAGCCGACGCGGGTGGGCTGATACCGTCTCCGTCGTCGATGCGCCGCCGTACCATCCTCCTGATCGCCCTGGCAGCCTGCAAAGGTGCGGACTCTGGCGAGCCGCAGAAGAAGACCGCGGAGCCCGAGCGCAAGCTCGCCGGCATCTACCCCGAGTACTTCAAGTGCGACAGCATCGCGACGACGGACACGCTCGCGAGTGTGCTGGGTGCGCCCGCACGACAGATCGACAACCCCGCATCGCCGGCGCGCGGCACGCCGCACCCATGCGTGTACGAGGTCTCCGCCGCGCAGCCCGAAGTGTGGACGTTCGACTTCGACTGCCGCGACAACATGAAGGTGACCGCGGACGCGTTGTTCGCGCAGTACACGAAGACCAGCGGCGAGCTGGTCGTGGCGTACAACGAAGCCTCCGACGCCGGCCCAGTGCCGGGCCTCAAGGTCGACGCGGGCACCAAGGACAAGACGATCGACGCCGGCCCCGAGCGTGTGATGCGAGCACCGGAGCAGGCCACCGTCGTCCAGGTCGGGGCCAAGGCACTCGATCACCACGGCCAGGGCCTGCTGTTCATCGATGACGATGCTCCGTGCTACGTGCGCATCGTCGGGCCCGACAGCACGCGTCGCCTCGCGCTCGCGCAGGTGATCGCGAAGAGCCTGACGTTCGCGAACGCGCCGATGACTCCGCGCCCGTTCAAGTGAACCCCGAGCGGTCCGAGCTGCGCGCGCAGATCGCGCTCGCGATCCCGCTCGCCGCGCAGCAGCTCGGGTTCCAGTTGATGGGCCTCGTCGATGCGGCGTGGCTCGGCCGCTACTCCGACACCGCGCTCGCCGCCGCCGGCATCGGCAACAATCTCTTGTTCGCGATCTCGTCGATCGGTCTTGGCATCGTGATGGGCCTCGACACCGTGATCCCGCAGGCGATCGGCGCGGGGCGCCCCGACGACGCTCGCAGGTTCCTCCACGCCGGTCTGCGTCTCGCGGTGCTGGTCGGCCTCGCGGCCACGCTCCTCGTGATCGCGACGCCCTTGCTCCTCGATGTCGCGGAGGTTCCGCCCGATGTCGCGGCCGAGGCACGCGTCTATGTCTACCTGCGCGCCGTCGGCGTGGTGCCGTTTCTTCTCTCGGTCGCGCTGCGCTCCTACCTCGCTGCGGTGAACGTAACGCGGCCGCTGATCATCGCGGTCGTCGTCGGCAACCTCGTCAACGCAGCGCTCGACGTCGCGCTGATCTTCGGCGTCGACGCGATCGGCCTGCCTCCGCTCGGCGTGATCGGTGCCGGGCTCGCAACGGTCTCCGTGCAGATCGCGATCGTGTTCATCTACCTCGCGTCGGCGCGAGCGTTCGATCAGGGTGAGCCGCGCCCGCCGTCGCGGCGCTCGGACCTGGTGGAGATCCTCCGCTACGGCGGCCCCGTCGGTGGCCAGCTGTTCGCCGAGGTCGGCATCTTCGGTGTAGCCACGATGCTCGCCGCCAACCTCGGCACCGTCCCGGTCGCCGCGCACACGATCGCGCTCACCGTCTCGAGCTTCACGTTCTCGGCCGCAGTCGGCATCGGCGCAGCCACCGCGGTGCGCGTAGGTCACGCGATCGGTGCGGGCGACGTCCCGCTCGCCCGCCGGCGCGGGCTGATCGGCCTAGGTCTCGGCATCGGGGTGATGGCGGTCTTCGCGCTGGTCTTCGTCGTCGTCCCGGGCCCGATCGTCCGGGTGTTCTCGGACGATCCGGGAGTGCTCGCCGTCGCGGTACCGCTGTTCCTGGTCGCCGCGCTGTTCCAGCTCTCCGACGGTGCGCAGGCGATCGGTGCAGGCGCCCTGCGCGGTCTCGGCGATACCCGCGCGACACTGATCGGCAACCTGATCGGTCACTACGCGATCGGCCTCGGCACCTCTCTGACCTGCGCGTATGTCCTTGGTATGGGAGTGGTCGGGCTGTGGGTAGGTCTGTCTGTAGGTCTGACCGTAACTGCCTTGTATCTCGTCGTTCGGTTTCTCGTCGTGACCGGGGCGGCGCCGCCACCGACCGCTACCCCAAACATCTGACGGGGTCGGTCGATGTATCTCGTCGTGGGCGACGAGGTGCTTCAACGAATCCGCGACCTTTCGGTCCGGACCGCCCACTTGATGTCGGTGCGGTTCGTGTTGGTGATGCTCGTGGTAGCTGGCTGCGCGTCGAGCGCGGATCCGCAGCTTGTTTCGATCGAGCCCAACCTCGCGACGTCGCTTGTAGAGACCGTGGCCACCGTCCACGGACGGGAGCTCGCTGCGGTCGCGCGCGTCGATCTCGACTCGAGCTACGCGTCGATCGATCTCGGCTGGCGAATCCGCATCGCAGGCGAGCTGCTTCCCACGACGTGGCGCGATCGCGCACAGCTCGACGTCGTGATCCCGCGCGGGCTCACCGCGGGCGTTCACGATGTCGTCGCGCTCGCGCCCGATGGTCGCGAGCTCGTGCTGCCCGCAGCGCTCACGATCACTAACGAGCCCGTCGGCCTACGCCTCTCGATCGAGGACGCACGGGGCGGAACTGGTCAACCGGTCAGCGGGGTGCACGTCGCTGGAGATCAGGGCGACGCGTTTTCGATCATCCGCGATCCCGCTGGCGCATTCGTCATCGATGTGGCGGCCGCGTGGTCGACCACGGGGCCATTCGCGGATGTCGCTCCGAGCTCCGATCATGCGCGGTTCGAAGCGCGCATCGGCGGCACGGGTCGCCTGATAGCACATCACGCCGGCGCGGACCTCACGGCCGAGTCCGGTGACATGACGACGATCGCGGGCGCGACCGCGCGGATCGCGATCGCGGATGGCCCCGCCGGAACCGGCACCGAGATCGGTGACTGCAGCGGCCTCACCACCGACGCGGACGGCGGCCTCGTCGCGCACGCCGTCGGCGTCGACGCGTTCGGCAACGCGACCGGCGACGTAACCGCGACGTGGAGCCTCGACGGTGTCAGCGGCTCGCTACCCGGCGCGCCCGCGAGCTCCGCAACGATCGACTTCGCGACACCCGGCGCAGGGCAGCTCCACGCGGCCCACGTGTCGCTCGGCACGACGTCGACCGGCACGCTGACCGTCATCGCCGGCCGCGCCGCGACCCTCGCGATCTCGCCGAGCGGGCTCGACGTCGTCGCCGGTGAGCCCGGCGTCGCGTTCGTCGCGACCGGCAGCGACGGCGACGGCAACCCGACGGCGAACCTCGGCACGGTCGGCTGGTCGATCGCGAGCGGACCGATCACGGCGATCGATGCGAATACCGGCATGCTGACTCCCGTCACCGCCGGAACCGGCGCGGTCCGCGCGATCAGCTCGTACGGCGCGACCGCGACGTCCGACCTGGTCCGGATCCGCGGCGGCGCGGCGCTGACCGCGGTCGCGGCCGTTCCCGTACAGGTCGTCACCGGCCAGACGTTCACCGTCGCCGTCACGATCCGGAATGCCGGCGACAACGCTGCAACCAACATCACGCTGTGCCCGCTCTCAGTCACCGGGCCCGGCGGCGCGATGATCACGACGACGCCCAGCGGCATACCGACCCTCCCCGCAGGCGCCCAGACCGTCGCGACGTGGGCGATGATCGCGAACGCCCCCGGAGCACTCGCCATCTCGACCTGCGCCAGCGCGAGCGATGCCACCACGTCGGCATCGATCTCGACCCTCGCGGCGGCGGCGACCACGGTGGTCGATCCGTCGCCGCTCACCGCCACGCTCGAGATCCCGGCGATCATCGGCCGCGACGCGACGTTCACGGCGACGCTGACGCTGGTGAACACCAGCGCGCAGGCCGCGACAGGCGTTCACCCCAGCGTCCTGACGACGTCGGGATCCGGCACCGCGACCCTGACCGGGGTGCCGTCGGGTCCGATCACGATCGCTGCCGGCGCGAGCGCCGTCTTGACCTGGACGTACGTCGCGACGACCGTCGGCACGCTCCAGCTCCACGGTGGCGCACTCGGTCAGCCTCCGGTCGACTCGGGCGTTGCCGACATCGTCGACGCCTACGTCGCTGCGGTCGACCCATTCGGCGACAGCTCCCCGGCCGGATTCGTGACCGGCTACCGCGGCCAGCTCTATCTCGGTCCGAATGCGTCCGGTACCTCCGCCGTGCGGCTGAGCTCGGCGTCCGCCGCGCCGGAGCCACTCACGTTCCTGTTCGGACGCGATGTCGTCGGGAATCGCGCCGAGAACTCGACGAGCGCGCCGTACTCGTCGATCGGTGGCGCCGGATGTGTCGCGAACACGCCGGCCTGCGGCCCCGACAACGAGAACCAGCGCGGCCAGTTCACGTCGTTCGCGATCGCTGGCACCGAGTGGTTGATCGCGAGCGGCGCGAGGTCGGACCGCGGCGCGACCTACCTGTACATGACGACCGACACGGATCCGCAGCTCGATTTTCGCTATGTCGACCTCCACAACGTCGTTTCGTCGGGAAACAGCTACGGCGTGTCCGCGCTGGGAGCGGCCGACGATCGGCTCTACATCGGGATCGCCGGCCGCAGCAGCCAGGGCTCGGTGCTCTACTCCTTGACGACGATGCCGTCGGCACCGGGCCTCGACGCCACCGTCAGCGACATCGTCGATATGCGCCTCTACAACATCTCCGCATGGAATCCGGGCGTCGACCTCGTGAACCTCGATGCGATCGGCACCGTGGGAGGCATCGTCTATGCCGCGAATCGGCATGCCTGGGTGCGCGCGACCGTGGCATCCCCAAAGCCGCTGGAGGACCTGTGTCTGCCGCTGGTGTGCAGCCAGGACTGGAGGGAGATCACACCGTCGGCCACGGCCTACTCCGCGCGAGCGTCCTACATATCGCCCAAGGGCGGCGATCTCGAGCCCCGGGACCGCGCGGTGGTCGCGGTCGTGGGGTTCGGGGATCGGATCTTCGCGGCCCGCAACACCACGAGCGGCCCGCAGCTGTGGTCGTGTCGCGCCACCGCCAACGCGTGTGACAGCGACGACTGGCAGCTCGTCGCGGCCAACTCGACGGGCGACACGCTGCTCTCGCAGTTCGACGATCCGGCGTTGACCTCGCTGACGATGCTGGTCGCGACCGCGAGCCACCTCTACGTCGGCTTTGACTCCGCGGCCGGCGTCCAGGTGTTCCGAACCGCGAACCCTGCGGCCGCTGCGCGTACAGACTTCGAAGGTGCGAATGGCTGCTCGGCGGCGCTCGCCACCTGCGATGGCCTCGGTGGACCTGGCGCCGGCGCGCCGGGGAACACGCGGATCTTCGATGCGAAGGCGATCACCGCCAACGGGACCACCGCCGTGTGGCTCACGGCCGGCGATGCGACGTCTCCTCTTTCCCTGCTGGTACTCCCATGACCCGACTTCCGGCCTCCCCTGGCCAGCGCCCGGACCGCGTGCTCGTCGTCGACGACGAACCGGTCATCCAGGAGCTCGTCCGCGAGATCATGCATAGGTACGAGATCGTGTCCGCGCTCACGATCGCGGAAGCGCATGCATACGTTGCAAAAGGCGAGGTCTTCGAAGCCGCACTCGTCGACAAGAACCTACCCGATGGCTCCGGTATCGACCTCGTACGCTGGCTGCGCGCGGAGCGTCCCGATGCCGAGATCGTCATGATCACGGCGTATCCGTCGATGGATTCGGCGCTCGAGGCGATGTCGCTCGGCGCGACCGACTACCTGATCAAGCCGCTCCGCGAGATCAGTGAGCTCCAGCTGCGCGTCGGTAACGCATGCGACCGCGCTCGCCAGCGCCGCGCCGAGGCATCGCTCGTCGCTGCGCTCCGCGACAGCGAGGAGAGCTATCGCGATCTGTTCGCCGCGACCCCAGACGCGATCCTCGTGCTCGAGTCCGAGACGCGTAAGATCTTGTCCGCGAACGCGGCAGCCGAGCGCCTCTACGGCCGGACGCGAGCGCAGCTGATGACGCTGAGCTCCAGCGACCTCACGGCGACGATTCCGGAACCGACGATCACGAATGGAGTCCTCACCCGCCGCGACCTGCGCGCGGACGGGACGTCGATCCCCGTCGAGGTGTCGACGTCGACGTCGCAGCGCGCGGGCTCAACCCACGTCATCGAAGTGATCCGCGACGTCTCCGAGCGCGAGCGCGCGGAAGCCGAACGCCTCGACCTCGAAAAGCGCCTGGCGCGCGCAGGTCGACTCGATGCACTCGGCCGCATGGCGGCGGGCATCGCGCACGACGTCAACAACATGCTGTGCGTGATCCGCACCAACAACGAGATGGCGCTCGAGACGCTCGACGTCGACCATATCGCCCGCGAGGATCTCGGACAGATCGAGCTCGCTGTGGTCAACGCCGCGGATCTCACCCGCCGGCTCCTGTCGTTCAGCGGTCGCCAGCTCGCGCGCGAGCGGGTCCTCGACATCAACGCGACCGTGGACGGAGTCTCGCAGCTCGTCGGCCGCACGCTCGAGGCTCGAACCAAGCTGGTCCTCGACCTGTCGCCCGCGCCGCTGTTCGTCAAGCTCGACCCAGGCCAACTCGAGCAGGTGATCGCCAACCTCGTGGTCAACGCCCGCGATGCGATGTCAGGCGCCGGCAAGATTACGATCTCGACCCGGATGATCGATCGCGGGTTCATCGAAGTCTCGGTCCGCGATACCGGCGTCGGGATTCATCCCGAGATCCTCGCGAACATCTGGGAGCCGTTCTTCACGACCAAAGGCGCCGGTGGCACCGGCCTCGGTCTCGCGACCGTGCGCGAGATCGTGACCCGCGGCGGCGGCACGATCGATGTCGTGTCCGTCGTCGGAACCGGGACCGAGTTTCGGATCCGCCTTCCGCTGTCGACCGAGGATCCTCGCGCGATCACCGCGCTGGTTCATACGCCGATCATCGCGGGCCGCGGCGAGGTCATCCTTCTCGTCGAGGACGACCCGCAGATCCGCAGCGCGACGCATCGGCTACTCGGTGGTGCTGGCTATGCCGTGCATGGCACGGACACCGCAGAGCAGGCTCTCGAGATCGTTACGTCGCGGAACCCGCGCCTCGTGATCGCGGATGTCGACCTGCCGGGGATGTCGGGGACCGAGCTCGGAGCCCGGGTGGCGGTGAGCGGCCTGAAGGTGCGAATGATCTACACCTCGGGCCTCGCCTCGGACGAATCGGCCCGCGACGGCGCGCCGTTCCTGCCCAAGCCGTACTCGTCGGATGACCTCCTGCGCTGCGTCCGGAGGACGCTCGATCTCCCATGAGCGTCGCCGGCAAGCTTGTTCTCATCCTCGCCGTCGTCGCGG
>JANOPP010000650.1:0-3129 GCA_031421915.1 Myxococcales bacterium | reverse complement strand
CACGAGCGCTTCGCGAACCGGCACCCCGCCGTCGGTCACGACACCGTGGAGGACGGGAACCTCGCGGGCGAACGGATACATCGCCGACGGCAGCAGCGAGATCCTGAGGGGCGCGGTCGGCACGACAGCCGGCGGGGTCGTGTCGTCATACGGATAGACGAGAACCTCGACACCACCCGAGTCGTACTGATAGCGGGGCGTGTACGACCCT
This sequence comes from Myxococcales bacterium, assembly GCA_031421915.1. Taxonomy (GTDB): domain Bacteria; phylum Myxococcota_A; class Polyangia; order Haliangiales; family Haliangiaceae; genus JABFXX01. Next base: position 2,918 of record JANOPP010000650.1, on the reverse strand, counting down.
GCCGTGACTCGAACCCGGTACTTCCGCGGCATCCGGCCGCGGGCGTCGCGGTAGTACTCGAGCCACGGAAACCAGACCACGCTGTTGCTCGTGCGGGTCTGCTTGATCGACGACATGTCGAGTGCTCGCCACGTGCCGCTCTCGTCGATGTCGAGCTCGAGCGTGGCAACCACGCACGTCTCGATGTTGGCGCTCGGAACGCTCGCGTAGTCGTCGATCAGCTGCACGCCGAGCCCGGCGTACAAGGAGAACGACTCGAGCTCTCGAAATCCGAGCACTACGGAATCTCCTCGATGACCCCGTGGATGAGGTGGCGGCTGCGCACGGTCGGCTCCACGCGTGGCGCGCGACTCGCCTCGATCTTGACGACTCGGACCTCGTAGTTGATCGAGAGCCGATACGGCTTGTCATATGCACGCCACACATGCGTCCGGTCCTCGATGCTCTGCTGGATCATCGTCACTGCGATCGCCTCGTCCTGTGCGATCAACGACGTGCCGGCGAGCTCGGGACCCGAGATGATCGCGTGCTCGTACAGGGTCTGAACGGCACGGCCGAGCAACACCTGGTCGTCGACGATGTTGCCGGTCCAGGCGGTCACCATGTAGCGGAGCAGGAGTGCGGTCGGCGATCGGGTGACCGTGACCTGGTTGTTCTGAACGATGCGCCGGTCTGCGCGGTTGCGTGAGCTCGGGTCCTCCGCGATCTCGTAAAGAGTGAGGCTCAGCGTCATGCCGATCGAGGGCGACGCGACGAGGTCGTGAACGATGCAGGTCGCGCCGATCGTCTGAACGCCCGCATCGAGTGTGCGGCGCAGGATCTCGGAGACGTCTGCGATCGCGTTGAACGTTGCCATTCGCGAGCGCACCGCTCGCAAGCTTCATGCCTACGCCGGCTACAGCCGGACGCGCGAGATTGCAGGCGGTTGCGCCGCGAGGCGGGCGCCGCGAGGTGGACAAAGACGTCCACGTGGACGGATCACAGCGCGGGACTGTCCGGGATCCTGTCCTGGTCCGCGGGTCATGGGTTGTCTATGTTGCACGCCGGGACGGAACAATGAAGCGCACGCTGATCATCGGTGACATCCACGGCTGCTACGACGAATGGATCTCGCTGTGCGATCGCGCTGCGTGCTGGGATCGCCGACAAGTGCACCGCGCAGTAGCGTCGATCAGGGCTTGACCCACACGAGTGGGCCGTCGGGAATGTCGCGCCGCTTGTCCGCGGGCGCGAGCAGCTTCTGACCCGCCGCATCGACGGCGATCACGGTTCGCCCGTCGACGACGCCATGTGGTGGATCTTCAGGTGGCTCGGTCGGCGCCGTACCACGAGTCTTGCCGATCTTGGCCGTCGCGAGATCGAGCCACAGCTCGTCAGGCTTGTCGCCGTCCCAGCCGCCGGTCGAGTACGAAGCGATCGGCCCGCGACAGCCGCGCGACGACAGCGACGTCCGCACGCTCGGCCACGTCAGCTTGCCGTCGCCGTCGGTGTCCTTCTGGATCGCGTAGACCTTCGCCCAGTGTCCGAGCGGCTCGACCTCGACACGCCACAGCTTCGCGCCGGGAACCTTGACGGTCTTCTCCATCGCCGTCGCGAGATCGCGCACGACCATGGTCTGATCGTCCTTGAAGTACACCATGCGCTCCGCCGCGTTCGCGACACTCGCGGCGCGGTGTGGTCCGAGCGGAACACCGTCGTCGCGGAGGTCTGCGCCGGGGAGCTCCTGCCACGTGCCCGTGAGCGCGTCGAAGATCGCGAGCTTCTGCTGGCGCAACGCCACCAGCCAGCGATCGCGGTTGAAGTCGATCAGCAGATCGATCGGCTCGCCCTCACCGGCGTGACGGATCACGAACGGCGTCAGGGTGTCACCCCACACGTCTCCATGATGGCCGACCTGGATCTCGATCTTGCCGTCGCCGTTGGTGTCCTTGCGCGCCTGGCAGATCGCGATCCAACTGCCGTCGCGCGCGGCCGCCTCCACGACCGTCGGATGCGCGGTTCCGACCGTCGCACCGACTGGCAACGGGGTTGCGGCGACGGGGGGCGTCCCCGGATCCGCCGCATTCGACAGCGGCGCGGCGCTACCGGCACCGACGGGGTCAGCCGGAGCGGGCGACTTCGCCGGTGGCGGCGAGCCACACGCGGTGATCACGACCAGACACCAGGCGCCTGCCTTCATTCTCCAAGGATGCGCGAAGTCGGCGCCGGTTGCGACTCTAGTCGTCCCCGCCGCCGCCGCCTCCGCCGCCGCAGTTTGGGCGGTCGCCGTGAGCGTCATAGATCAGGTCGAAGTCGCCATCGATGACGCCGCCGTCCGAATAGACCACGTGGAAGTTACCGGAGCGGCGCCCGAGTACGCTGTCGATACCGACCGAGAGCGTGGCCGAGACCATCGCGGGCGGTTCGTCGACCTTGAACCAAACCAGTGGGCCGTCCCCCGCGAACGGCACGACCAGCTCCTGGTCGGCCAGGACGTTGACGCCGAGGACATCGAACTCGACGTGGAATGCGCCGTCACCGTAGTCGAGTGAGAACCGGTTCGTGTCGCTGCCCCCGCAGGTCGTCGCGGCCTGGAGGTCCAACTTGGACGTCGGATCGATCTCGGCGTCGATCGACGCTCCGCCGCGCGTACCGCGAACGCTTCCCTCGGGAGGTCCACCGGTCGGAACGCACCCAGCGACGAGCACGAGCGACAACAGGATGCGCATCCCTTCCATCCTCTCACGGGAGTCGGGATGCCGCGGTGGCAAATCTAGGCGGAACGCTCGGCGCTCCGTCGGCGTTCGGCGCGTGCGAGGAACCCGACCGCGATCGCGATGAACCCGACCGAGACCCAGTCCTGGAGCGATGGCCACGGAAGGCCGAACAGTGCGGCGAGGAGGAGCGTCGCCGCGACCCCGCCGACCAGCGAGGTCAGG
>JANOPP010000649.1:0-2651 GCA_031421915.1 Myxococcales bacterium | reverse complement strand
ATCGAAATCATCCCGCTGATCGACATCATCTTCTTCCTCCTCGCCACGTTCATCATGGTCTCGCTGTCCATGACGAAGAACCAAGGCGTACAGGTAGCTTTGCCCGCTGCCGGCTCGGCTCAATCGCTCGGCGACAACCAGGAGATGGAGAAGGCCGTGACCCTGAGCGTCAACGACAAGGGTGACGTCTTCTGGAACAAGGACACGATCAGCTTGGCTCAGCTGCCCTTGCGCCTGCAGACGTTCAAGACGGCGTCGAAGGACCCGAAGGTCGTGATCAACAGCGACGCGGGCGCAGATTTCAGGCACGTCGTCGGCGTGCTCGACGAAGTGCGCAAGATCGGGATCGCGAAGGTCGGCATCAACACGGACAAGAAATGAGCATCGGCGGCATCTTGGCGATCGTCGGAGCACTTCTGTTCCACGCGGTCGTGCTGCTCTTCGGCGGGTTGCTGTTCCCCACCTGTCGACCCGAGAACGCAAACGTGCAGGACGTCGAACTCCTGGGCGCGGAGGACCCCGTGACGAAGGAGGAGAAGAAGGAGCCAGAGGTTCAGCCGGATCCCGAGGAGCTCGATGCCGAGACCGAAGAGGCTCCCGATGCATCCGAGATGCTGAAGGCTCTCGACACTTCCTCCTCGATCGACGCGCCGGCACTCGAAGCCGCGAGCTTGAGCGCCATCGAGCAGGCGCTCAACGGCGCCACGGCGATGGGCGACTTCGCGGAGTCGCTCTCATTCGCTTCCGGCGGCCGCATCGGGGGCACCGGCACGGGCGCCGCGATGGACAAGCAACTCGAGGGCGCCTTCAGCCTGGCCGAGATCGACCAGAAGCCGCGCGTCCTCTTCCAAGCCCAACCTCGCGCACCGGCCGAATTGCGCGGTAAGAAGATCGTCGGCACCGTCACCGTGATTTTCGTGGTGGATTCCACGGGCAAGGTCACGAACGCCCGCGTCGAAGAATCGAACCATCCGGCGTTCGACAAGCCCGCGCTGGATGCCATCCGTCAATGGAAGTTCGAGCCCGCGCTGCGCGGCGGCGCTCGCGTGAACTGCAACATGCGCCAGCCGTTCCGTTTCCCGCCGAGCTGATCCCAGGAAGACCATGACCCATCGCACAACCAAGTTTCGCAAGTCCTCGGTGATCCGCGTCGGAGCGACGTGCGCTGCCCTGCTCGTCGGTGCATCCAGCGCGTTCGCTCAGAGCGAGGACCTCGCACGAATCTGGAGCGATCCGACGTTCCAGAAGCAGTTCGTAGCTGGCTACGGTGTCAACGCCGAGATCGAGCCGCGCGTGACGCAGGACGAAGTGAAGATCCTCGACAAGCTGCGGCCGCTGATGAGCACCGACTACGCGAAGGCCGAAGCAAGCCTGCGCGAGATGATCGAGCCGGGCAGCTCGGCGATGCTGGACTTCACGCTCGGCAGCCTCCAGTTCCAGCAGGACAAGCTGAAAGAAGCGCTCGCGACCTTTCAGCGCGCGACGGCCAAGTTTCCGAGCTTCCGGCGGGCATGGCGCAACCTCGGATTCATCCACTTCAAGAATGGCGACAGCGACAACGCGATCAAGGCGTTCACGCGCATGATCGAGCTCGGCGGCGGCGATGCATCCGCCTACGGGATGCTGGGCTACGCTCATGCCGCGAAGCAGGACTATCAGCCGGCGGAGGCGGCCTTTCGCAATGCGCTCCTCCTGCAGCCGGACTATTCCGAGTGGCGACTCGGACTGACCAACACGGTCTTCAAGCAGAACAAGTTCGACGACGCGGCGGCGCTGCTCGACGTGCTGATCGCGCGATACCCGGACAAGGCCCAGTTTTGGCTGCTTCAAGCGCACACGTACTTGGGCAAGAAGCTGCCGCTGCGGGCGGCCGAGAATTTCGAGATCGTCGACCGCCTCGGCAAGTCGACGGTCGACACGCTCAACACGTTGGGCGACATCTACCTGACTGAAGGATTGCCCGAGCTGGCGTTGAGCGCCTACATGCGAGCCATCGACCTCGACAAGCTGCAGCCGAGCACTCGATCGGTGCGCGCCGCAGAGGCGCTCGCGGCGCGCGGTGGGTCGAAGCAAGCGCTGCGGATCTGCGAGCACATTCGCTCGACGTTCGGCAAGACGATCCCGACTGCGGAGCGCACCAAGCTGCTGAAGCTCCAAGCGCGATTGAGCATGGCCGAAGGGAACGGGGACGAAGAGTCCGCTGCAGCTCTGCTCGAGATCGTGCGTATCTACCCACTCGACGGCGACGCGCTGCTGCTCTTGGGCCAGCATCACGTGAAGAAAGGCGAGCCCGATCAGGCCATCTTCTTCTACGAACGCGCGGCGAGCATCGAAGCCTTCGAAGGCAAGGCCAAGGTCTACCACGCGCAGGTCCTCGTCGGACTCAACCGCTATCCCGAAGCGCTGACCCTTTTGCGGCGCGCTCAAGAGATCAAGCCGCGCGAGGACGTCGCGCGCTACATCGATCAGGTCGACCGCATCTCCCGCCAGCGGCGCTGATTCACGACCACGGAACGAAGTCGACGTTGCGGGTCGAGCCACGGCCCCGAAGCGGGTGGTGTGATTTCGTCGCTGTCGACAGGCGGCGTGTTCGGCCGTGTCGTGCATCGAGAATCACAACGAGGAGGTCGAGCACCGGCATGTTCGATGCG
>JANOPP010000648.1:0-11813 GCA_031421915.1 Myxococcales bacterium | reverse complement strand
CCGCCGGACGTCGGCGACAAGTCGGATCCCGAGCTGATCCGGGAGCTGTTCGGGCTCAGCAAGAAGGCGTTCAAGCGTGCCGTGGGCCGGCTGCTCAAGGAGAGCTCCGTCACGCTCGACGACCGCGGCTGTGTGATCGTCACAAGTAGCCAACTTGCGCGCACGTAGATCCGCCCGCCGTTCGTGCGAAGCTGGATCATGTGGCGCTGGATCGTCCGGATGCTCACCACTCGGCCCGAGCCGGGCCAGCCGGCACTCCGCGCGGTCGTCGCACCGCTCGTTGATCCCTACCGCGAGGATGTCGAGGCCCGGCCGATGGAGCGCACGACCGATCCATGCGCGCTCCCCGAGCTGCTCGCCGCGCTCGGTGCCGCGCGACTCGCGTTCCGCCCGCGCCGCCGCGGCTTCGATCTCGTCGCGTCGCGGACGCGCGTGATGACCGTGCGAGTGCCCGACACGACGAGGATCCAGCCGACGGATCTCGTGTGCGGACCCGACGCGCCCGAGCTGCTGCTCGATCTCGCGCTCGCGCTCGTCCCGCTCTACGGCCCGCTGCTCGTCGAGGTGCGCTTCGCCGGCACGATGTTCGTAGACGGCGCACGCGATCGGCGCTCGCTCGGCGAGGAAGCCGCGCAGCGCATCCAGGGAATCTTCCGACGGCTCGCGCGCCGCGCCCCGATCTCGTTCCCGATCCTCGTCGATCTCGCGCGCCGCATGCGCGAGCCCTAGAGCGCGTTGCGTGCTACCTTGCGCGCAACGATCGCCGCGTGCCTCCTTGGTTCGCGTCCACGCGAACTGAAGAGGTGTTCCATGTACAGAGTCGAATTGCAAAAGCTCGAGGGTGTCTGGACGGGCACGGAGAACATGACCACCAACGGCGAGGCCACCGAGGCCATCGGTCGCTGGGAGTTCCACACCGTGTTCGACGGTAGGTTCCTGCTCTGCGACTACGTGCAGACCGCGCAGAACAAGCCGACCTCGGTCGGCCATGGCGTGTTCCGTAGCGAGGACACCACGGGCGCGCTGACCGTGACCTGGTTCCGGAGCCCGGCCGCCACTGCGACCCAGCAGTCGGAGGGCGTCGCCGACGGCGACAAGCTGATCTTCCTCGAGAAGGCCAACGGCAAGCAGACGCGCACGACGTACTCGGTCGCGCTCAACCGGTTGACGATCATCATGGAGGAAGCGATCTCCGCGACGGACTGGAAGACGATCTTCGAGGGTTCGTACCGCCGCCCACGCGGCTAAACACTCCCTCCTGACGGGGGCGTCCTGGCCTATGCTGCCGGCGATGCGCTCCGAGGCCGAAGCCCCCCCGAGCCCCGCGCTCGAGGACACGCAGGCATCCCCTGTTGCCACAGCGGCGCCCTCCCTGGCCCAGCGCTCTGTGGTGCCCGAGCACACCCAGACGCTGCCGCCGCGGATGCCGGCCCCGCTCAGCGCCGAAGGACTGGCGAACGGGACGCGGCTCGGTCACTTCCAGATCGAGAAGAAGCTCGGTGCCGGTGGCATGGGGGAGGTCTATCTCGCGACCGATCTCGCGCTCGATCGCCCGGTCGCCATCAAGGTGCTCCCCGAAGGCACGACGTCGGGCATCGCGCGTGACCGGCTGATCCGCGAAGCGCGCGCGCAGGCACGCGTCAACCATCCCAACGTCGCGCACATCTACTTCATCGGCGAAGAGGCAGGCCGCCTGTACTTCGCGATGGAGCTCGTCGGTGGCAGGACGCTCGCGGACCGCGTCGCGGCGGGACCGGTTTCGGTCGAGGACGCGCTCGCGATGATCCGTGGCGCCGCGCTCGGGCTACGCGAGGCCCAGCGCTCGGGCTTTCTACATCGCGACGTCAAGCCGTCGAACCTGATGGTCGATTCGCACGGGGTGATCAAGGTCCTCGACTTCGGGCTCGTCGCCGTCGACGCGGGCGGTGTCGGCGATGGACCGATCGAGCAGACGACGCTCGCCGGCACCCCGCTGTACATGGCGCCCGAGCAGGCGCGCGGCGAGAGGATCGATCTGCGCGCGGACGTCTACGCGCTCGGCGCGACCCTGTTCCACCTCGTCTCGGGCCGGCCTCCGTTCCGTGCCGACAGCCCCGCGGAGCTGGTCACGCTGCACGAGACCGCGGCGCGACCGTCGGTGCCGCGCGGCGCGAATCCGCGCACGGCGATCGCGGCAATCGATGCGCTGATCGGGCGAATGATGGCGCCGCGACCCGACGACCGGTTCGCGAGCTATGACGAGCTCCTGCGTGCCATCGAGATGGCGTCGGCCGAGCACACGCGCCCCGCCGGGTTCTGGACGCGCTTGATGGCTGCGGGGTTCGATTCGCTCGTCGTCGGCGCCGTGCTGACGCTGTTCGCAGTCGCGGTGACGCTGCTCGCGAATGAAGACACCGCAGAGGTCACGATCAACGCCCTCGTGTTCCCGGCGCTGGCCACCTATCACTCGATCGCGTCGCGGCGATGGGGCACCTCGATCGGCAAGTCGCTGTTCGAGATCGAGGTCGTGATGATCGACACGTCGACGCGCCCACCGTGGAGTGCCGCGATCGGAAGGTCCCTGATCCTGTTCGGCCTGCCCCTGGCCGGTGTTCTCGTCGGCGTGATCTCGTCCATTGCCGGGTCGGAATACTTCCACGACGTCGGCGAGCTCATCATCCTCGCGAGCTTTCCGATCCTCGCCGCCCTCCTGCTCCACGCGTCGCTGCGAACGCCCGGCAAGCGCGCGCCGTGGGACCACATCGCCGGGACGATGGTCCGCTACCGAGGCCGTCAGCGATAAGGCGAGTCGGAGCTCGCGGTATCGACGACGAGCTCGACGATGCGGAGCGCTGACTCGATCTGCTTGGCGTTCGCGAGGCCGCGCATCGAGACCAGCACCTGCGCCCCGGCCTGGATGGTTACGATGTTGCCCGCGCGCACGAGGTCGCCGAGTAGCGGCAGCGAGATCGTCGGCTTGCCGACGACCATCACGTGCTTCCCCGCGAGCTGATGCGTGCCTGCCACGCCGGGTCCCGTCGCGGTGAGGAACCACGGCCGGCGCTCGCGATCATCGTGCGTCGTGAGGTGCGTCTGCAGCGAGTCGGCGCTGCGATCCCAGTCCGCGGCATCGCGCGACGTCGGCGCCGTCCACGACGTGTGGACGACAAGCGTGCCGGTGCGGCTCTTGATCGTCGCGACCGGAGGCCAGCTCGCCTCGGCGCGACCGTGCGCCGCGCTCATCAAGTCGCGCCAGCGCGCGAGCGTCGCCTGGTGATCCTCCACCAGCGCGCGGTGCACGGCGACGAACCGGTCGATGCCGGTGGGATCCTTCTCGCCGACGGAGCCCGTGAGCTGGGTGACGCCGCCACGGACATAGAGCGTGAGCGCGTCGTCGAGCTCCGCATGGTCCGCGAGCGCGCGCCGTGCCGCCGGGCCGAGGATCAGGGGCAACAGCGCGGGCGTGTCGCAGAACACGAAGTAGTCACGATCGAACGCCGGATTGCCAACGCGGAGGTCGCGCCAGAAGCCGTGGTCCATGCCGCTGCGCGAGACGTAGAGGATGACGTTCTCCGGGACCGGGAACGGCGCGGTGCTCGTGAGCGCCCACCGACCGCCCCACCACCGGCGTTCGCCGGTGAAGTCGATCCCCTCGCGGCGGCCGGTCAGCGACTTGCTCGCGACCTTCCACTCGCCGACCTTGCCGACGAATGCGGGGTTCACGCCGGCACCGGCGGCCGCTCGAGCGAGATCCGACCGAGCACGCCACCGCGGAACTCGTGGACGAAGATCTCGGAGGCCTTGTGGAGATCGACGATGCCGCCGGGCCGCAGCCCGCCGCGGCGCCGACCGACCTCGATGAGCAACGCTTCCGGCGACGCCGGCTTCACCGCCAGCTTGTAGCGCGCGACGGCGAGCGCTGCATAGCGCTCGAGGACGAGCTGCGCGCCAAACATCGCGATCGTCAGGTAGTCGATCGCGGTGTCCGGGATCGAGCCGGCGAACGCGAGGCGAAACGCGCCACGCTCGTCCTCGATCTTGGGCCACATGAGACCCGGGCTGTCGGTGATCACCATCCCCGACTTCAGCGTGACCGTCTGCTGCTCCTTGGTCACCGCTGGCTTGTCACCGGTCTTCGCGACCGCCTTGTTCATCAGCGTGTTGATCAGCGTCGACTTGCCGACGTTCGGCACCCCGCAGATCAGCGCGCGGACATCCTTGTCGGGACCACGGTGCGCGGCGAGCCCCTTCGTCAGCTCGGCGATCTTCTTGCGCGTCTCGGTCGGGTTGTCTGTCGTCGACGCGAACGCGCGTACGTCGGGGAGAGCGTTGAAGTACTCGAGCCACTCGGCCGTCACGTCGGGATCTGCGAGATCACTCTTGGTGAGGACCTTGACGTTGGGCTTGTCGCGCCGCAGCTCGGTGACGGCGGGGTTCGAGCTCGACGCGGGAAGCCGCGCATCGAGGACCTCGATCACGACGTCCTGCGACGGCATCAGCGCGACGATCTCGCGCCGGGCCTTCGTCATGTGGCCCGGGTACCACTGCAGCGTCATGAGGGGCTCAGGGGCATGGCGCGGTGCTGATGTGGAACGTCATCGTCGGCACCGTGATCGTGCATCCGGCCGGATCGATCATCGGGTTCATCAGGCCGCCGTTGACGCCGCGGAACGTCGCGTCGGTGAGCGTGCCCTCGACATCGCTACCGCATGCGCTGGTCAGCCGCAGCGTCCCGGCGGTCGCGACGTAGGCCGCATCGGCCGCCATCGTGCCGACATCGACACGGTACAACGCAGCGACGAACGGTGCGTCGCCGATCGGGATCGTCGAGAGATCGATGTCGGTGGCGAGCGGCACGTCCGCCGCGTAGCCGAGGATCACCGGGTTGATGCCACCAGCTCCGAACGTGGGACCGATCGCGATCGTCAGGCCGCCAGCGGGCTGAAACTGATCGAACATCCCGGGTCCGATCGTCGCGGGGATGAACGTGGTCGGAGCGCACGCACAGGTCAGGTCGCACGCCTCGCCGCCCCTGCACTCGACGCCGCAGTCACCACAGTTCTCCTCGTCGCCCGAGACGTCGAGGCAGCTCGAGCCACACAGCTTGGTGGGGAGCGAGCACGTCAGCGCGTCGATCGGAGGCGGTGAATCGATGATCACCGGGGCGTCGATGGTGGCGGGGGCCTCGTCGCCACAGGCAGCAAACAGAAGGACGAACAGCAGGATCCCGAACTTCATCCGGGGACTGTGCCCTACTTCGCGCGCCAGCGCAGCACGTCGATCGTCGCCGGGGACTGCTCCGAGAGCGGCTCGACCTTGAGGCGCGGGTGGCCCATGTGGATCACGAGGTCGAACCCGTCGAGGCGGCCGTCGGCCTTGCCCTTGTGGGGGCCTGTCGGATCGCTCCGGTCCTCCCATAGTGCCGCCACGTGATCGAACGCTCGAGGCGTGTGACCGCGCAGCGAGCCGCCGTAGTCGATGCGGATCAGGTCGCCGGGCCGGACCCCCGCGATCTCGCGATCCGGGGTGCCGTTGGCGTCGAGCTCGGCGAGCTTGGCGACGGGCGTTGCGTAGGTCGGCAGCCCGGCAACGTTGGTGTACGGGACCGCGCGCCCCATCCGGCGCATCGCGCCGACCATGACATCCGCGCAGTCGGCGCCGTTGAACCGATCGGTCTGGTGGGTGCGACCGCCGCCCGCCGAGCCGAACACCTCGGGGACGAGCAGGTACTCGGAGAGGTGGCCGAGAAAGTCATCACCCTGGCGAATCGAGACGCGATGCACGGTGGGCAGGAGGCCCAGCGTGTCGACCGCATCAGCGCCGGGCGTCGCGAGCGCCACGCCAGCAAGCTCGACCTCGACCTTGTAACGGATCGTTCCGAGACCAGGCACTTGCTGCGCGTTCGCCTCGCCGGACGTCACGGTCGCGGGAATCGACAGCGTCGGGCCCCACGGCTGGACGACGCGCTCGAAGTACTCGATCGCATCAAAGCCCATCCACCTACCGAACGTCTTGGGCTCCATCGAGACGTTCGAATAGAACTCGCTCGTCACGCCGTTCGCCGCAGGTTTGGTGCGAAAGCCGTGCGGCTCCACCGTCGACCACCGGACGCGCGCGCCGGTCAGCTCCGTCGTCGCGAGCTTCTTGCCCTTGATCACGACGTGCTTGATCGCCGGCGGTGCGAACGCGATCCTCTGCTTGCCGCGACGAGCGATCACGACGACCGCGAGCTCCGCCGTTTGATCGAGACGCGCTTCGGTCGCGCGATCCGACCATGCACCGTCGGCGACGCGACTCACGATCACGGCGCGCTCGGGCATGGGATCCGGCCCGGCAGCGGCGGAGCCAGAAACGACGGCCGTCAGGGAGAGCGCGACGAACGCGGTCAGCGTACGCATCCCAAGGGATGACGTGCAGACGTGGACCGCGCAACGCCAACGTTGTCGAAACACGCGGGAATACCCGGTGCAGGTCAGGCGTTCGGGGGCGGCTTGGTCTTGCCGAACAGCCGCCTGAACAGACCCGGCTTGGCGTTCGTCGCCTCGGTCGCGCGCTCGAGCGCCCGCTTCATCTCGGCCGCCGACGCATAGCGCTGGTCGCGGTCGTGCGACAGCGCCTTCGCGACGATCAGATCGAGCCAGCCCGGAAGCTGTGGCTGATGGCGCGCGGGGTGGCGCTCGAGGTCACCCTTGACGACCTTCGAGAGCAGCTCCTTCTTCGAGATGTAGCTGTACGGCCACTTCGCGGTCAGCACCTCGAACATCACCACTCCGAGCGAGAACAGATCACTGCGTGCGTCGACGGCGGTCGGATCGATGTACTGCTCGGGGCTGATGTAGAACGGCGTGCCGAGCAGCTGATTCTTGGCGGTGAGCTTGAGCTCGTCCTCGACCTTGGCAAAGCCGAGATCGAGCAGCTTGACCCGATCGCGACCGTCGGTGCCGGGCGACAGGTAGATGTTCGAGCTCTTCATGTCGCGGTGGACCACGCCGCGTGCGTGAAGCGCCTCGAGTGCTTCGAGCACGTCGATCGCGATCTGGACGACGCGCGCCGGCTCGAGTGCGCCATCCGTCTTGCGGATCGAGTGGAGGTCGCGGCCATCGAGGCTCTCCATCTCGATGTACGCGCAGCCGTCCTCGGTGACGCCAGCATCGTGGACGTGCACGAACGCCGGATGGCCCATCGCGGCCGTCTCGCGTGCCTCGCGGACGATGCGTGCGCTCAGCTCGCGATCCGTCGCGTAGCGCTTGTGGAGGATCTTGAGCGCGATGTCGCGCTGGAGGACGGAGTGACGCGCCGAGTAGACCGCCGCCATCCCGCCGACACCGAGCAGCGCACCGACGACGTACTTGCCGGACACGGTCTCGCCCGTGCGGCGCTCCGGGCACTCTTCCGGCTCACCGGGATGGACGACGTCACAGAGCTGGCAGGCGGCCATGGCGGGAGATCACTGCTGGAGACATTGTACTCCCGGCTTGCCCGGGCGGAGCGTGAAGTCGATACGCAGAGTCTGCTGGCCCGGCGCCGTGACCTGGATCTGATCGATATGGCCCTTGTCGTCGTAGTTGCTGGTCATCGTGGCGAGCTGGAAGTCGCTGAAGTTCCCCTGATCGAACGTCATCACCGGCGGCCCGACGTTCACATAGGCACCGGCCAGAAGGGCCACTGCGAGGCTCCCGTTGTGCGGCGGGCCAGAGAACGGACGCCCGCGCAACCAGACCCGGGCGGTGGTCGGCTCGCCGTGACAGGTGTCGATATATACCGGCTCGACGGCGAGAAGGTCATCGTCGATCACGTCGACGCGCACCGTCCGCGGAAACATCGTGCCGCCGGTGGCGTCGATCCGCACATTCTCGTACTCGATATCGTCGTCGTTGCCGCTGAACACCTGGACTGGTTGGTAGACGTTCCAGTTCGTCGTGGTGAACGTCAGCATCTTGGGGATCGGGTTCGCGCGCATCCCGTCGCTCGTCGAGAACGCCACATCCGTCTTGACCGCCGGCTGTGCGGTGAGCCGAGCCTGGAACGACCGGACGCTGTTCTCGTAGACCCACATCGTCGTCTGATCGAGCTCGATCTGCACGAGGTCGTCGTCGAGCACGGTCACGTTGGCGACGCCCGTCGTCGCACCTGGCAGCGTCCCGGTGATCGTCGTCGCACCGTTCGTCGAGTCCGGATCCTGGAGGGTGTTGACGACGACGTTCTGCGGGGTCGCGTAGTTCGCGGTCGTGAACGTCACCATCGCGGGCGCGACGTTTGCGACCGCCGGATTGCTCGAGAACATGTTCACGATCACGGTATTCGCGGGCTGAAACGCGAGCGAGACCATCACCGGGCTCGACTGGCCCTCGTTGAGGGTGAGGCTCTGCGGACTGATCACGACGCGCTGCACGTCGTCGTCGGTCACGTTCGCGGTGACCAGGCGGTTCACGAGCCCCGCGCTCGACAGCGTGATCACCGATGCCTCGCTCACGAGGTCGAGATCCTGGACTCCGGCCACGGTGACGAACTGATCGGCGCCGTAGTTCGCCGGTGTGAACGTCAGCGCGCCCGACACCGTCGCGACGGTCGGATCGGCGGACGCGACGTTGACGATCACGGTTCCGGCCGGCATGGCGTTGAGGTGGACACCGAACATCACGGAAGTTCCCTCGACCACGGTGACGCTACCGACGGTCGTGCTGATCGATTGCGTGTCGTTGTCGACGACCGTGACTGCGACGTTGACGTTGCCGAGGCCCGTGCTCGACACGATCACGGTCGCCGCTTCATCGGTGAGGTTCGCGTCCTCGAGGCCCGACACGGTCACGTCCTGGTAGTTCATCCAGTTCGCGGTGGTAAAGGACAGCGACGAAGGTGAGACCGTGGCAGCGAGCGTATTGCTCGATGCGATCGACACGGCCGTCGTCGCGGCAGGCTGCGCACTCAGGCGCACGCGGAGGATCGACGTGCCGCCCTCGTTGACGTTGATCGCACTGACCTCGGTCTGGATCGCCAGCGTGTCGTCATCGTTGATGGTGACGCTGATCGCCGCGCCCGTCGCGCTGGGTGCCGTCAGCGCCACGGTCGTCGAAGAATCGACCGTGTCCGCGTCCTGCACGCCGAAGATCGAGATGTTCTGGGGTGACGCGTAGTTCGTGGTCGTGAACGTCAGCGTCGCCGGTGTCGCGGTCACCGCGCTCGTGTTCGCGGACATCACGGTCACGGTGACGCTCGCCTGCGGCTGATACATCAGGCTGACGCCGACCATGCCCGAGCCGCCTTCGGGCACGGTGGTGATCGTCGTGCTCACCACGACCGCCTGCATGTCGTCATCGGTCACGTTCGCGGTCACCGCAGTGCTCGGGATGCCGGAGGCCGTCAGCGTGAGCTGGATCTCCTCGCTCTCGAGGTTGTCGTCCTGCACGCCGGTGACGGTGATCGTCTGGTAGGTCATGTAGTTCGCGGTCGTGAACGTCAGCGTCGCCGGGCCGACCATCGCCGCGCTCACGTTGCCACTGCTCACGTTGACCGTGACGGGGCCCGTTGGCATCGCCGACAAGCGAGCCTGGAACGTCGTACTGCTCGCCTCGCCGAGCGCGACCGACACCGCCGATGTCTCGATCAGGAGCGTCTCGTCGTCGACCACGGTCACGGGGACGTTCGTGAGCAGACCGGCCGCGGCGTCCTCGAGACGGATGGTCGTCGGCGTGTCGGCGGCATCGAGGTCCTGCAGGCCCATCACCATCACGGCTTGGGGGGTCGCGTAGTTCGCGGGGGTGAACGTGAGCGTCGCCGGTCCTGCCGTGGCGACCGTGCCGTTGAGGCTGGAGACCGTGGCGGTGACGGACGACGCCGGGACGTACGCGAGGTGAACCGTGAACATCACCATGCCGCCCTCGGGAACCGTCACCGTGTTCGGCGTGGCCACGAGTGCCTGGACGTCGTCGTCCGTGACGGACACCGCGACGCTGCGCGCGAGCAGGCCGGTCGCCATCAGCGTGATCGCGGTCGCGCCATCTGCGACGTCGCCGTCGTGTGGCGCGTCGACGCTGACGGTCTGGGGGACGTTCCAGTTCGCGGTAGTGAACGTCAGCACCGGTGGCGTCGCGGTCGCGACCAGGCTGTTGTTCGAGGCGACGTTGACCGTGACCGGTCCCAGCGGGAGCTGCGTGAGCTGCGCGGTGAACGTCGTGCCCGTGCTGCCCTCGTCGATGCTGCCGAGGTTCGTCGTACTGACCTGAATGCCGAGGACGTCGTTGTCGACGACGTTGAGCGCGAGGCCGACCGCAGCGACCCCCGTCCCGGTCAGGTTCAGCTGCGTCGGATCGTTCGTGATGTTGACGTCCTCGACGCCGGTCACGGTGACGTTCTGATCGATGTTCCAGTTCAGTTCGGAGAACGTGACTGCTGCCGGTGAGGCGGTCGCCGCGCCGGTGTTTGCCGAGGCGACATTGACGACCAGCGAACCGGTCGGCTGCGCACTGAGCCGGACACCGACGGTCGCCGACGAACCCTCGCTGATCTCTACCATCGTCGACGGCGTCGTCACGATCGCAAGCTCGTCGTTGTCGGTGATGTGCACGGTGACGCTGAGGATTGCTTCGAGGTCCATGGAGATCACGGCCACGTTGACCTGCTCGTCGTTGACGTTCGCGTCCTCCTTGCCCGTGATCATCACGCCCTGCGGGACCGACCAGTTGGTGGTCTGGAACAACAAGGCCGTCGGCACCACGCCGACCTTGGTGTCGTTCGCGGTCATCACGGTGACCAGCGTCGCGGCGGTCGGTGGACCGCTGAGCGCGACAGTCAGCATGCTCTGCTCACCCTCCGGAATCGTCATGTCCTGCGTCGAGACCATGAGCGTCACCGGCCCGGCATCGACGGTGTCGATCGGGGTCGCGTCGGCGTCCATGCCGGGCCCCGCGTCCTGCTGGACAAACGTGACCGGATCGATCGAGCACGCCGCCAGGACCGCGAGCACACAGAACACGACGGTGCGCATCAGAATCGGACCTCGTAGCTCGCACCGACGTGGTCGGGCGCGATCACCGGTACGAGGCCGACGCGCCGCGACTCCGTGGCCGGTGCGTCCGGGCTGCCCGTGAACCACAGGATCGCCGCGGCGATTGCCGCGGTGGCGCCGACACCGAACGAGATATTCGCGTAGCGGCTCCGCGTGGTCGCGCGATCGATCAGATCGTTCGCACGGTCAGCGTTCGCGCACGGCATCTGCGGATCGGGGCACAGGAGGTACGCATCGTCCTCGAGCCCGTTCGCACCGCTGCCCAGGACCGTCCCGGTGAAGAACGCGACCACCGCGATGCCGCCGATGGCGACCGCGACCGTGCGCTGCCCCGTCCACATGCTCGGTTCGGCAGGCGGGTTCGGCGTGGGGACGGGCGTGAGTACCGGCTCGACGACGACCACGTGCTCGAGGCGCGGGATCGTGATCGTGACGTTGCCGCCCTCGTCGGGAATCGTGACCGTCTGCACCTGCTCGATGTGCCCAGCTGCGCGCGCGATCACGGTGTACGCACCGCCGTCGATCGGCACGGTTCGGTTCCACAGCACGGAGTCGATCGAGGTGCCGTTGCGGACGACCTCGAGGCCGACGACCCGGTTGACGTCGGGAACGACGAGCGTGACCTTCGACAGCGTGGGCTCGAGCGCCGTTACTCGCTCCTCGGCGATGCGCTTCTTGTTCGGATCCTTCACGCGCGACAGCGCATCGCGATACGCGGACCACGCCGACGCGCGGCGGCCCTGCTTCTCGCGGCACTCGCCCAGGCGGATCAGCGTGCCCGCACGCTGCTCGAGCTTGTTCGAGCCATCGAACGCCTCGCATGCCTCGG
>JANOPP010000647.1:0-35047 GCA_031421915.1 Myxococcales bacterium | reverse complement strand
GCTGCGGTCGACGGCGGGGTGGTGGGCGGGGGGGCGGGTGAGTGTGCGGGCGTGGTGGGTGCGGCGGTGGGGGGTGCGGCCGTGGTCGGTGCGGCCGTGGTCGGTGCGGCCGTGGTCGGTGCGGCCGTGGTCGGTGCGGCCGTGGTCGGTGCGGTCGTGGTCGCTGTGGGGGTCGTGGTCGCTGTGAGTGTCGTGGTCGCTGTGAGTGTCGTGGCCGCTGTCGGTGTCGTGGTCGGTGCGGCCGTGGTCGGTGCGGACTTCGCCGCCGGTGCGATGGTCGTCGGTGCGGCCGTGGTCGGTGCGGCCGTGGTCGGTGCGGCCGTGATCGGTGCAGCCGCGATCGGTGCGGCCGTGGTCGGTGCGGCCGTGATCGGTGCAGCCGCGATCGGTGCGGCCGTCGGTGCGGCCGTGGTCGGTGCGGCCGTCGGTGCGGCCGTGGTCGGTGCGGCCGTCGCTGCCGGTGCGATCGTCGTGGCTGGAGGAGTCGTCGTGGCTGGAGGAGTCGGCGTGGCTTCGTGAGGTGTCGCCGCTGGGTGCGTCGGTGCTTCGTGCGTCGTCGTCGGTGCGGGCGTGGTCGTCGGCGCGGGTGTCGGGGGATCAGCGTGCGCCGTCGTCGCCGTCGTCGTCGCCGCATCGGGTGGTTCCATCGCTGGCACCGGTGCGCGCGGAGGCGCAACGAACGGCGCGGAGCGCGGCTTGACGGTCGACGGTGCGAGATCGATCGCCAGAGCGGGCGGTTTCGAGGTAGCGATCGCCAGATCGGGCGACGGAGCGCGCGCATGCGCTGCGTACGGGGTGGCGCGCGGCTTCGCGGTCGAAGGTGCGAGATCGGGTGAGGGCGCACGCGGCCGTGCGATGAACGCCTCGAGCTCGAGCTCGGCAAGGAGATCGGGCGAGTCTTCGACGAGCGGGACCGGCCGCGAGTCGTCGAGGGATTGCACGAGATCGATCGAGAGATCGGGCGACGGCGCGCGTGGTTGCGGCGAGGGCAGACCTTCGATCCATGGCGCCGAGATCATCGCGACGTCGCCGTCGGGCTCCGTCACGGCGGCGAGAGCGTTGACGGTGGAAGCGGCTGCATTCGCGAGGGCGGAGCGTGGGGTCTGCGTACGCGCGATCGCGATCGCGGCCGCGGCCTCGAGCGAGCTCGGCGTGGGCGCGCGGCCGACCGCAGGGCCGGCAGCGGCGAGTGCAGCGCGACCCGGGGGCGGAGGCTGCGTGCGCGCGATCGGCGGGAGGGCACTGCGCTGCGAGGGCGCGTCGACGACGATCCCGGCAGAGGACAGGCCCGAGGGCGGAAGGGCACTTCGCTGCGAAGGTGCATCGACGACGAGCGTGGTCTGGGCGCGATTGAACGTGCCGCGTTGCGAGGGTGCATCGACGACCGGAGAAGTCTGCGGGCGCTGGGTCGGCGCATCGACCATCGCGCCGCCGCGGTGTGTCGGGCCGTCGACGGAGACGTTCGTCGGCGGCAGCGTGGGCTGGCGCTGGACGCCGATCGGAAGCTGGGTCTGCGAGTCGTCCTTCGAGACGCCTGTATCGTCGAGATCGACGAGCTCGAGCGAGCCGAGGTCGGCCATCGCGTCGTCGCTCATTGCCTCGATCTGCTCCTCGTCGAGCTCGAGCGACATCACGGGGCCGGTGGAGAGGTCGACGTCGAAGTCGTTCTCGTCGGCACCGTAGGTCTCGAGCACGAGCGCCTCGAGCTGGTGCGCGCACCCGACGGCGAGGCGGATCTTCTCGTTCATCGCGCGCGCGAGCTGCGTCGCGAGGGCAGGGCTCGGATCGCGTACGCACACGATCACGTCACCGTTGCCCATCCGACCGATCGGGAGCGCGCAGCAGGCGCGCGCGAGCGCGGGTAGGAGCAGCTCCTGGAGCGTTCGATCGCGTCCCTCGATGTGACGCTGGAGGATCGCGGCAACGCCATGCTGCTCGCCGAGGGCGCACGCTGCTTCATCGGCACCGAGCACGCCGTTGAGCACGAGCAACGAGCACAGACGCGTCCCGCTCTCGCGCTGCTTGACGAGCGCGCGCTGCAGGATCGATGTCTCGATCCAGCCGTTCTCGACAAGGATCTCGCCGATGCGCTTCACGTCGAGCCGGAGCCCATCGCGCTCGATTCTGCCACGAACGGCGTTCGCGCCGGTTTGGTCACACCGAGGAAACCCTCCGACCTACACGAGGCCAGCGGACGGTAAGTCGGCGGATCCACATGCCGCCGAAGATCCCGTGGACACCGTCGCACGGTCGCTCGCGCACACCGTGCTCGTGCGCCTCAACTACGCGAAGTCATTGGACAATTGAGCCAATCGTCGCTATCGTTTCTCATCGTGAACGTAGGTAGCCACATCGGTCAGTACCGGATCCTCCGAAAGATCGGCGCCGGCGGCATGGGCACCGTGTACCTCGGCGAGCACATCCTTCTCGGTCGCAAGGCTGCGATCAAGACCCTGTTGCCGTCGCTCTCGGTGCACCCGGAGATCGTCGAGCGGTTCTTCACAGAGGCTCGCGCGACGTCCGCGATCACCGATCACGGTGTCGTTCAGATCTTCGACTTCGGCTATCACGTCGACGGCACCGCCTACATCGTGATGGAGCTACTCGAAGGCGAGTCGCTGCAGACGCGGATCGATCGCCTGGGCAAGCTCGCTGCGAGCGAGGCGCTGCGGATCGCGCGTCAGGTGTCCGGATCACTCGCGGCCGCGCACGCGTGCGAGATCATCCATCGCGATCTCAAGCCCGAGA
Organism: Myxococcales bacterium; assembly: GCA_031421915.1. Taxonomy (GTDB): domain Bacteria; phylum Myxococcota_A; class Polyangia; order Haliangiales; family Haliangiaceae; genus JABFXX01. The sequence continues at coordinate 32,299 of JANOPP010000647.1, read as the reverse complement.
ACATCTACCTGATCGCCGATGGCGAGGCGCAGAGCGGTGAGCGCACCAAGATCCTCGACTTCGGGATCTGCAAACTCGGCACGGAGAGTGGCGACGCCTCCCTCACGCAGTCGGGCACGACGATGGGCACGCCTGTGTACATGTCGCCCGAGCAGTGTCGCGGCGCCGGCAAGGTCGATCCGCGCTCGGATGTCTACGCACTCGGCTGCGTGCTGTTTCACATGGTCGCGGGACGTCCGCCGTTCGAGCGTGAAGGCGCGGGCGAGTTCATCGTCGCGCACCTCCAGGAGGAGCCTCCAGCCCCGAGCACGTTCGTCGACGATCTGCCGGAGCTGGTCGATGGACTGATCCTGCGCTGCCTCGAGAAGTCTCCCGACGATCGCTTCCAGACGATGACCGAGCTGCAGCACGCCCTCGAGTACGTGCTCGCGCGGATCAGCTCGACGAACATCGCGATCCCGGTCGTGCCGCCACGGATGCCGATCGCAGCGGGCTTTCGGTCCTCGTACGATCTGAACGCTGGCACGCCGATACCGACGCACGCGTATGCGAGTCCTGGCGGTGAGCCGAGCGTGCTCGTCACTGCCGGCGGTACCAAGCAGGCGAAGCGCCGCAAGTCGAACTCGTCGAAGGCGTCCAGCACGACGCCGCCGCCGCGCGCGGCTCGTGGCTCACAGCCGCAAGCGATGCAGACGAGCGCCGGGACGCCGAAGTCGGTCCGTGCCGCGAGCTCCTCGGGTGCCGCGTGCGCCCGCACGGATGCGATCCAGTCCGGCGGCGAGTGGTTCGTCGAGTCGGATCCGAGGATCTCGACGCCGGGCGTCGCGCTCGACGACGAGCTCGATGATTCGCGCGTCACGCGACCACGTCCGCCCAGCCGGGCCGCCGTCGCGATCGTGCTGCTCGGTCTCGCCGCGGCACTGGTCGCGACCTGGGTCATGACCAGCGGCGACGAGGCCGTCGCCAGCTCGCAGCCGATCGAGATCTCGCCGATCACGGCGCCGGCCGCGGCACCGGTTGTCGCCGAGCCAGGCCCGGCCAGGACCGTCGTGGTCGAGCCCGTCGTGGTCGAGCCCGTCGCTGACGCCACGCTCGACCACAGCGAAGCCGCGGCGGCGAGCAAGGCGGCCGCGAAGAAGGCGGCGGATGCGGCCCGACCCACGAGGAATGTTCGCGCCAAGGCCCGGCGGCCATCGATCACCGTCAGCAAGCCCAGACCTGCTCCAGCGACCGCACCCGCCGAGGACCTCTATGACACTCGATGAACGTGTTTGTACCGTCGCGCTTCTCGCCGCGGCGGGTCTCCTCCTCCACATTCCCATCGCTGCCGCCCAATCGGCCGAGGCGGAAGTGCTGTTCCGCGAGGGTCGCAAGCTCATCAAGATGGGCAAGCTCGCCGCGGGTTGCGACAAGCTCGCCGCGAGCGAGAAGCTCGAGCCGAGTATCGGCACGCTCCTCAACCTCGGAGACTGCCGCGAGAAGCTCGGCGAGCTCGCGAGCTCGTGGGCCGCATTCCGCAAGGCCGAGGCGATGGCCAGGCGCGCGAGCGGCGATGACAAGCGCCAGCTCGAGGCCAGGAAGCGCGCGCTTGCGATCGAGCCGAACCTCTCGAACCTGACGATCCAGGTGCCCTCGCCGGTCGCAGGCCTCGTGGTCAAGCGCGCAGGCCTCGCACTCGAGCTCGGTGCGTTGAACACCCCCGTACCTGTCGATCCAGGCAGCTACGGGATCCTCGTCGAGGCACCGGGCTACAAGCCGTGGCGCACCGACGTGACGGTGCTGCACAAGGCGAAGCGCGTCGTCGTCGTTCCCGTGCTCGAGCGCGTGCCGACCGTGGCGGTGGTTCCGGCCCCGCTGCCCGCCGCGGTCGAGCCGACACCCCTGATCCTCTCCCGTCCACCGCCGCGCACGATGGTGATGCGGACAAGCGAGCCAAGCTCGTTCACCGCGGAGCGCAAGCTCGGCCTCGCCCTCGGCATCCTCGGAGCCGGCGCGATCGGAACTGGCGTCTATTTCGGGATGCAGGCGAAGGATCTCCAGCGCGATGCAGATGCCCGGTGTCCGCTCGTCGTGTGCGCGGATGCCGAAGGGCTGCGCTTGAACAACCGCGCGCAGCAAGCAGCGACGCGCGCCAACATCTTCTACGTCGCCGGCGGCTTCTCGGTCGCATCGGCGATCGTGCTGTTCGTCATCGGAGGTCCCGAGCAGCGCGCGATGGTGACGCCCACCGCGGGCAGTGACCAGGTCGGCGTCTCGGTCGCAGGGAGGTTCTGATGCAGGTCCGTGTGCTCGTGATCTGCGTCCTGGGTGGCGCCTGTTCGGTGCCCGACAAGCAAGCGGCCGATACCGATGCCGGCGTCGACGCCGCGATCCCGCCCGGCGAGGAGGGAGCGCCGAACACGATGATCCTCGAAGCACCTGGCGAGTTCAGCTCTGAAGCGTCCGCGCTGTTTCGGTTCGCGTCGGACGTCTCGACCGCGACGTTTCTGTGCTCGATCGACGGAGAGACGCCGATCCCGTGCTCGTCGCCCTACACGCGCACGCTGAACGATGGCCCCCACATGTTCACGGTCCGCGCCGTCAATCCGATGGGCGACAGCGACGACACACCGGCGGAGCATCCGTGGTCGATCGACACCGCGATGCCGGAGACGATGCTGCTCGACGCGCCGCCTGCACTGGACAACAGCGTGATGGTGCGGTTCACGTTCGACTCCAACGAGCGCAACGTTGCCTTCGACTGCTCGCTCGACAATGCGCCGTTCGCGCCGTGTCTCAGCGGCGCCGAGGTCGGACCGGTCGGTGATGGCGCGCACTCGTTTGCGGTCCGCGCGCGCGATCGCGCGGGCAATGTCGACTCGGCGCCGGCGATCCACGCATGGGCCGTCGACACCAGTACGCCCGATACCCAGCTGCTCTCCGGCCCAGAAGGAGCCTCGGGGAGCACGGCCGCGAGCTTCACCTTCGTCTCGCCGGATGCGGGCGGCGGTGCGACCTTCCAGTGTCGCCTCGACGGCGGCACCATGGCGGACTGTAGCTCGCCGTTCGATCTGTCGAACCTCGGCGAGGGCTCGCACACGTTCGCGGTCCGGGTCCGGGATGCGGTCGGGAACTTCGATCCGACGCCGGCCACGCGCACGTGGGTCGTGGATCTGACCGCGCCCGATACCATGATCTCGTCGGGACCGTCGGGCACGGTGCCGGCTGCGAGCGCGGCGTTCGGCTTCACGTCGACCGAGAGCGAGGTCTCGTACGAGTGCAGCCTCGACAGCGCGCCGTTCGCAGCCTGCACCTCCCCCGCGACGTTCACGAGCCTCGCGCAGGGCGCACATACATTCTCGGTCCGCGCGACGGATCTGGCGAGTCATACCGATGCATCACCGGCGTTGCGCTCGTGGACGGTCGACACGGTCGCGCCCGACATCACGTTCACGGATGCGCCCGCGGACGCGAGCACGACCGGTCCGCGCGTGATCTTTGCGTTCACCGCGAGCGAGGGAGCAGCGGAGTGCAGCCTCGACGGTAGCGGGTTCGTCGCGTGCAGCAGTCCGCAGGGCTTCAACATCCCGGCCGGCTCGCGCTCCTTCGCAGTCCGCGCGACCGACGCGGGCGGCAATGCGACGACGGCGACCCGGTCGTGGACGGTCGCGTGTGCCGCGCCCGATGCAGCCGGTGCGGCCGGAGTGCTCCACCTCGACGACACCGGACAGTCGCTCGCAAACGCCTCCGGCGGCGCGGCCGGATCGCTCGGTGATACGGACGCCCCCGAGACGTTCGATCCGACGTCTGCGACCGGCCGGTTCGGCGGCGGCCTCGCGTTCACCTCGAGCGAGGACGATCGCGTGACCTGGCCCGCCGCGATCGGCGCGGGCTCCGAGCTGACCCTCGAGCTGTGGGTTCGCCCCGATGCGCCGAGCGCCACGCGCGACGTGTTCGTCAGCAGCGACGGTCGCGTCGCGCTGCGCGTGCTCGGCGACACCGCATCGACCGTCAAGTTCCAGGCGACGGTCGCCGGGACGAGCACGACGTCTGTGCCCGTGGCGGTGGGCGTGTGGCACCGCATTCTCGTCGCAGTCCAGGAGCCGACTCTGCGGCTATGGGTCGACGGTGCCCGCACCGACGCCGGCAACCTGGCGCTCGGAACGCCGGTCGCGCTCGACTCGATCCGCCTCGGCGGCGGCTCGTTCGGTGGCCTGATCGACGAGGTCTGGGTCGCGCCGAGCGCGATCACCTCCGACGAAGCATCACTCGCGCGATACTGCCCGCTCTGATCAGTCGATCTCGATGAGAACGTTCGCCGCGGCGCCCGTCGCCTTGGTGATCGTGACCTCGATGTACGGGCCGTTGAGCCAGCGGCCCGTGATCACATCCCACGCGGGGTGACCGGGATACGGCTCGATCGGGTTCGTCTCGCGGAACTCGCGGATGCTCGCGACGTGCATCGCGCGGAACTGCGCGATCAGCTCGTCGTAGGAGCGGGCGAACTCGCTGTTGACGAAGTCGTAGGTGGCGAGCGCGGCGAGCAGCGCATCCGCCGCGATGTTGCGGGTGACGGCAGCATTGCCGGCGACGGGCGTGATCGGCTCGACGAGATCGAGCGGCCGTGCGTACGCATCGAGGATCGCGCCGTCGACCGCGGCGGTGAGAGCGGCATCGCGCGCTGCGATCGTCGCGTACCAGCGCCCGAACATCGGCTCGAGGCGCGCCTGGATCGACTCCAGGGCGTTGTACGCGAAGCTCTCCACGCGCGCGGAGCCGACGAGGCCTGCGGCATCGGCGAGGAACGCCGGCGTCGATGTCCGCGCGCCACCGTCGGCGATCGCCGCCACGAATGCGTGCTCGTCGACCGTGGCGCCGACCGAGCCCTGACACTGAAGCACCGCGATCGCCTCGCCGCAGCTGCCGAGATCGAGCGTGCCCATCGGCAGCGCGTTCAGGCACGAGCGGGTCTGCGTGGTGCAGCCGAGGCGGGGCCACTGGTCGTATGCATCACCGGCGGTGACGCCGAGCTTCTTGATCGAGACTCCGAGGCGCGCGTTCTTGGTCACGCTCGATCCGCTCGCGAGCTTCGCGACGATCACGAGCTTCGCGTTGGCGGCCGACGAGCCCGCGATCGCGAACGCGTGATCGGGGGCGAGATCGATCTCGAAGTGGGTGCTGTCCGTGCGGCGCAGATCGGTGAGCGCGACGCCGTCGACGGTCGCCGTGAGGCCGGTCATCGCTGCCGACGTACGGCCCTTGGCGCGATACACGACCGCGCCGCCGAGGACCACCGGCGTCAGCTCCGCGGTGAGGTAGACGCTCGACGCGCCGGAGAAGCTCGAGAACCGCGGGCGGACGACGATGCGCGACGTCAGGCTGTCGGGACGGCCCGCGCTCGGCGTGAAGGCGGTGCGAACGAACTGGTCGACGCCATCGACCAGACCGCGGGCGGTCGAGATCGGCCACACCACCTCGAACGAGCGAGCGCTGCGCTGGAAGAAGTCACCGTACGGATCATCGAAGATGAAGCCCATGCCCTCGGTGACGTTGCGGCTCGCACGGCCGCGCAGCACGAGCTCCGGACCGCCAGCGGTCTCGCGGCGGAGCAGATCCTTGGTCATCCAGATCGTGGTGTCGCCGGTGCGGACGCGGAGCTCGGAGTCGGCGTCGGCTTTACCGGTGTCGTCTTCACCAACCTCGATCTCGTCCGTATCGGGTTCGTCGGTCGTCGCGCACGCAGATGCGAGCAGCGAGGTCAGCAGGAGGTAGGCGAGGCGCATGGATGGCGCGGCGCGTTGCAAGGAACATGCGGAGGGATTCGGACGCGGTATCGGTGGCTTGGGGGCTCCGAGGTGAGCGGTCTCGGCGTCACCGGCTACTCCGATAGCCACTTGATCTGTGCCATCGTGCGGCTGGTGGCTCGCAAGGACATCAACACGCTGCGCGACGAGGCAATGGTCGCCGTCGAGAAGGGCAAGCTCGCCAAGGCGGTCGAGCTCTACGAGGAGCTCGAGGAGCGCGAGCCGCAGTCTGCCGCGTGGCCCAAGCGCCTCGGCGAGACCCACCGCCGCGCGGGCAACAACACCGCCGCCGTCGAGGCCTTCGAGCGCGCCGCGGAGAAGTTCGTGCAGACGGGTTTCCTCGTCCAGGCGATCGCCGTCTGCAAGATGATCCTGCAGATCGATCCCCAGAACATCGACACCGTCGAGCGGCTCGCTGCACTCGCACCCACTCCGCGTGACGAGCGCGAGCCGGCCATCGACTACATGCCGTCGCAGCCGCGTGGCCACGTCCCCGCACCCACGCCGACGAGCGTGCCGCTGGCGGAGCTCGAGCTGGCGGTCGCTGCCGAGCCGGCCCCGCCACCAGCTCCGGTCGTCGCGCCGCGCGCCACACCGCGCCCGCCAGCCGTAGATCCCGCGATGACCGCGCCTGCGCCGCGCGCACGCAACCGACCGCAGGTCTCGATCCCGCCCGGGAGCTCGCTCGACTCGATCGAGCTCGCCTCGGTCGTTCCTGGCTCGCAGCCGCAGCTCAACCTCGACGGCAGCTCGTCGGGTATCACGCTCCTGCCGATCGATGACTTCTCGGGCATCGAGATCAGCCTCGCCGAGCTCGAGGAGACGCCCGAGGTCGAACCAACTGCCAAGGCGCCCGCGATCGGTCCCGCTGCCCGCCTCGCGCTGATCCGCACGCCGCTGCTCGCGCAGCTCCACCCGCGTGTCCTCGAGCAGCTCATCCCCAGGATGGCGCTCGTCGAGCTCGCGACAGACGAGACGCTGTTCGTCGAGGGCGAGGCCGGCTCGTCGCTGTTCGTGATCGCGGAGGGCGAGGTCGCCGTCGAGAGTGGCGGCAACGAGCTCGCGCGGCTCGGGCCTGGAGCATTCTTCGGCGAGATCGCACTCGTCACCGAGCTGCCGCGGTCCGCGACCGTGCGTGCATTGTCACCGGTGCAGCTCCTCGGCCTCGATCGCGATCTCGTTCGCGAGGCCGCGGCAGAGCAGCCCGAGATCATCAACGTGCTGCTGCGGTTCGTTCGCGAACGGCTGATCAGCCGGATGCTGCGTACGAGCGACCTGTTCCGCCCGTTTGCAGACGAGGATCGTGACGCGCTGTCCGCGCGGTTCGAGCTCGTCGAGGCGGTGCCGGGTGCGCACCTGATCATCGAGGGGCAGCGCGCCGATGGTCTCTACTTGATGGTCGCGGGTCGCGTCGATGTCACGCGTGCGGGCGATCCAGCGCCGGTCACGCAGCTGACCAGCGGCGACGTGTTCGGCGAGATGTCGCTCTTGTCGGGCGGTGGCTCGACGGCGAGCGTGACGACCGCAACGCGTGTGCTCGCGCTGCGCATGCCGGCGAGGACATTCACCGAGGTGATCATGACCCACCCACAGGTGCTGGCGTATCTCGGGGAGCTTGCGGATCGACGAGCACCGGCGAAGAAGGCGAAGGGCGACTTCCTCGATCTCCACGTCGATCTGCTGTGAGCTGACCGTGGCGGCGGGTCTCCCAGCTTCCCGAGTCGAGGGTGAACAGGGCGAGTGGCGTGAGCAGAGCGTACGTCACGGGCATCACCAGTGACTGAGGGATGAACGACAGCGCGCCAACGCGGTCTTCCTTTGGCCACTTGCGAACGCGCCACCGGTAGTAGAGGCCGAACACCGCGAGGATCTCGAGGTGCATCAGCAGGGCAGGGAAGAACGCGCCCGCCGCGACGACACGAAACACGGTGATCGGATAGACGACGAGCACCGCAAACATCGCGAAGTAGTTGATCGCGAGCAGGGGGTTGAGCCGCCACATGTGGCTGAAGCCACCCGTGTAGTCGATCACGTTCGAGCGCCGCCAGCGCAACTGCTGCGAGAAGTACGTCGCGAGCGTCGTCGGCACGAACGTCTTGCAGCGGGCGGTGAGTGTGATCGTCGTGAGGTAGCCGGCCTTGATGATCTGCCGGGTCAGGAACCGATCCTCGCCGTACTTGATGGGGAACCCGAACAGCGAGCGGCCCTCGAGGATCGGCTCGAGCTCGAGGAGAACCGATCGGCGATACGCGGTCAGGCACCCCGACAGGCACATCACCTGCTTGAAGCCCTGCTCGACGTTGCGCATCACGTAGTACGCGTACCAGTACTTCACCGTTTGCATCCGCGTGAGCCAGTTGTCGTGCTTGTTGCGGACGTCGACCCAGCCGCCGACCGCCGCGATTCGCGGGCTCGTGAACCGGCGCACGAGCTGCCGGATCGCCGACGGTTCGACGACCACATCGGAGTCGATCGAGACGACGACCTCGCTGGTCGCAGTGCGTACGGCGTCGATGATCGAGCGCCGCTTGCCGACGTTCATCGGGTTGCGGATCACGCGCAGGCGCGGGTCGACGACCTCGAGCGCGCGCTCGAAGCTGTCGTCGGTCGAGCAGTCGTCGACGCAGACGATCGCGAGCTTGGCGTCCGGGTACTCCGACGCGAGCACGCTGCGCAGTGTCTCGGCGATCCGCGCGCCCTCGTTGAACAGCGGGATCACGACTGTGACCGTCGGCTCGAAGTCGTCGGTCGTCTCGTCCCACGTGCGGTGACGGAGGATGCGCAGCGCGAGACCGCCGAGGTAGCGGTTGATGAACAGCACCATCGCCAGCCCGTGCAACAGCACCCACAGCATGCGGATGCTCATCTGTGCCGATCATACGCCTGCTCTGCTGAGGTAGCGTGGTTCGAGCATGTCGAGCGTGGTTGCCATCCGTCGTGAGCGCGCGCACAGCGTGCTGCTCCTCGACGAAGGCTGGGGACAGACGCTCGCACTCGCGAGTGCGCTCGAGGACGCCGGTCTTGCGGTCACCGTGCTCACGGCAGACGGCGGACATGCGAGCTATCGCCGGCGCAGCGTGCAGTGGTCGTCGGTGCCGCCGATCGCGAGCGCAGACTTCCTCGTTCACCTCGAACGCTGGATGAGGACGCCGTTCGATCACGTGCTGCCGCTGACCGAGGACGCGATGTGGCGGCTCGCGGATGCTCGGCTTGGGTGGGCCGATCGGATCTTCCCGCGAATCGACAATCGCCAGCACACGCTGCTCCGCGACAAGCACATCCTCGTCGAGCACCTGGCAGCACTCGACTTCGCGGTGCCGCGGCATCGCCGGCTCTCGCCGACACTCGATCTCGATGCGGTCGTGCGCGACCTCGGGCTCCCGCTCGTGATCAAGGGTGCGACCGGCGCCGCTGGCTCGCGCGTCCGGATCGTCGAGTCGCGTGGGGAGCTCGCGTCCGCGGTCTCGCGTGCGCGTGCCCTCGGTGGCGACTGGATCGCGCAGGAGTACGTGCGCGGGCCGACGTGCCTCGTCGGCGGTCTGTTCCTCGACGGTGAGCCGCTACGCCTGTACGCCGCCGAGAAGCTCGAGCAGCATCCGCCGCGCACCGGGCCGGCGATCCGGCTGCGTTCGGACGACCACGCGGCGCTGCTCGAGGCCGGCATGCGCGTGTTCCGCGAGCTGCGCTGGACGGGGTTCGCGAGCGCAGATCTGATCCGTGACGTCGACGGGCGCCACCTCGTGCTCGAGGTCAATCCGCGGCTGTGGGGCTCGTTCGCCGGTGCCACGGCCGCAGGGGTCGATCTGTTCGCGCCGTTCGCGGAGCTACTTGCGGGCCGCATCCCCGCCCCAGATCTCGGATTCGTGGCGGATCGCGATTGCCGGATCTTCCCGCGCTACCTCATGTCACCGAGCTATCGCAGTGCTCGGGGCGTCGTGCATGCGGTGCGCGATCTTCTCGGTGATCAAGGCCGTGAGCTCCGGCATCCGGGGTTCCTGCGTTACCTGCTCGGTCGCCTGTACCGGATGCGTCGGCACGCGCGTCCGTTCTGATCGCGCGACGGATTGCCACCATCGCCGGCACGAACCGAGCGATGACCAAGGCCAGCGCAGTCCAGCGCACCACTCCGCCCGATACGCACGTGGTGGCGCAGTGTGTCGTCAACGCAGACTGATTCGCGTGCGACAATCGCGATGTGAAGCTCGTGGCGATCATCGTGCTCCTCGGAGCGTGCACCTCCGACGATGCGATGGACATCACCGATATCCCGCAGCCAGTCGGGGCGTGCGACGGCATGGTGACCAACCTCAGCAATCGCACCGGCACCCACGTCCCGGTCGGGACGATGATCGAGTGGACCTCGAATCCGCCGGCGACCGGATCGCACTACCCGACGTGGGCCGGTTGGAATCGTCACTACCAGTCGCTCGATCGCGGCTACTACGTTCACAACGCCGAGCACGGCGGCATCGTGCTGCTCTACAACTGCCCGGCCGGCTGCCAGGACGTCGTCGATTCGCTGCTGGCCATCGTGCGTAACGCGACGCCCGATCCGACCTGCACCGGATTCGTGCGCAATCGCATCCTCGTGGCGGCCGATCCGCTGTTGCCGCCCGACGTGCAGGTCGCCGCGGTCGCGTGGAACCGGGTCTACACTGCGAGCTGCTTCGATCCGTACATCGGAGCGTTCACGCGCGAGCAGTACGCGAACGCACCCGAGGACTTCTGCGCCGACGGGAACCCGATGACCGGCGTCTTGATCCAGCCTTAGCTTGCTAGCTAGATCTCGGTCTTCAGCGTCGAGCAGATCGTCTGCCGCAGGTAGCGCGCCGCGAGCAGCGTGGTCTTGTTCGCGCCACGCGGGATCTGTCGCAGCGGTGGCGCGACCTCCATGATGTCGCCGCCGAGAAGACTCACCTCGGTGCCGAGGCGCTTGATCAGCTTGAGCACCCAGTCGGGCTCGAGGCCCCACGGCTCGGGCGTCCCGGTCGCATCGGCAAAGGTGTCATCGGTGCCGTCGATGTCGTTCGAGAAGTAGACAGACTCCGCACCGACGCTCTTGAGGTGCGCGATCACGGCGTCGAGCGACTCCGCGGGCCTGGTCCGGCACTCCTCGGCCCAGAACTGGCGGACGCCGAGCGTCGACTCCCAGTGTGCGCGGTCCTTGCCCGATGCGCGCGTGCCGACCTGGACGAGCCGGCCGTCACGGCCGAGCAGCTCGTTGGCGTGATACGACCACGTCGCGAAGCAGTACTTGATGCCGAGCCGGTTCTCGAGAAGATCGGTGTGGGCGTCGGGCTGCACGATCGCCCAGCGATCCTTGCGCGCGCGCGACAGCGCCGACACCACGGGCCACGCGGTCGAGTGATCACCGCCGATCACGAACGGCGCGATGTTCGGGTTCTGCGCGAAGACGAGATCGAGCACGCGCTCGGTGATCGACAGGGGCGACACGGGGAGCTCGGCGTCCGGGTGCGTCGGATACAGCGCCCGCCGCGTCGCGGCCTTCTGCGTGTCCGAAAGCATCTCGTCGTGAAGGAGCTGCGGAACGACGAACACGTCGCCGATGTCGACCAGTCCGGCAGCGTGGATGCGCGCCGTCCAGTCCGGAACCATCTGGAGCAGCGTCGAGCGGATCACCTGCGGGCCGAGGTTCGCGCCGCGTACGAAGCCCGCGCCAACGTCGGACGGGACGCCGAGGATCACGCCGCGCGCACCCGGGATGCGGTCGAGGTTCGCGAGGAACTTCCCGCGGACCTCGGCATCGGTGTCGACGCCGTAGAGGGCGCGCTGGAGCTTGGCCTGAGCAGCCCTACCCGTCGAGACGAGGTGCACGCCGCCCGCCGACGGGCGCAACAGGACCTCGAGCTCGTCGCGCCATGCTAGTGCCATCGGCGCAGCATAGCCTCCGTAGGAATCGTGCGCTGGCTTGCCATTTAGTGTTTTGGCTTCGACGCCAAGGGGGCGCGTGATATGCGCGGGTCCCTATGCGGATCCGTTCGAGCTTATTTTCCCTGATTCTCGTCGCCACCGCGGCGTGCGGCGACGACGGCAACAACGCGACGTGCGGTGACGGTGACACCGGCGCCGGCGAGCAGTGCGATGACGGCAACGCGTTCAACGGCGACGGCTGCTCCTCGACCTGCAAGACCGAAGGCCCGATGTTGTGCGGCAACAACGAGGTCAACGTCGCAACGGAGACCTGCGACGACGGCAACACCACCAGCGGTGATGGCTGCTCGTCGATGTGCCAGAACGAATGCGGTAACGGGATGCTCGACGGTCCCGAGCAGTGCGACGACGGCAACCTGGTGTCCGCCGATGGCTGCAGCACGATGTGCTTCACCGAGCCCGGCTACACGTGTACCGGCGAGCCCTCGGACTGCATCAAGCCGACCGGCGCATGCATGGATCCGTACATCCTCACACTCGCGCCCAACGGCAACAGCATCACCGGCACGGGAACCGGCGACACGACGATGAGCATGGACCAGGTCATGGAGGCCGACTGTGACGGCTTCCCGTCGGGCGCCGGCAAGGACCACGTGTGGCAGTTCACGCTGAGCGCCACGAAGGACGTCACGATCGAGATCGATTCGATCACGGGGTTCGACGCCCTGCTGCGCGTGCTGACAGTGCCGTGCGATCCGACGAGCGAGGTCAAGGAGCTCGCCACCGAGGATGGCTGCTCCGATGGCTTCGGCCCCGAGGAGAAGCTGACGTACACGGCGCTTCCCGCCGGCACCTACTTCGTCGTGATCGATGCGTACGACGACACCGAGTTCGGCACCTATACGTTCCGCGCCACCGCGACCGACTCGGCCTGCGGCAACGGAACGATCACGGCCGCCGAGGTCTGCGACGACGGGAACACCACCAACAACGACGGCTGCAGCGCGAGCTGCGATGTCGAGGCCGGCTACGCGTGCACGGGGATGCCGTCGGTGTGCGGCTCCGCGTGTGGCAACGGCGCGCTCGATACGGGTGAGCAGTGCGACGACGACAACACGACCGGTGGCGATCGCTGCTCGCCGACCTGCACCCTCGAGTTCGACGTCGCCGAGGTCGAGCCGAACAACACGGCCGCAGCGGTGCAGGTGCTCGCCGCGACCGATCAGATCGTCCGCGGCGCGCTGACCGCGAACGATCTCGACCTCTACTCGTTCACGCTGACCGCACCCGCGACTGTCGAGCTCGAGATCTACAACTCGATCGACCCGATGGACCCCTACGAGGGCGTCGGCACGTACACCAACCTCGACTGCGTCGGCTCGATCGACACGGAGCTGTTCCTGTTCAGCTCCACGGGCGATCCGACGCTGGAAGCGATGGCCCTCTCCGGCGACGACGAGGAAGGCGACGAGAGCTGCTCGTATCTCGGCTTGCACGACACCGACGCCGATGGCGTCGCGAACCCGCTGGAGGGCGTCCTCGCGGCAGGCACCTACACGATCCGGGTCAATAACTACTTCTCGTCCGGATCGCTCGCCTACTACGCGCTCGATCTCAAGATCTCGCAGGGCCCCGGTGCGGTCCCGCCGGTCCCCGGTGACCTCGTGCTCAACGAGTTCATGGCCGGCGACAACATGTCCGACACCAACTGCGACGGTGCGAACATCGGTACGAACGACGAGTTCGTCGAGCTCGTGAACGTCTCGTCCAAGGTCCTCGACATCGCGGGCTTGACGATCGCGGACTCGGTCACCGTGCGCCATACGTTTGCCGCCGGGACGACCGGCAGCATGACACTCGATCCGGGCAAGGCGGTCGTCGTGTGGACCGGTGGCGCTCCGGCCTGCGCCGGCGTCACGAACTGGTTCGTCGCCTCCACCGGTCAGCTCGGCCTCAACGATGCGGGCGACACCATCACCGTTGCCGACGCGGCGACGGTCCAGCTACTCCAACACGTCTACCCGGCCGCGACGCTCAACGTGTCGTCGAACCGGTCGCCGGACGTCGTCGGGACCGTCTACGCGCTCCACAACTCCCTCACGGGCGCGGTGGGTGCGTTCTCGCCAGGCAAGCGAGCCAACGGCACCGCGTTCTGAGACCATCGTCACCGCGACGTGACGGACTCGGCCAATACTCTCGGTGACCGATCTCGAGGCTCGCGCGTCGCGCGCCTGCTCGCATCACCCGCGGGTGTGCTGATCATCGTCCCGGCGCTGGTCATGGCGGTCGGCGTCGTGGTTCTGCTTCTCGGTCGCAAGGCCACGCGTGACAGCGCCGAGACCATGGCGCGTCACCAGCTGATCGCGCAGGCGGCCGAGGTCCAGCACGACGTCGCGTTCGCGCTCGATCAGTCCGATCCGATGCTCGCGAGCATGCGACTCCTCGCCGAGCCCGCGATCGCCACGCCCGACGCGGTCGCTCGCCTGCGCGACGTCGTCGTCGGTCGCCCGGGGATCGCGAACGCCACGATCGTGTTCCCGATCGGCGTGATGTGGGGGACGTACGTCGATCGCGACACCAACAAGCTCATGGTCCACGAGACCCGCGTCAGCGAGCAGTCGCGCACGAACTTCGGGTTCAACAAGAACGGGACCGCCGAGGTCGAGAGCACCGTCAAGTCGACCTACGATCCGCGCACTCGACCGCAGTACGAGCTCGCGCTCAAGACCAAGACGCGCAACTGGCTCCCGCCGCGAACGTTCTCGTCGTCGCACAAGACCGGGCTGACCGTCACCGAGCCGGTGTACGCCGCCGACGGCACGTTGACCGCCGTGCTCACGCTGGACTTCGATGTCGCCGAGCTTTCGAAGTTCATCCGCCGGCCGCCGCTCGCCGGCGCGCGCACCGTGATGTTCACACCCGGTGGCACGATCCTCGCCTATCCGTCCGTCGCGATCCCCGAGACCGCGATCAAGGAGGAGCGCCTCCTGCGCTACCAGGACTTCACGGACCCCGCGCTCGATGCGCTGTTCGCGGCGATCGGATCCTCGACCCTCACCGAGCAGCGCTTCATGCGCCTCGAAGCCTCGGACGGCGCGTATCTCGCGTCGGTCGCCGTCGTCGGTGGCAACCGCGCGAACAGCTCTGCTCCGATGGACTGGTACCTCGCGACGCTCGTCCCGGAGCACACGCTGTTCGGCGCGACCCGCCGGTTCGGGCGCGCCACGATCATCACCTCCGCTGCCGCCCTCGCGATCGCGCTCGGCGTCGCGCTCATGTTCGCGTGGAACCTCGTCCGCATGCGCCGCGCTGTCGGTGTCGCTCGCGCGGCTGCCAAGTCCGCCGAGGATCGAGCGCGCGAGCTCGGCAGCTACCGGCTCGTCGAGCGCCTCGGCCAGGGCGGCATGGGCGAAGTCTGGCGCGCCGAGCACCAGCTCCTCGCACGCCAGGCTGCGATCAAGCTCGTTCGCCGCGAGGTTCTCGTCGATCCGCGGCACGCGCAGCTCGTGCACGAACGCTTCCGCCGCGAGGCTCAGACGCTTGCCTCGCTGCGCTCGCGCCACACGATCGAGCTCTACGACTACGGCGTCACCTCGGACGACTCCTTCTTCTTCGTGATGGAGCTCCTCGACGGCGTCGATCTCGCGCAGCTCGTTCGCACGCACGGCCCGCAACCCTCTGCCCGGGTGATCAGCATCATCGCGCAGGCCTGCGGCTCGCTCGCCGAAGCCCACGACGCGGGTCTTCTCCACCGCGACATCAAGCCCGCGAACCTGTTCCTCTGCCGCGCGGCCGACGAGGTCGACATCGTCAAGCTCCTCGACTTCGGCATCGTTCACAACATCTCCGAGCCACTCGAGGCCGCGGTCGTCGCGCTCCCGACTCCGCTGTCCCCGCCGACAACGGGCACGTCGTTCCCGATCTCGACCGATCGCCTCACCTCCGAGGGCGCCGTGATCGGAACGCCAGGCTACATCCCGCCCGAGCAGGCCGTCGGCGCTCCGCTCGATGCCCGCGGCGATCTGTACGCGCTCGGCTGTGTTGCCTGGATGCTTCTCGTGGGCGACGAGGTCTACCCCCAGCGCTCCGGCGACGAGACTGTCCACGCGCACGTCACCGAACCGATCCCATCGCTCCGTGACAAGGTCCGCGGCTGGCTGCCGAACGAGCTCGAGGAGGTCATCGTCATGTGCCTCGCGAAGTCGCCCAACGATCGTCCCGCGAGCGCGCGCGTTCTCGCCGACATGCTCTACGCGATCGCGATCCCCGAGGAGCACGCGTGGAGCAAGGCCAAGTCCGTCGCGTGGTGGGCGAGCCTGACCAAGCTCGCGACCAGCGCGCCGGAGGCCTCGACGGTCGCCGGCAAGGTCGTCGTCGCGAAGGCGCCGTCCGATGCCTCGACCTCCGTCGGTGCCGTCGTGATCGCACCGCCGCCCGAGTTCACCGATCGCGTCGACGGCAAAGGTGTGCTCGTCGTTCAGCGCGCCACGCCCTCGGAAGCGAAGACCGTCATGAGTCGCAAGATCGACACCTCCGACTCCTGACCGCGCGCGCGTTCAGTAGTCGACGAGCTTGATCACGCCGCCGATGTTCGCGGTCGCGTCCCTGCACGAGCAAGCAAGGCGCTCCGAGGTGTCGTGCGCGCCGAGCTTGCCGAGGATCAGCGCGCCGCGTTGCAGCATCGTTCGACCTTGCGGCGGGTACTTCGTGCACGCGCTCAACGTGCGGAGCTGGGGGATCAGCTCGGTGCACTCGGGGATGGGCGACGTGCCCTCGACCATCTCCTCGAAGCGCTTCTGCTCGTCGGGCGTGAGCTGGTTCCCATCCTCGGCCGTGTTCGGCAGGCCCGTGGCGAGCCAATGGGCTGCGTCCCCTCCCTGGACCTTGACCTCCTCCTGCTGACAAGCGACGGGCCGCGACCAGCAGAGCCATTGCGACCGCAGACCGATTAGAGGCCGGCGAAGTCGAAACCCAGGTGCGCGGTCAGGCCCCACGGGTAGCCCGCAGAGACACCGAAGTCGAGCCGGCCGAACGTCCTGCCGCCGAGTGCGACCGCGGCGGCGGGGAGTCCCTCCCACGAGCCGGCGAATGGTGCGCACGATCCGTCGTCTGCATAGGGGCGATGGCGGAGCAGCGCCGCGCCGGCTTCGAGGGCGATGTACGCGCGGTGTAGCGAGTACCAGCGATACGCCGCGTACAGTCCGCCTGTGTGAAAGCCCGCGCCGCAGTCGTCGTCGATGCTAGTGCCGGTGGCGTAGGCGATGCGCAGCGTGATCGACTGGCGCTCGCCGGTGCGGTGTTCGGCGCGCAGCGAGCCGCCGGCCGTCAGGTAGGGTGCGCCGATCGGCGCGACGGAGAGCGCGGCTTCGACGCCGAGGCGCGAGTTGTCCTCGAAGGTTGGCTCGGCGCTAACGACGCTGCTGGCAGCGACGAGCACCAGGGCGATGAGGTCGCGTGACATCCCGTTCTGCACCCTATAACAATAACAATATGAGGTGTGCAGCTGCAGGCGGCGACGAGGAGCGCAAGCAGGGCGCGCAGAACGGTGGCTCCAGGCGAGGCTCGGCGACGCAGAGTCCGGCGCGACACTCGGCGACAAGCTCCAGCGCCAGCTCGCAACCATTGCACTCCGCCGCCTCGTCACCCCGTTGCGGAACGTACGCCGGGCACTTGATCGCCGGGTAGTTGCTCGGCGCGAGGATGTCGCTGGGACGGGGAGCGATCCGCACCGGAGCAGCGATCCGCACCGAGCAGCGATCCGCACCGGGGTTGACCTGATCACGCGCGAACGGCAGCGATCCGCACCGGGGTTGACCTGATCACGCGCGAACGTGGAACGCAGCCTGTCCGAGATTTGTCCGAAGCACTTGTCCAGCGATCGTGTCGAGTGATCGCTTGCAGGTGAAGAATCCGCGGGGGCTGAGCTCGTCGACATGCGCGTACCACTTGTCCGCCTCCTCCAGGTAGTCCGCGAGGAGGTACGTGAACGCCATGTCGTACGGTGGCGCAGGCCAGTCGGGTGCGAGCTCGTGCGCGCGGGTGAACAGTTCGAGCGCCTTCACCGGGTCGCCGTTGCTGCCTGGGTCACGCCCCTGCTCATGATAGCGAGCGGCTTCGGTCGGAATCCCATCAGTCATGGATTCGGCAAGGATGATATCCTGTGTGGTAGGGGAGGGCTTCTATGTACCGTGTCCTTGGCTTGAGCCTCTTGGTCGTCGGATCCGCGGCCTGCATCATCGACACCGGTGGCGACAGCGTCGATGCCAGCCCCGCCGAGAACGTGATCGGCACGGCCGCGCCGCTGGCCCACGCGGGCACGCTCGCGATGGCAATCCTCGCCGGAAGCCCGACGAGCTGCGCCGAGGTCGTGGTCGGCTGCTCGACGCCGCCATGTCAGGTCGACGTCGGTGTCAGCGTCGGCGACGGCTGTCACCTCCCGATCGGCGCAGACGCCGCGACCGGGCGCGTTCCGGTGACGGGAACGATGTCGACACCTGACAACGCGAACCTCATCGCCGTGTTTCATGACATCGACGTGAGCGGCGACGACGTGATCTTTCGCCGCGGCGCCTTCATCGTCTCGCGCAGCGGTCGGATCTTGAACATGACCTACAGCAACCAGGGCCTCGAGCTCACCGAACCCACGGTCAGCGTCGACCAGGCCGGCTGGACCGTGAAGGTCGACACCGGTACGACGCCGGGCGACACCACTGACGACACCATGGAGATCTCCGGCGCGCAGCAGCACATCGTCGACGCCAACGTCACACAGGTCGCGCTGACCGGCGTCGTCGTCAGCGCCGACTGTCAGCTCAACCCGACGGCGGGTTCCGCGGTGATCGAGCAGGTCGGTAACTCGAGCGGCCAGGTCACGACCTTGCGCTTCCACGCTGCGTGCGACGGCTACGCGGACGTCGATGTCGCGATCGGGCGGGATAGCATCGCGGTGCGGGACGAAGTTCCACTGCGCTGGTTTCGCTGATCAGCGCACGCCGTCCGCGCCAGGAGCGCAGAGGAGCGCATACAGACGGGCGCGGTTGATGCTCGCGGCGCCGGCGGGGAAGTACGACGACCGCCGCTTCCTCAGCCCATAGCGCCAGCGCTCAAGCAGCCGCTTCGCCACCGGGCGTCGGGCCATGCGCAGAGACTGTCAGGGCACCGGCGATCTCCTGCCGACGGTCGGGCGACCATGCGTGGCGCCCAGCGTCTGCGCGCGTACTCCGTCGCCCGCTAACTCCCGACGGTCTTCAACGCACGGAGATCGGCGAAGAACTTCGCGTTGCGCGCGACATCGCCCGCGTGGACGGCGGGCACGTCGGTCTCGAAGTAGATCGCGTCGACAGGGCACTCTGCGGTGCACGCTCCGCAATCGATGCATTCGTCGGGATCCACGAACATCTGGATTCCTGGGAACGCAGCTCCACGCTCGGCGGCAGGAACTGCTCGGAGTTGAGCGAGTGGAATTGGCCCGATGATGCAGTCACAGGGGCACACATCGACGCAAGCGCTGTCACACGTACCGACGCACTTCTGGGTGATCACGTAGGTCATGTGTGCTCCACGAGCAGGGCACATGCCGGAGCCAACCCCGCGAAGTCCCAACGGACGTGCTCTGAAACACTGAAATATCAGTGTTCATCACCGAGATTTCAGTGAAAGCTGAACCGTGTCCAACAGCGGCGCTCTCGCACTGATCGCCGAGTTGCTCGCCGCGACCGCGGAGGTGCACTCGACGCGCGGACTGGTGCGCGCAGTCGCAACGACACTCGCGGCGAGGATGCCGGTGGTTCGCGTGGAGCTGCGATCACCCGCACCTCCAGCGATTGCGGAGCTGTCACGTGGCGAGTGGCACTGCGTCGAGACCTCGCCGGGCGCGCGGGCCAAGGAACTCGCGCCCGGCATTGCAATCGTGACGCGCGGCAAGCTCCCCGGGCTGTACGACGAGCCCGGGTTTCGGGCCGCACTCGCGCAGGTAATTCAGAGTGCAGCCTCGCACCTCGAGGTTGTGCAGCGGGTTGCAACGCTCTCGAGGCGAGCGCACGCCGCGAACCGCGAGCTGCGCACGGATCTCGAGCGTCTCGAGGATCCCGGGGAACTCGTGGCCCGCAGTCCCGCGATGCGGGCTGCGCAATCGCGTGCCTCCCTTGTCGCTCGCCATACAACGACCGTCTTGCTCACCGGTGAGTCGGGTAGTGGCAAGGAGGTGCTCGCGCGCGAGATCCTTCGCCAGTCGTCGCGGGCACACCGGCCGATGCTGGTCGTCAACTGCGGCGCGATCCCGGAGGCGCTCGTCGAAAGTGAGCTGTTCGGGCACGAGCGGGGGGCTTTCACCGGAGCGGAGCGGTCGCACGCCGGTGTGTTCGAGCGAGCGGACCGGGGCACGCTGTTCCTCGACGAGATCGGTGAGCTGCCTGTGTCGGCGCAGGTCAAGCTCCTACGCGTCCTGCAGGAGCGTCAGATCCGCCGGGTCGGTGGCCAGGATCAGATCGATGTCGACGTGCGCGTGATTGCAGCGACGCATCGGTCGCTCCCTGCGATGGTCGAGAGCGGCGCGTTTCGCGAGGACCTCTACTATCGGCTCGCGGTGTTCGCGATCGAGGTGCCGCCGCTACGCGAGCGACGCGGAGATCTAACGCCTCTGATCACGGCGTTGATCCGCGACCTCGCAACAAAGCTGGGTATGGCGGCTCCGCTGATCCCTCGCGCGACGCTGGCGCGGCTCGAGGCACACGACTGGCCAGGTAACGTCCGCGAGCTGATGAACGTGCTCGAGTCCGCGCTGATCCTCGGCGGCGGTCGTACGCTCGAGCTAACGGACGAGATTCCTCGGCGAGCGAGAGGTCCGCGTGACGCTGCGCCATTCGAGACTGCGGTGCGTGCAGCGATCGAGGCAGCACTGCGGTCGACCCGGGGCAAGCTCTACGGCGCCGACGGTGCCGCGGCCCGCCTCGGACTCAAGCCGGGAACTCTGCAGAGCAAGATGCGGAAGCTCGGCATCGAGCGCCGGGACTTCACCTGACGTTGGTGTCGGCTCGGCGCGTTCCGGAATCCAGTCGCAGAGCGTGACGGCGGGATGAGACAGTTCGGCACGTGCGATCGTGGGCCCGGTGATCTACACGCCGAGCGCGAGGGGCTTCGAGGCGGACCTCGCCGAACGGCGTTGGTGGCGCGTCGCAAGCGGTAGCGTCACGCAGGCGATCGGCCGGGCGGCATCGCCCGCCGTGGTCATGAGAGAATGATCGATGGTGTGGTCTCAGCCTCCGGCTGAGATCCAAGGTTGAGATCGATCGCGATTGGCCCCGCGCCGAGTTCGGCTCGATCACACGTCGACAATCGCCGCGCTTACGCCGGTCGCTGCGAGCAGGGTACCGATGTCGTCCGGATCGGAAGTCACGATCGTGTCGCCGTCACGTACGAGGCCAACCACCAGAGCATCCACAACATCCGCGGTCTTCGTCTTCGCGAGAAGCTCGCCGGCCCGCCGCGCAGCAGCTTCATCCGGAGCGTCGATTCTCGTCGCAAGAATCAAACGAGCCAGGAGTGCCTGACGGCCGCTGCGCCAGACCTGCGCAATGATCGGGGACGTGGTCAAGAGCTCGACCCCGTCCCGGCGAGCAATGGCTATCTGCCCTCGCATTTGGGTGTCGCCCTTCTCGAACGCCACGAATGCGCCGGCATCGAGTACCAGCCGACTCATGCTGCCTTGCGACGGGCTTTGGACTTGGGCTTTTTCCGCGCTGCGGCGAGCTTGGCTTCGGCGCCCGCGAGCTGCTTCGGGGTGAGCTGTCCATGGCGACGGTCGGCTTCCGCAATCGCGAGGTCGAGGTTGGCGAGGCGTACTTCGCGGGCGATCGCCTCGGTCACCAGGGCCGAGACAGGCTCTCCTCGTTGCTCGGCGAGGGCGCGAAGTGCGGCACCGAGCTCGCTTGGAACGGTCACGCTCAGTCGATCGACGGCCATGCCACGAGCGTATGGCACATCGCCGTATTACGCAAACCCGAGAGGCAAGCGCCCTGGCGACGGGCGCCACCGCGAACGATCGTTAGGCGATACAGCTGCAGTCGCGCCCACCCAACAAAGTTCGGCCCGGTTCGGCCCCGGGTGGACCAGCTCTCCACGCGAGCCATCTCCGCGTAAATCGCGCTTGAGCGCGTCCAAAGGTGGGTCCAGCCCAGTTCACGCAGTAGTGCTGCGACAGTCCTGGCGTCGGGAAACACCGGCGGTCGGTGTAGGATGGGCGTGTGTCCCGTGATGTGGCCATGGTCATGGTCATCGTGGCCGTCGTGGCTCATGGGTGCATCGGCGATCAGCTCGTCGACTGCGCCAACGGTCGAGCGTGCCCGAGAGGCACCGTGTGCGCGACGCTTGATGCCAACCAGCAGGAGCTTTGCCTGTCGCCCGGTGACCTCGGAACGTGCACGGAGCTGCTCGCGTCGTGCACTCTGCGCGACGGGGGGGATGGTAGGTGCTACGCGACTGACGCCGGGCTCGTGTGCCTGCGGACCGGGTGTGGCAACGCGCTCGTAGACCCAGGCGAGGCATGCGACGACGGGAACACGATCGCGGGCGACGGCTGCTCGGCAACCTGCGTCTCCAGCGAGACCTGCAATAACGGGCTTGTCGATCTAGTCGGTGGCGAGCAGTGCGACGATGGCAACCGAATCGGTCACGATGGTTGTAGCAGTCGCTGCAGCACCGAGACGCCGCGGTGGGAGCCACTCGTTGTTGGAACGCCCTTGCCGGCGTTCTCTCACAGCACCGCCTACGACAGCGTTCGTCGCCGGGTCGTGATGTTTGGCGGAGGTATCCAGGGGCTTGGCCTCGTGGCCCGCGGAGACACCTGGGAGTACGAGGAGGGCGGGTGGATGCGAATTCCGACGACGATCGCTCCGGCGGCACGGCTGTCGGCCGCGATGGCATACGATCCCATCCAACGCCGGACCGTTCTGTTCGGCGGCGCGCCCGTAAACGGCACGCTGTTCGGCGATACCTGGGCCTGGGACGGTGACCACTGGACGGCGATCCCGAGCGTGGTCGCGCCTCCCCCACGAAGCGGCGCGTCGCTGGTGTACGACCCAGAAACGAAGCACCTCCTCCTGTTCGGCGGGACGAGTACTTCGAACACCTCGCTAGGCGATGCGTGGGAGCTCGTCGGCGACACCTGGACCGAGCTCGCTGGCCCACTCCCACCTGCGCGGTCCCAGCACGCGATGGCCTACGATCCCAGGCGCGGGGTGATGGTCCTTGTCGGCGACACGGCACCTGCGCGCAGCGTGTGGGAGCGGCATGCCGGCGTCTGGTCACCGAGCGTGGACGCACCGGTCGCGCTGCAGGGCGTCGGGCTCGCGTTCGATGGGATCGGACTCGTCACGTTCGTCGCTTCGGTGACGGCGACCTACCGCTGGGATGGGAGCTCGTGGTTCGCCCTGCCAGGATCTCCAACAACGGCTGGTTCACTGGCGTCGCTGGTCGCAGATCCGGTGCGCGGAACGATCGTCCTGTTCGGTGGCGTGGGCTTCGACAGCACGTGCATGTGCATGAAGGCACTCGATCGTACCTGGGAGTGGGATGCGACGTCCTGGCGTGAAGTCGTGCCCACCAGGCAGCCGACGCGCGCCTGGCAGGCAACGGCGTTCGACAGCAAGCGCGGCACGCTGTTCTTCTACGGTGGCGGAGTCACGCTCTTGGGCACCGATTCTAACGACGATCTGTGGGAGCTCCGCGGAACCCGGTGGACGGTCCGCCCGAGCAGCGGGCCGCCGCCACTGAGCAAGGCCGCGATGGCGTACGACGCCGCGCGTGACGAGCTCGTTCTGGTTGGTGGACAGTCGGGGGCCGGAACCTCGGATCAGACATGGACATGGCACGAGGGGATCTGGACCCAGCGGGGGGCGCTGCCTGCACGAAGCACTGCGGCCATGGCCTACGATCCGGTACGGCAGGTCGTGGTCTTGTTTGGCGGGACTGATCTAAGCAACTTCCGGCGCGACACCTGGGAATGGAACGGAACGGCGTGGCGCGACGCGAGCCCTGCGAGCGTTCAAGCTTCGCGTCGAGGTGCCGGTCTCGCGTGGGATCCGATTCGCCGACAGTTGTTGATGTTTGGCGGTGACAACTTCGGTGCGTCGAGCTCTGACCTCCTGTCGTGGAATGGCTCTGATTGGACACCGGTGCCCGTCGCTCAGTCGGCTCCGTCGCGAGCCTTCTTCGGCCTGGCATGGAACGGCTCGCGACGCGCGCTGTCGATGTTCGCGGGCGCAGCACAGATGTTCACGCCGTTCGCGGACACCTGGGAGCTCGGCGCAAGCGGCTGGCTCCAGGTGAACGTTGCGGGGCCGGGGATCCGGCAGGGACACTCGATGACCCCGCTGGCCGATGGCTCCGGAGTGCTCGCGTTCGGTGGCGTGACCACGAGCGAGGCGACCGATCAACTCCTTCGCTTGCGCTGGGACGATGGCAGCGCCCACGAGAGCTGCGCGGTCGACGCCGACACGGATGGAGACGGTCTCGCGGGCTGCAAGGATCCGGACTGCTGGGCTCGCTGCACGCCGATGTGCCCACCGGGCGCGCTGTGCGAACCCAGCTGGCCGCGCTGTGGCGACGGAACCTGCGATCCCCGCGAGGACTGCCGCCTGTGTCCGCAGGACTGCACATGCCCCGCGGCGTGCGGTGACAACTTCTGCGACCCGGGGGAGACGTGCCCGGGAGACTGCTCGTGAGTCGCGCGCGCCTCGCCGATCGCGCAGGATCCGCAGCCGCACGGAAACGGCGACGTACGTCCGCCACGCCGATTGACCGTCGCACCACGCCGGCCGACTCTGGGTGCGCGGAGATCTCGAAGCGACGCAGATGACACGCAATCGGCGCAGATTGCTTCGAGCAACTCGGCGACGGGTTGAACCGACGAGGACCAAGTCGGCCTATCCTCCGGCTGCAACCGATCGGCGCACCCGTTGTCCGGACTCCATGCGATGGGGAATCGCGCTCACACTGGGGGCGATCGGTTGCGGGCACTACGAGGCCGCGGGGGCGTACGAGCTCGGCTACGGTGGGGGCGTCGAATGTGCTGACGCCGACTGCGCCGAGGTCGAGGCGCACCTCGACGTGATCCGCGGCGAGTGGGGCGGATGGTGCGGCACGGTGATGATGACGGAACAATCCGCGCTCATCGGGATGGGCAACAGGGCGGTTCCCACGCTTGTCCGCGAGCTCGGCGCCGAGTCCCATGTTCACGCTCGCGTCGCCGCGCGCACGCTGGTCCGGCTGGGCCACGCTTCCGAGATTGTCAGCTGGTGCGGCAACAACCTCGGCGCCGAGACCTTCGCTTTTGTCTGCGCGAACGCGCGCTGATCGGGCTGATCGTGCGGCACGCATCTCCTCCGCGCTGAGGCTGATCTGTGTTCGCTCCAAGACTGGACCGTGTGCTCCGGATCCGAGACCTGCGTCTATGTCGAGGGTCAGCCTCCCGAGTTGCAGATCTGCCGCTGAGCGTTAGTGTAGGGTTCCTGGGGGGCTGGATGAACGCGCTGGTGCATCTCACTCACGACTGCAATCTGCGGTGTCCGTACTGCTTCACCGGGGACAAGCAGGCGAGGGAGATGACGCCGGAGACGGCGCGGCAGACCGCAGAGATGGTGGTGGCGTATGCGAAGGAGCACGGGCAGCGCGCCGTGTTCTCGTTCTTCGGCGGCGAGCCGATGATGGCGTTCGATGTGCTGCGCGAGATGGTGCTGCACGCCGAGAAAATCGCCGTGGAGCAGGGCGTGACGGCGCTGTTCCGGATGAACACGAACGGGATGCTGATCAAGGAGGAGCACCTCGCGTTCTTCGAGGAGCACGACCTGATCTTCATCCTGTCGGTCGATGGCAACAAGGCGATGCATGACCGCGGACGGGTGACGGCGTCGGGCGCCGGCTCGTTCGATGTGGTCGCGAAGAAGCTGCCGCGGTTCCTCGAGCACAACCCCGGGATGATGGTGTCGGTCGTGATCACGCCGGAGAACGTCGTCGATGCCGCCGATGGGATCGCGTGGCTGTTCGATGCGGGCTTCCGCTACATGATCGTCAAGCCGGATGTGACGCAGGCGTGGTCGCGCGAGAACGTCGCGGAGCTCGATCGGCAGTACCAGCGCGTTGCGGACGACTACCTCGAGCGTGCGCGGCGCGGCGAGGACCTGTATCTCAACCTGCTCGACGACAAATGGATCAATCACGTCAAGGGAGCCGAGGGCATCTCGATTCGCTGTGACGTGGGCAGCTCGCAGCTGTCGATCGCGCCGTCGGGGAACATCTATCCGTGCGTGCGGTGGGTGAAAGAGGATGACGACACGGTGCCGAGGCTCGGCGACGTGTGGCGAGGGCTGTTTCCAGCCGAGCTCGCGAAGATCCGCGCCGAAGCGGCGGCGCCGAAGCAGCCGTGCGGCGGATGCTCCTACAACGATGGCAGATGCGCCAACGAGTGCGCGTGCGAGCACTACTCGGCGACAGGCCGGATCGATACGCCGGCGCCCGCGCTGTGCGAGCACGAGCGAGTGATGGTGCCGATCGCGGATCGCGTGGGGAACACGCTGTGGCGCGAGCGGAACCCGGTGTTCATGCAGAAGTTGTATCCGCAGCTGGTCCAGCTGCGCGTTCGTTCGACCGATGAAGAGGAGGTGGTCCAGTGAAGAAGAAGCTCCCGGTGATCTCGAAGCCCAGCCCCGCGCAGCAGCAGCGCGACCTCTCTGTCGCTCCGGTGACGAGCGGCAGCGCGCCGGAGTTCCCGACGCGCAAGGATCTCTATCGCAAGGCCGGCGTGCTCGGCACCGCGACGCTCCTCGCGAGTAGCCTCGCGCACGCGCAGGCACCCTCGAAGCCGGCCCCGCCACCGCAGACGCCGATCGTGTCGGAGGCCGTGCCCGGTGGCTCGATCGACGGCAAGCCGCTCGCGAAGGCGGCGCCGAAGATCAAGATCTTCCGCGATGGCGGTGGCATCGGTCCGTCGGAGGACATGTGGACCGTCGAGGATGTCGAGTCGTTCCTCAGCTGGACGATGGCGCGCGAGGGCAAGCTCGCGATCGTCACGAAGCACAAGTTCTCGAAGGACGGCGTCAACCTGACGCTCGACGGCTTCGATGTGAAGCAGAACATCGGCTACATCTACATCGACGGCCAGGATCCGCAGCGCACGCAGATCACGCCGGCAGTGCGCACGCAGCTCGAGACGTGGCGCAAGGCGCGCACCGTGTCGATCCTGTTGATCGACGTCAAGCGCTACCCGGATGCGGCCGCGCTCAAGGGCAAGGTCATCAAGTTCCTCGTGGACGTCCGCAAGGCCGCGGCGGCGAAGCGTTGAGATGCGGTGCATTGCATCGCTGTTGATCATCTCTGCGACGGGTGTCGCGAGTGCAGACGCACCGACGGACGAGCTGGTTGCGCGGATCCAGGCGATCACGAGCAAGGCGTCGGGTGCGACGAGCAACGTCCCCGCGTTCGCGTTCACCGGCAACCTGACGCTCGATCCACCGCCGAGCCTCGACGTCGCGCGCATGGGGTTCCCCGACATCACCCTCGCCGATCCGAAGCGGACGCTCGTCGCGATGCCGTTGCCGGATACGGCGTGGATCTCGACGTACCTTGCCGAGCACTCGCAGTGTGCCAAGGCCGGCTGCGCGAAGTCGACGCCCGATGGCTGGGTGCGCGCGATCGCGCTGTTCGAGAAGGCGGGCGCCAACGCAGAGTGGCAGCCGGTCGCGTGGAGCATCACACCGTCGATCAACTCGAAGGCGCAGCAGGACTCGATCGATCAGGGTGTCGTTCCGGATGTCATCACGGCAAAGAGCGACGGTGCGGATGACGTGGTGAAGCTGTTCACGACGTCGCTCGCAGATCCGAAGGCGTTCGCGGCGACGTTCGCCGATCGCAAAGATGTCACGCTGATGGGCTCGGAGCTCGGCGAGCGCTACGTCGGTCCGCAGGCCAAGGCGACGATCGCGAAGTGGAACTTCACGTTCACCGTCCGTGATGGCACGCGCGCCGGGATGTCGAAGTCCAAGACCGTGGCGTGGGTCGCGGCGAACGTCGACGCGAAGTCCGTGAAGAAGCCGAAGGCGAAGGCGCTGCCGTTCCGAGCGTTCGCGCTGTACGAGAAGGTCGGCGACGCCTGGAAGCTGGTCCAGATCCAGTTCTCGACGTCGGTCTAACTAACTAGGCGCCCGGCGACATCAGGTCGCGCAGGTCTTCTTCCTGCGACGCGCGAATGTAAGCGATCGTCCGGCTGCGCAGCCGCTTCTTGGTGGCGCGGTAGGCGGAGCGGGCGAGGGCGGCGAGCCGGATCGCTTCGGTGCGTGCCGTCGCGAGGACCGCGTCGGGAGCGACGACAACGTCGAGGTAGCCGGCGCGGACGGCCGTCTCGGGATCGTAGATCTGCGCCATCATCGTCGCGCGCGGTAGCTCGGCGGCGGTGAGGCGATCGCGGGCGAACTCCATCGCAAGGACCGGGACGGGCAGGCCGATCGCGACCTCGTTGAGGCCGATGCGGTAGGCGCCCGTCGCACCGACGCGATGGTCACCGGTGAGGGCGACGAGGGCACCGCCCGCGAGCGCATGACCGGTGCACGCGATCACGAGCGGGAGCGTCGCGCCGTAGAGGCGAAGCAGGAGCTCGGAGCCCGCACCGAGGAGCGCCTTCGCGGCCTCGGGACCGCTCATCATCACGCGGAGGTCGAAGCCCGCGCAGAACCGGTCCGGGCGGCCCGCCAGGATCATCGCGCCGGCCTCGCTCTCGGCGCGGGTCAGCGCGGCGAGGAGTGCGTCGATCATGTCCTTGGACAACGCGTTGGCCTTGCCGTCGTCCATGACGACGGTGGCGACTTTGTCTTCGAGGGTGTACGCGACGAGATCGGTGGTCACAGACCGAACCTACACGAGGCGCGGCGCCGTGTCGCACGCCGGAGCGGTTCGCGCTGCCAGTCCGCTATGCTCTGACCCGATCGTCGCGGACCAGGCGATCGGCTGCCCATGACTCGCTCCCACGACATGATCGCTGCCAACACGTGGCTCCTGATGGAGCTGCCGGTGCTGATCGTCGCGGTGACCACCACGGTGATCACGCCGCTCGCACTCGCGGCCGCTGCGGCTCCGCGCTCGCTGCGCCGTGCCTCGCTGGTGGCGGGTGCGCTCGCGGCGGTCGGACTCATCGCGGTCGAGCCAGGTGTGCTCGCGACGCTCTCGCTCGCTCCCTATGTCGCGATCGCCGTGATCGCCGGATGGATCGGGTTCTGGCGCCTCGTTCGAGGCCCACGTCCTGCCAGTCGGATCGCGCTCTCGGTCGGCCTGGTGTTTGTCCCGGCGGCAGCGTCGTGGCTTCTCGCGTACCAGGCCGGATATCCGCTGCTCGGATACCCACCGTTCTGGGTCCTCCTCACGGCCGCGCACTTTCACATCGCGGGCATCGCGCTGCTCGTCATCGTCGGACGGATTGCCCACGGTCGTGGCGTGCTCGGCGCTGCGGTCGCGCTCGGCTGCGTGCTGTCGGTACCGCTCACCGCGGCCGGCATCTATGGCCCGCACTGGCTCGAGGTCGGTGCGGCGCTCGGCATGGCAGCGTCGGGTGCGGGCGCCGCGGTCCTGCTCGTGACCACGCGCGGAGCCGTCTTGCTTCGGGTCGCCGGCGCGATCCTGTTCGTCACGATGATCTTCGCGAGCATGTTCGCGCTGCGCGATCAGGGCACGGCGCTCGTGCTGTTTGGCCTCGATCCGCTCGCGTCGATGATCATCGCGCATGGCGTACCGAACGCGCTGATCGTCGCGCTCCTTGCCCTCGCTGCACTGGCCCGAACGGCACCACCGCCCGAGCTCGTCGACTAACCTTAGTACGTACTAGGTCCGTCCACCCGGTCGGGGCCCGCAGCGTGCACCGAATGATTTCAGTAGCATGAGGTGCCGGTGTTGGTACCTCGGGGCGCGATTGTCGTTCTGGCCGCTTTGAAGCGTCGAGCTCACATAGAGTTGCCGTTTCGGGCACCACCGGCGACTAACCCTCCATGAAACCGCTCGTCCTCGCCCTGGGAACCCTGCTTCATGTCGGTATGATCACGCAGGCCCACGCCGACGTCGAGATCGACGTCGATCCGGGTGCGCCCTTCTCGAAAGCCGATCTCGCCGATGCGATCCGGCTGCGCACGATCGATCGGACCGATGGCTCGGTGACCGTCACGGTCCACGACGGCGAAGGACTCACAGTCACGGTGAACGGCCAGACGCGCAGTGTTGCCTTGCGCCACCAGGACCGCACCAGCTCGACGCGTGTCGTCGCGCTGATCATCACGTCGCTGTTGGACGATGGGAGGCGCGAGGACACTGGCGCGCGCGGGTCGGCACGCGACACGCAGGTCGGGCCGGAGCGCGATGATGAATCGCCGCCGCCTCGCATCGACTCCAGCATGCCCGTCGTAGCACGCGCCGATGTTCCGACCCGTGGGCGAGGCACGCTGCTGGTTGGTACGTCGATCCATCGGGAAGACGCGTACGAAGACCTGATCCCGCTGCTCAACGCTCGTCTGTCGTACCCCCTTACGAGGTACGTCGCCGGCGTCGCGACGATCGGCATCGGTCGGTTCGAGAATTCTTTCGTCACTCGGAGCCTACTGGTGCCCGTCCGCCTTGGCATCGAGGGTCGTGCTGGTGCGGTGGGTCTAGAGGTGGGAGCGCAACGCCTCCACTATCACGAGAGTATGTGCTCGACGTGGGGCTCGAACTCGAGCGTATATGGCGTCGGCCGCGTCTACCTTCCAGTCTCCGACAAGGTCAAGATCGTCGGCGAGCTCGGCGGACACTACGTCACGTCGTCCAGGCCGGTCGATTGCATGTCGGCGCCGAAGTACTTCGAATATGGCGGCTGGGTGGGCGCGGGGCTCGAATGGTCCCGATAGCATGAAGGCCATCCGTGATCGGTTGACTCCGTCGATCGAAGACAACGAGGTCCTCGTCGAGCGCGCAGCGCAGGGTGATCACCAGGCGTTCGCGGCTCTGTATCGCGCGACCTCGGGCGATGTGTACGGCCTGCTAACCCGACTCATCGGTCCACGCGCCGAACGCGAGGATCTGGTGCAGGACGTGTTCGTGCGGTTCCACCGCGCGCTTCCGCGCTTCGAGTGCCGGTCTGCCGTGACGACCTTTCTCCACAAGATCACCGTGCACGTCGCCTACGACCATTTGCGCGCAGCAAGGCGACGACCAACGCTCGTCGACGAGGGCACCGAGTTCTCGATCGCAGCACACATGTCCGACAACCAGTGCGCCGAGGTCACAGACGTGATGCGGTTCCTCGATCAACTTACGCCCGACCAGCGTATCGCGTTCATCCTGCGTGAAGTTGTCGAGCTGTCCTACCCGGAAATTGCGCGGCTCGCAGGTTGCTTCACCACCACGGCGCGGATGCGCGTCGCTGCTGCCAACCGCGTCCTCGCGCGGGTGCGGAGTCGATTGTGACCACCCGGGACGTTCGCAGGATCGTCAACGCAACCGTCGAGCCATTGTCCGATATCGCGCGTGCGAATACCTGGCAACGAATCGAACGGGCGCTCGCGGAACCCGCGCCGCTGGTCCGCGTGTGGCCGAAGTTCGCCGTGCCCGCGATCGTATTCGGGGTCGCAGCTGTCACGATCGTATGGTTGCTCGTGCGCGGTTATCAACCGCCAGCACAGGTGGCGCAAATCGATCGATTCGAGTTCGAAGCCGCCACGGGATCCACCGCACAACACCGCTCCTCCGATGGAGATTTCACGCTGTACGGGCCGGCACGGCTGTCGGTCGAACGCACCCCGCAGCAGATGACGATCGTGATCTCCGAAGGCGCGTTGGTGTTACGACGTGTTCTTGGTGCGTCGCCCGTCATCGTCAAGACGCCCTCGGTGGAGACCGCGGTGACATCGCCTGTGTTCGCGGCGCGTGTCCACGAAGCCTCGACCGAGATTGCAACCAGCGAGCACCAAGCGAACGCGATCATCGAGCGCCACATGGTCGAGCTGGATGCGCCCATCGTCACACCGTCGCCTGCGTCCGCGTCCCCCACGTCATTGTCGCAACCGGCCAACCTGCCGAGGCGTACGGCGACGCGAGCCGAGAGCCTGCAGCAGATCTATGTTCATGCGGAACGAGCCATGACGAACGGCGATGATACGAAAGCGCGCGTCTTGCTCGAGAAGGTGGTTGCATCCGGGCCAGGGAGCCCGCTGGCGGACGCCGCGATCTATGACCTCGCACTCATGTCGTTCAAGCAGCGCAAGCACGTCGACGCGTTGCTGTGGGTCGAGCGCCTCCTTGCAACCGGAACTGACAACAGCCTGCGCTCCGCAGCCCATGCACTTCGTTGCCGGATCCAGCGCGCGATGGGTACCGCGTGCGATTGAAGGTCACGCTGCGTGACGATACGTCAGTCTTTCTCGACTGGACGTTCGATGCCCCGCGTCCCCTCGCGTGGCGAGCGATGACCGAGCCCGCGCTCGTCACGCAGGGATACCGGGGCCCCTCGGTCACGATTGCGTCGGAAATCGTCATTCCGCCACGACGGGCGACCGTCCCCGCGTAGAGTGCCCTCCGTGGCACCCGCACCGACGGCTCCGACGCCAGCTCTGTCCCGGCTT
>JANOPP010000646.1:0-4382 GCA_031421915.1 Myxococcales bacterium | reverse complement strand
GCGCCATCGTCGCGACGCGCGTGCGAAGCTCCGCGACGTCCGACGTGGTGACGAATACGAGCGCCGCGCCCGTGTTCGCGTCCTCGACAGCTACCGAGGTGCCCGGGACCGTCACCGGGCACGACGGATCCGCTGCCGTCGTCGCAGTCGCCTTGGGCTGCAGCGCTGCAGGTTGCGAAGAACCGCCGCAGGCGCCCATCGCGGCAAGTGTGATCGCCAGGCTCAACGGACGTAGAGACTTGATGAGGGACATGGGACTTCCAGGAAACGAGGTTGCGTAGGGATACCAGGGGCAAGCTGTGGATCAACGTGGATGCGGCGCATCCATGCGTCTGAATACCCTAGCTGTGACCTGTTCGGTTACAGGTGACTTCGTCGCTCACTCAGATCGAGGCGCGCCGAAGGCGGAGCGCGTTGCCGATCACCGAGACGGAGCTGAGGCTCATCGCCAGGGCCGCAATCATCGGGCTCAGCAGCCATCCCGTGAACGGGTACAGAACGCCCGCGGCGAGCGGAATGCCAGCGGCGTTGTAGACGAATGCGAAGAACAGGTTCTGCTTGATGTTTCGCATCGTCGCGCGGCTGAGGGTGACCGCTCGTGCGATCGAACGCAGATCACCTTTCACGAGGGTGATCCCAGCACTCTCGATGGCGATGTCCGTGCCAGTTCCCATCGCGATTCCGACGTCCGCCCTCGCGAGAGCCGGAGCATCGTTGATGTCATCGCCCGCCATCGCGACCACGCGACCTTCACGCTGTGCTTCCTCCACGACCCGCACCTTGTCCGCAGGCATCACGTCAGCGATCACCCGCTCGATGCCGAGCTTCTTGGCGACGGCCTCGGCAGTTCGCCGGTTGTCGCCGGTGACCATCACGACGCGTAGCCCCGCTTCGCGGAGTGCGAGCAGTGCTTCGTGCGTCGATGACTTGATCGGATCCGCGACGGCCACGATTCCCGCTGCGCGCCCGTCGATCGCAACGAACATGGCGGTCTTGCCATCGGCACGCAGCGTGTCTGCTCGCTCATCGAGCGTCGAAAGGTCGATGCCGGCATCCGCGATGAGAGCGCGATTACCCAGGTGCACGCGCTTGCCGTCGACGGTACCGGTGACGCCCTTACCCGTCACCGATTCGAACTCGCTGGAGGCCGGGATCGCGATCTTCCTCGCCTCCGCGCCGCTGACGATCGCTTGCGCGAGCGGATGCTCGCTGCCGCGCTCCACTGCAGCCGCCGCACGGAGCACGGCCAGCTCGTCGCCGTCGACTGCGAACACGTCCGTGACGGCCGGTCGCCCCTCGGTCAACGTGCCGGTCTTGTCGACGAACAGCGTGTCGACCTTCTCGAGCCGCTCGACCGCCTGGGCATCGCGGAACAGCACACCGATCTGTGCTCCTCGGCCGACCGCGACCGTGATCGAGATCGGCGTCGCGAGGCCGAGGGCACACGGACAGGCGATGATCACCACGGCGATCGCGTTGATCAACCCGTGCGCGAGGCGCGGGTCGGGCCCGAACGCCGCCCACACCGCAAAGCTCGCCACGGCGATCGCGATGACGACCGGCACGAACCAGCCTGCGACGTGATCTGCGAGCTTCTGGATCGGAGCGCGACTGCGCTGCGCCTGCGCCACGAGCTCGACGATGCGCGCGAGCAGTGTCCCGGACCCGACCGCATCGGCGCGCATCACGAACGAGCCCGTACCGTTGATCGTCGCCCCGACGACGTGGTCCCCGACCTCCTTCGTGACCGGCATCGGCTCGCCCGTCAGCATCGACTCGTCGATCGAGCTGGAGCCTTCCTCGATCACACCATCGACCGGCACCTTGTCCCCTGGGCGGACGCGCAGTCGGTCACCGACGTGAACGTGCGAGAGATCAACATCGACTTCGCGACCATCCGCCTCGATGCGCCGGGCCTGCTTCGCTGCAAGGCCGAGCAGCTGCTGCAGCGCGGCACCCGTACGCCCACGCGCGCGGAGCTCGAGCACCTGGCCGAGGAGAACGAGCGCGACGATGACCGCAGCAGCCTCGAAGTAGAGACCGACTTCGCCACCATGCCCGCGGAACGCAGCCGGAAAGATGCTCGGTGCGAGCGTCGCCACGATGCTGAAGCCGAACGCGACGAGGACACCGAGCCCGATCAACGTCCACATGTTCGGGCTGCGGTTCTTCAGTGACTGGGAGAACCGCACGTAGAACGGCCACGCAGCCCACGTACAGACCGGTGCAGCGAGCCCGAGCTCGACAAACGCACGCGTGCGCCCCGTGAGTCCGATGTCGAGACCGACCATCGGACCCATCGTCAGGATCAACAGCGGCAGTGCGAGCGCCGCCGAGATCCAGAACCGTAGGGTCATCGACCGCAGCTCGGAGTCATCGGCGGGTTCAGCGGTCGGACGCACCGGTTCGAGCGACATGCCGCAGAGCGGGCAGTTCCCCGGGCGATCCGATCGGATCTCGGGGTGCATCGGGCACGTGTACTCGGTCGCCGGTGCTGGCGATGGCGTGGCCCCGGGCTCGACCGTGACCGGCTCGGTCACACCGTGCGCCAACGCATGCTCGGGCGCGGGGTGCCCACGATGCCCGTGATGGCCCTCGTGGCCGTGGTCGTGGTCGTGGTGGTTCGGGTGCATGGATCCTCCTGTCGCAAGCGCCGAGCCATGTCAGCGCAGCAACCAGAAGACGGACCGCCCCGTTCCGCATGACACGCGATTGCAACGAGGGGACCCACTTCGTGGTAGAGCCGGCGCCGATGCGCCTCACTCTCACCTGCCTCGTTCTTGCGGCGCTTGGCTGTGGCGACGACGGAATGGACCTACCGCCGCCACGCGAGGTTGTCCTCGAGGCCGTTGTGGGAGCGGACGGATTGTCCAGCGATGTTCCGTTCGAGATCCCCGAGGGCACGCGCTCGATCACGATCGTCGTCGAGGGTGCGAACGAGGGTCTCTATGCGCTTGGTGAATTCGCGATGGGCGACGACACCGAGCTCGTGCACTTGCCGGCCGGCGCGCCCGGACCCGCGATGCAGATGACGTACGAACAGGAGCAGATCGGGCAGCTGGCCGGCGACCTCTACCAGTCGATCCGTCTCGGCACGTTCACGCACGTCTATCCGTACCGACCGGGCCAGGTGGTCGTCGCAGGAGACGCCTTCCTTCGCGTCGCCTCGAACCGGCCTGGCCCCGTGACCGTTCGCATCCTCATGCCGAAGGACGACGGCGCGAACACGCTGCCTCTCAACATCTACATCGTGTCCGACACACTGGCGGATCCGAACACCCCCGAGCTCCGCGCCGAGGTCACACGCCTCTTCGCACAAGCGAACGTGAACGTGACGTTCAACGGCGTCGAGCGCATCCCCGGCACCGCCCTCGAACGAATCACCGACTTCTCGGAGCCGCAGGAGGCGCCGACGAGCATGTCGGCGATGCTGCCGGGCCTGGTCGCCGATCGCACGACGACGGGTCTCGATATCTTCTTCGTCGAGGCCCTGCCCTCCGGCGTCGGCGGTCTCGCACTCGGGACTCCGGGCCCGCCGATCCGCGGCAGCTACTACTTCGGCGTGGTGGTTCGAGGCGGTCTCCCCGCCGTCGAGCTCGCGCGCATCACGGCGCACGAGGCCGGACACTTCCTCGCGCTCCAGCACGTGCAGAACCGCGGAATCTCGGGCCGGACCTATCCCGACCCGCTCGACGACACGACGCCGGGCGCCGACAACCTGATGGAAGGCGGAACGCTGCTGACCCCGAACCAGGCGTTCGCGCTGTCGCGCAGCGCGCTGCTCGTCGTGCCCTGACGCCCAACGTCACGCTGCGAGTCGACTAGCTTCAGAGACCTGCTGAGCCGAAGGCATACGGACCGCGATCGTCGCGAGTGCAGCGGCCACGAACGCGATCGCGGCTGCACCGATGAATGCCGCCGAGAGTCCGGCGGGGTCGAAGCCGAGCGAGTGCTGGACCGCAGGCAAGGCGATGCCGACGTTCGAGGTGTCGAGGATGACGAGGAGCTGTGCGGGGGCTTGATCACGGTTCGCCCGGGGGATTGATGGCCCCGGCGCGGTCCATCCATCTTCCCGCGCGATCGTCGGCTGGGCGACGGATCGCGGCGATCGAAGCGAAGGTCTTGCCCGTGCACAGGCTGCCGAGCGCACGCGTCACGGCGTCTTCCGCCGCCGCTCGATCGCGGTCAGTCCGCGGTCCGCGCTCTCTCGCACACTCGGCACGCGATCCTTGGCAGCGACACGGAATCTCCGCTCGGCACCGTCGAGATCGCCACCATCGTAAAGGAGCCACCCGAGCAACGCCGCCGCCTCACCCGCACGCGTCGACCTCGGGAAGCTGGAGATGAATTTGGCGAGAGCATCACGTGCCGCCGATGTCTGA
>JANOPP010000645.1:0-1679 GCA_031421915.1 Myxococcales bacterium | reverse complement strand
CATCATAGCCGGCAACGATCTTGCCGCGCCTGACATCGATCGAGTGCCTTCTCGTGCCGATCTCTTGTCCATCGATGCTAACCGCCACCCAACTGCCATCTTCTGGCGATTTGAATACCAGGTCGAGGATGTCATCGGGCGCCTTGCCGGTAACGCTCAGGACGAAAGCTCCGATGACCAGAGCGAAAACGAGCCCCATGAACAGCAGAGTTCGCTTACCGAGATATATATTGGTTGCCGGTGTCCTGCTCATGGGAACGCCAGTGCCGCTCTCTCAACGTTGCGATGGCGGAGGCGGCGGCGCCGGCGGATTGCGGAGATGTGGGTACTGCGTGAGAAACCGCTCGCGCGATTCCGGCGAGCCGACAACCACAATCTCGTGATTGCCGCAGGCTGTCTGCAAGGCGCGTTTGGTCGGCAGATCGATCACGGCGCTCGGCGGACCGCCCCAAACCATCTCCTCGCCGATCCTCGCACGGGTCAGGCCAGTGCCCCGGTCCCGCAATACGAGATAGCCCGCCTTATCTCTGTCCAAGCCCATTTCGGCATGAAACCATGCGAGCTTGTTGGCGGGTTGCCCGAAAGGAGCGACAAAGAAGCATCCATCGCGCAGCTCGACACGGCCACGCAAAAGAGCTTCGAGCTGGAAACCAGTCCGCGCAGTCGAGGCCGGCCAGACGCGTGTAGCGTTTTTCGCTGCGTCACTGATACGCGGAAGCATCAATTTCGAGACAAATCCCCATCGAATATGCTTGGGAATCTGCCAGCGGTTTGTCCCGGCCCAGGCCATGAATTCGGGTTCGGTGAGGCCGGTGTCCATCAGACTTACCGGCCCGTTGGGGCTCTTCCCCGCAAGACCCGCTCCCAGCAGCGCGTCGCGCGCCTTCAGTCGTGCAATCCATAGGTCCCCAATCGCCTTGGCGTCGCGTGGCGCACGCGCAGTGGCTTCGCGATGAGTTCGTCCTTCGGCGGCCAACGGAGCTTGGCGAAGCAGACGGCTGTAATCGGGAACCGGAACCTTAGTCTGCGTCGCATAGGGCCGCGGGTCGCGATCGACCGGCTTATCCGGCGCGGCGCTAGCCGAGGAACAAGCGGTATACACAAAAAGCGGAAGGAATGCCTTATACATCTCGGCTGAAGTGCTCGCATTAGGCTGACCAAAAACTGAACGAGTGGCCGCGAAAGATGTCTATTATTGGCCTGTGCAGTGCAACACCAGCCTGACATCGAGTTACAACACCACTGCCAGCCTTAGCTTTCTGAACCTACGGAAGCTTTCAGGACGCGACCTTGGTCCGACGAACGGCAGCTTTGTTGGCGAATTGAGTTATATTGTTCTCGAGACTCGTTCAAAGGACGTGGATCACTCTGTTTTGACCCGAGAGCTCACAGGCGCCCTACAGGACGCGCTGCAGTCGGCATAACCGAGCCCGCCGTTGGCGTGACGACGGACGCCTTTTGGGGCTGTAAAGCCCCGCCAGAAATTCACTCGGAATCAGCCTTCGCACAACGCCTCGCAGCTATTTCGCCGCAATCGGCGCTGGAGGCCGCATTGCGTGGAACAGCTTTTGAACAATCTTCCATTCGCCTTCGATTTTCACCAGCGACATATGGTCGACGAAAATTATGTCGGGGTACACCAGCTCCAAACGGACGACGCCTGACGTTGGGGTTATATC
>JANOPP010000644.1:0-10835 GCA_031421915.1 Myxococcales bacterium | reverse complement strand
GGTCGCGGCGGCCGTGGTGGTCGCGGCGGCGGCGGTGGTCGCGGCGGCGGCGGCGGCGATCGCTGGTAAGCGTACTGACGTGATCGAGCAGCGCGGCCTCTTCGGAGTCCGCGCTGTTTCGTTTTCGGGGTAACGATGTGCACGTGTTCGATCGGATCCGAGCGCGCGCGCTGACGCGAGTCGACATCGCGTCGCTCGGCGCGTTCCGGATCATCTTCGGCACGGTGATGCTGTTCGGCATTCTCCGGTTCCTCGCGACCGGCTGGATCGAACCGATGTACGGCGAGCCGACGTGGTTCTTCAAGTACCCGGGCTTTGCGTGGGTGCAGCCGTGGTCGGTGACCGGGATGTACGTCCACTACGCCGTGCTCGCGGTGCTCGCGCTCGCGATCGCGGTCGGCGTGTTCTACCGCGCGGCGGTCGTGCTGTTCACGCTCGGCTTCCTCTACACGCAGCTGATCGACGTCACGAACTACCTCAATCACCACTACCTCGTGGTGCTGCTCGGGATCCTCCTCGCGTGCTTGCCGGCGAATGCAGCGTGGTCGCTCGACGTGCGTCGCGATCCATCGATCGCACGGTCGACGATTCCCGCGTGGTTTGTCTGGCTCCTGCGTCTCCAGGTCGGCGTCGTCTACGTGTTCGCGGGGCTCGCGAAGGCGAAGCTCGACTGGC
The DNA here is from genome assembly GCA_031421915.1 of Myxococcales bacterium. Taxonomy (GTDB): domain Bacteria; phylum Myxococcota_A; class Polyangia; order Haliangiales; family Haliangiaceae; genus JABFXX01. The sequence continues at coordinate 10,160 of JANOPP010000644.1, read as the reverse complement.
TCGGCTACGGCCAGCCGCTCAACCTGTGGCTCACGGCGCGGACCGAGCTGCCGGTCGTGGGCGAGCTGCTCGGCGCGCCGTGGTTCGCGCTCGCCATGTCGTGGGCGGGCTTCGTGTTCGACACGACGATCGTCGCGTGGCTGTCGTGGCGTCGCACGCGGCTCGTCGCGTATGGCGCACTGATCATGTTCCACGGCATCACGGGCTACCTGTTCAACATCGGCATGTTCCCGCTGATCATGACGAGCTCGGCGCTGATCTTCTTCTCGCCGTCGTGGCCGCGCAGGTTGCTGCGCCTTCCGGCGTTCACGGCGGAGGGCAGGGAGTCACCGCCGAGGCGACTCGTAGCGTGGGTCGTCGTGGGGTACGTGGTCGTCCAGCTCCTCGTACCGCTACGCCACTTCGTGCTCCCTGGTGACGTGCTGTGGAACGAGCGCGGGATCCGGTTCGCATGGCACGTCTTGATCCGCGAGAAGCACGGCGCGGTCACGTTCATCGCCGAGCTCGACGATCGGAAGCAGCTCGAGGTCCCAGCGCACAACTACCTCACGCCGCGGCAGGAGCGAGAGATGAGCGGGCAACCCGATCTGATCGTGCAGCTCGCGCGTCACATCGCGGACGATCTCCGTGCACGCGGCTATCGCGTCGTGGCGATCCGCGCGCGGACCGCGGTCTCGCTCAACGGCCGGGGCCCGATCGAGATGATGGATCCCGACATCGATCTCGTGACGGCCGACACGGAGCACTGGGTGCGCCCCGGTCCCCCTGAACCGCCACCGCACGTAACCATCAGTAAATAATAGACATATCGTCGATCTGCGCGAGCCATCGCAGATCTTCTGAAAACGGAGTTGAAAGTCGTTTTCAAATATGAGCAGATGACTGCATGAAGTCGGCAGCGATCTCCGGTCTCGCGCTCTGCGTCGCCGCGTGCGGCAGCGAGCCGAACGGGGTCGATGCACCACCGACCGATGACTTCGATCGCGCCGCGATGCTCGCGCACCTCGCCGAGCACGTGCTGCTGCCGATCCAGGAGGCGTTCGCCGCTCGCGCGGCTGAGCTGCCCGCCGCGATCCGCGCTCACTGCGAGGCGCTCGATGCGGGGCAGCCGGCCCAGACGCTCGCGTCCGCACACGCCGCGGTCAATGCATCGATCGATGCGTGGGAGGCCGCCGAGGCACTGATGGTCGGACCTGCCGCGATGGATCACGCGAAGCTGCGCAACGAGATCTACGCGTGGCCGCTGCTGTCGCCGTGCGAGCTCGATCGCGACACCGCGAGCCAGTGGGGGAACCCGGCGAGCTACGATGTCTCGGTCGAGCTCGTGAATGCGCGCTCGCTGACCGCGATCGAGTACCTCCTGTTCCCGACCTCGACCGCGCACTCGTGCGTCACCGCGCCAACCGGGTGGGACGCCCTCGCCGCGGATCTTCCGCGGGCGCGGTGCCGGCTCGCCGTCGCGATCGCGACCGATGTCGCTGCCAGGGGGGCCGAGCTGCGCACCGCGTGGCGCGCCGATGGAGGTAACTACGTCGGCGAGCTCGCGAACGCCGGGACCTCGGCGTCGACGATCAAGAGCGCACAGGAAGGCGTCAACCGGATCTCCGACGGGATGTTCTTCGTCGACAAGATCCTGAAGGACATGAAGCTCGCGGAGTCCGCGGGCATCGCCGTCAACGCGTGCCAGACGGTGCAGACGCCGTGCGAGCGCGAGGTCGAGTTGCGGTTCTCCGATCGCGCGACGTTCGCGCTGCGCATCAACCTTCGCGCCCTGCGCGAGGGCCTGACCGGGACCACGCCGACCAAGGACGGCCCGGCGTTCGATGACTTCATGCGTGCGCTCGGCCAGCCCGAGCTCGCGGACCGCATGGTCGCGAAGCTCGATGCGGCGATCGTGTCCGCGAACGCACTGCCCGACAGCTTTCTCACCGCGCTCACCACCGACTACGCGAAGGTCGTGGCGACCCACGCCACCGTTCGCGAGTTCACCGATGATCTGAAGAGCCAGTTCCTCACCGTGCTGGCGCTCGAGATTCCCAACGATGTCGCGGCCGACAACGACTGACCTCGCGCTCGTCGTCGTCGTCGGTCTGCTCGCCACCCGCCCGGTCGCGGCGCAGCCCGACTCTGACCCCGCGGAGCCGGGCGAGGAGGAGACGGAGACGGAGACGATCGAGATCGTCGATCGCGCACCGCCAGGTGCACGCGCCGAGCTGACCAAAGAAGCGCTCGAGCGTGACGAGTATGACGATCTCCACAAGGTCCTCGGCGGCGTCGCCGGTGTCTACATCCGCGACGAGGATGGCTATGGCTTGCGCCCGAACATCGGGATGCGCGGCGCTGCCGCCGATCGCAGCGCGAAGATCACGTTGATGGAGGACGGTGTCCTCAGCGGTCCCGCGCCCTACACCGCGCCGGCCGCGTACTACGTCCCGCTCGTCACGCGGATGTCGCGGATCGAGGTCACCAAGGGACCCTCCGCGATCCGGTTCGGACCCGCGACGGTCGGTGGCGCCATCGACATGATCGGCGAGCCGTTCCCGGCAGATCGGTCGGCCTATGTCGACGTCGCCGGGGGCTCGAACCTCTACGGCAAGGTTCACGCACGCGCGGCCGAGCGCCAGAAGCGCTGGGGCGTGATGGCCGAGTACGTGAAGCTGCGCGCCGACGGATTCAAGGACCTCGACGGGGGCGGCGACACGGGCTTCGACAAGGACGACATCCAGATCACCGGTCGCCTGATGTCAGAGCCGACGGCGGTCGAGTACCACACGCTCGATCTGCGCGTCGGCTACGGACACGAGACGTCGAACGAGACGTACACCGGCCTCACGGACGCGGACTTCGCGGCGGCGCCGCAGCGGCGTTACGTGGCCTCGGCGAGGGACCAGATGAACTGGGACCACTGGCGGATGCGCGCGACGCATCGCGTGGATCTCGGTCTGCACACACGCGTCGAGACCGTCGCGTACCGGCACAAGTTCCGTCGTGCGTGGGGCAAGGTCGACGGCTTCGTCGGGCAGCGCGACTTCTACCAGCTGATCTCGGAGCCCGGCGCGGGCGTCAACCCGGTGTTCTACGCGATCCTCACTGGCCAGGCCGACTCGACGGTTCCCGAGGAGGAGCTCATCCTCGGAACCAATGATCGGCGCTTCACGTCGCAGGGGATCCAGACCGCGCTGGGGACGGAGCAGACCACCGGCCCGCTCACGCATCACATCGATGCCGGCGTGCGTATTCACTTCGACCGCGCGGATCGCAAACGCTACGAGGACGGCTACGACATGCTTGGTGGGGAGCTGGTGCGCTCCGAGCGCCAGCGCGCAACGGTGCTCGACTCGCGCGCCGAGACGATCGCGATGGCGATCTACGCCGAGGATCGCATCCACTACAAGAAGCTCGAGCTCAGCGCGGGTCTCCGCCTCGAGCTGATCGACTTCCGGTTCGCCGATCGTCTGACCGAGGAGCTACGCGACGGTGACTATGCGGTCGTGATCCCCGGCGGCGGCGCCGAGTATCACGTCACCGACGAGCTCAGCGTGCTCGCAGGAGTCCATCGTGGCTTCGTTCCCGTCGCACCGTCGTCGTCCGCCGATGTCCGCCCGGAATCGAGCGTCAACTACGAGGGCGGCGCCCGTTGGCGCGACGAGCGAGTCAATGCGGATCTGATCGGCTTCTTCAGCAACTACTCGAACCTCAAGGGCTCGTGCACGCTCGCGAGCGGCTGCACCGAGGCGATGGAAGGCACGGAGTACAACGGTGGCCGCGTACGGGTGTGGGGGGTCGAGGCGCAGGTCGGCGGAGAGGTTCCCGTCGTCAAGAAGCGCAAGCTCTCGGTGCCGGTCGCGATCGCCTACACGCTGACGCAGTCGGCATTCCAGCACTCGTTCTCGTCGGAGTTCGGGGGCTGGGGCACCGTGATGAAGGGCGACGAGCTGCCGTATCTGCCGCCGCATCAACTCGCGGTGTCGACGGGCCTCAAGCATCCACGCGGCGAATTCGGCGCGACCGCTCGCTACCGCGCAGCGAGCCGTGACGTGGCGGGGCAGGGCGAGATTCCCGACGCCGTCCTCGCTCAGTCGTTGTTCACGATCGATCTGTCCGCGCACGTCCGCCTCAAGACGTGGGCCGAGCTCTATGCCACCTGTTCGAACCTGCTCGACGAGCAGGTGATCGTCTCGCGCCGCCCGTACGGAGCGCGACCCAACCCACCCCGGATGCTTGCCGTTGGCTACAAGGCCCGGTTCTAGGAGTCTCATGAAGAAGTTTTCCCTGATCGCCTCTGCCCTCCTCTCCGCGTGCGGAGACAACCTCGATGCGCCCGATGCGGGGGTCCCGATCGATACGGCCCCGGTCGATGCCGCGGTCGATGCGCCGACCTTCACGCCGCCCACGCCGTTCGCCTTCGGCCTCTCCACCGCCGGACCCGATCAGATGCAGTCCGCGGTCGCCGGCCCGAACGGCGGCTTCTACACGGCCGGGTTCTCCGCGGCGACGCTCACCGGTGACAAGTTCCTCGTCGTCACGCGCCTGACCGCGACCGGAACCAAGGACACGACGTTCGGGACCGGCGGCGTCTTCACGTCGACCGTGAAGGTCGTCGGCAGCGCGGACGAGATCGACATCGTCACGCTCTCGACCGGCAAGATCGTCGTGTCGGCGAGCACGCCGGCCGCGACCGTCAACGCGACCGACGCCGCGGACACGGACGTCGTGCTGGTCGGCCTCCTCGACACCGGTGCCCTCGATCCGAACTTCGGAGTCAACGGTGTCCGCGTCGTCAACCTGAACGAGTCGTTCCTCGAGCCCACGCCCACTCCCACCGTGCGTGGACGCGACGGCGCGCGAGCGCTGACTGTCGGTACAAACAACGCCATCTTCCTCCACGCGACTCAGCGCGGCGAGGGCACCATCACCGGAGGCGCGACGCCGCGCGTCGACAGCGAGTTCGTGGTCGCGCGCTTCACCGCCGATGGCGCCCTGGACCTCGGCTACGGCGGCGGCGACGGCACGTTCGTCTACGACATCTTCGTCACGAACATGCACACCAACTCGACGCCGAAGGCGCTGACGGTGTTGACCGACGGCTCCGTGGTCGCCAGCGGCTACGCGAGTACCCCGGCGACCGGCAACACGGCGCAGCCCGTCCTGTTCAAGGTCAACGCAACCGGGACAGCGCTCGAGACGGCGTTCGCGACGAGCGGCCTGTTCCACGAGAGCGTCCTCGCGATGCAGACCGAGATCTACAGCTTCGCGCGCCACGGCGACAACGTCGTCACCGCCGGCTACGGCCGGAACACCGGCGCCACGAACGACTTTGTCTCGATGCGGTTCAACATCAACACGGGTGTGCGCGACACGGCGTGGGGCTCTACCAACGGCGCCGTGGTGTTCGACCCGTCGGGCGCGATGCTCGGCAGCAACTGCCGCAACGCGGTCGCACTTCCGAACGGCAAGACCGCGATGATCGGCTCCACGGGCCCGAGCAACATGACGACGCAGGATGCCGTGCTCGCGATTGTCAGCGCGACCGGTCAGCTCGACACCGGCTTCGGTACCGGCATCATCAAGCTGGCGCTCGGTGCGAATGGCAACGATCAGTTCTGGGGCGGCGCCGTCAACGGCAACAAGCTGCTCGTCGTCGGCTACCAGGGCGGTCTCGCGACGCCGACCGCGACGATGAACGACGACGCGTACGGCGTGATCCTGACGCTGCCTTGACCCGTTTCGAGCTGTGGACAGACAGGCACGTTCTCGACGCTGGGGGCTGCCAGAACGGCAAGTCGCACGTGTTTCTTGCGCTCGACGAGAAACCGCGCCAACACTCGGGAATGCGATCGTTCGTGCCCTGTGTCTTCGCCGTGACGTCCCTCCTCGGTGTGGCGCATGCGGAACCCGACTCGCTCGACGATCTGCTCGGACCGCGCGAGATCGCGGTCGGCGAGGCGATGCGAGCCGGCTCGACAGGTGCGACCGCGATCGGCCTCAACCCCTCCGGCCTCCCGCTCAACCGCGAGCTCGTGTTCGAGGGCGGCTATGGCTACCGGCAGTCCGACAGCGCGTCGATCGTCGGCATCTCGGCGTGTGACTCGACGAACGCCGTCCCGGGATGCTTCTTCTACAGCTATGCGGGGTCGAGCCCCGAGCTCGGCGGTGTCGCGATGAGCCGCACCGCGCACATCGCGGGGACGTCGCTGTCGCGCCAGATCACGCCGCGCATCATGCTCGGCCAGACCACGAAGTATTTCCGCTTCGACTCGAACGTCATGGAGGAGGAGAAGAAGAGCGGCATCTCCTTCGACCTCGGCCTGACGGTCCGGGTGACCGACATGATCAACCTCGGCGTCGCGGGTCACAACCTGTGGGGTACCGAGGACTCGTCGCACTTTCCGCGTGACGTAGGTGGTGGCGTGTTCGCGCGCCCGATCCCGACGTTCGCCCTCAGCTTCGACTCGCGGTGGAAGACCGATGGATCCGGTGCGCGCTACGGCGGGGGCGCCGAGCTGTTTCTGCGCTCGAGCGAGTACGGGTTTCCGCTTCGCATCGGCGCGCTCCGCGACAACGGTCTCGGCTCGACCTACATGACGGGCGGCATCGGCGTCGCGAACATCAAGTGGGGCATCGACGTCGCAGCACGTCGCGAGGTCAAGGGCGGCGACGAGACGATGGTGATCGCGAGCATGCGGTTCTACGGACCGCGCATGCCGACGCCCGGCGTTCAGTAGCCCTGCGCGCGATCGCACGCGCGCAGTCGCCCTGACGTGCGAGCTCGTCGCACGAACGGAGCGACGTCCACGCCCGACGGCAGCTGGATCGCCGGAGCCGGTGGTACGGCCGCTGCAGGGTCATGGCGCAGTGGACGCGTTCGACGTGACGTTGGCGGCCGAGACCGAGCGAGAGCGCCCGGTGGGCGTGACTGCGCCGGTGCGAGCGACGACGTTCTTCGCGGCTGGCGTCAACGCGCTGCGGCCCGCGTTTCACGACGAGCCGGTATCCAACGTGCTCGGTCAGGTCGAGCCATGGCGGTGGCTCGAGCTCGAGGCAGACATCGTGGAGCCGTTCCTGTTCGCGACGCGGCCGATCTGCAACGCCGAAGTGTTCGCCTTCATCCATGACGATGGCTATCGCGATCCGCGGCTGTGGCTCGGCGACGGGTTTGCCACGGTGCAGCGCGAGCACTGGCGCGCGCCGCTGTACTGGGAGCGTCGCGATGGTGTCTGGCTGACCTACGACATGGTTGGCATGCGCGAGATCGATCCCGCGGAGACCGCTTGCTACCTGAGCTACTACGAAGCCGATGCGATCGCTCGCTGGGCGCACGCGCGGCTTCCGACGGAGTCGGAGTGGGGGCTCGCCGCCACGGCGGCATCGCTGCCTGCCTCCCGCGCTCGTACGTTGATCGCGCCATCGGCACGTCGGCAGCTGACCGGCGTGCGACTCGCGAGTGATCGACCTTGACCCGATGATCGAGTAGGTTCGCGCCGATGGCGAAACTGGAATCCACGCCCCTCGTCGACGCGGCGGCCGAGTTCGACACCGAGCTGTCGAGCTACGGACGCCTCGGTGAGCTGTTCCTCGAGCAGCCGATGTCGAGCGTGAAGCACCTCGAGCGGGCGAACAACCTGCTCGGCGAGATCGCCGCCTGCGAGGAGCGCCTCCAGCAGGCGGGCCAGAAGCTGGTCAAGGCGCTCGCCGCGGCGCGCGATCAGCAGGAGCAGCTCGCGAAGAACGTCGTCGCGCACGTCCCGGCGATCCAGCAGCGCAACGCGCGCCTGCAGGAGCTGATGGGCGAGCTCACCGGGCTGGCGGGCGAGGTCGGCGGCCTCAACACGTTGATCCAGGCCAAGGCCGAGAACGGCGACGCCTCGACGCAGCCGACGGCGAAGGATGCGCGCGACGTCTCGGAGACCGTGCTCGGTCTGTCGACGCGTGCCGAAACCCTCGCAGGAACGGCACGCGAGGCGGAGTTCGAGGAGCTGGCGCAGCAGGCGCACGCGCTGCACCAGCGCCTCCAGGCCATCGGCAAGAAGCTGGCGAAGGTCGGCGTCGTCGGCAGCGCGTAGCACCCTGGCAGCCCCGGCAGCGATATACTCCGTGAATACGGAGCTGGTGGCCCCCGTCCCACACGCCCGTCGAAAGGTGCCAGGCATGCGGATGAGAAAGTGGCTCAGCGTCGCCCTGCTAGCGGGCTGCACGATCAATCAGCCCCCCGCGCAGTACGGAGGCGGCGGATACCAGCAGCCCCCGCCCCAGCAGGGCTACCCGCAGCCCGCGCCGCCGCCCCAGCCGGCGCCGCCCGTCTATCAACCGCCCGAGACCGAGACCGCGTACAGCGAGTCGGTCGCGCCGATCTACGTCGACGTCAACGTCACCGTCGAGGGCCAGTCGGTGCCGTCGATCGACGTGTTCTACAACGAGCTCGCGTCGTACGGCACCTGGTACGACGACCGCACCTTCGGCTGGGTGTTCGCTCCCGCGGACAACGCGTACCAGCCGTACATGAACGGTCACTGGAGGCACAGCGAGTTCGGCTGGACCTGGGTCTCGAGCGATCCGTTCGGCTGGGCGACCGACCACTACGGACGCTGGGTCTGGGTCAACCGCTGGGTCTGGGCCCCGGATACGAAGTGGGGACCGGCGTGGGTGCAGTGGCGCGTCGGTGAGGGCTGGGTCGGCTGGGCGCCGATGGGCTACTCCGAGGACACGTACGTCCCCGACGAGCAGTGGCGGTTCATCCCCGCGATGCAGCTGCAGAGCGTCGACCTCCGCCGCCACTACGTGACGTCGAACTGGAACGCGTACATCCGCGGCACGCTCAAGATCTATCGCTTCCACCGCAGCAACAAGAAGGAGCTCTGGGTCGCCGGTCCCGACGACGAGTGGCTGCGCAAGCACCGGATCAACGCGCGCCGTGATCGGCTCGTGCTCAAGGACGCCGGTCGCTACGACCGCGAGGAGTACAAGCAGGTCGAGGCGCGGGTGCGCGAACACCGCCGCGAATATCAGGAGCGCAAGCGTCGCGAGGAGCAGATCCGTCGCGATCGCGAGGCGCAGGCGCAACGGGAGGAAGCAGACCGCCGTCGCGAGGCCGACGAGCGCCGTCGTTACGAGGACGAGCGCCGCCGCCGCGAGGAGGAAGAGAAGCGTCTCGACGAACGGCGCCGCCGCAACGAGGAAGAGCAGCGCAAGGCGCAGGACGATGCGCAGCGCCGCCGGCTCGAGGAGGAGCGAAAGAAGTACGAGGACGAGCGCAAGAAGCTCGACGAGCAGCGCCAGCGCCAGCTCGATCAGGACAAGAAGCGCCGCGAGCAAGAGGACCGCGAGCGCCTCGACCAGCAGCGCAAGGCACAGACGGACCTCGAGAAGCGCCGGGCCGACGACGAGCGCCGCCAGCAAGACGAGCGCAAGAAGCGCGACGAGGACGAGAAGAAGCGGTTCGAGGACGAGAAGAAGAAGCACGCCGAGGAGCAGCGCAAGCTCGACGACGACCGCAAGCGGAAGGACGAAGAGGACCGCAAGAAGTTCGATCAGGATCAGAAGAAGCGCCTCGAGGACGAGAAGAAGCTGCTCGAGGAGCGCCGGGAGAAGGACGAAGAGGAGCGCAAGAAGTTCGACGAGGAGCAGCGCAAGCGCACCGACGAGCAGCGCAAGCAGGCCGAAGAGAAAGAGCGCGATCGCAAGAAGAAGGAAGACGACGATCGCAAGCGTCTCGACGAGGATCGCCGCAAGCAGGCGGACGAGCAGCGCAAGCGCGAGGACGAGAAGCGCAAGAAAGACGACGACGACCGCAAGCGTGCGGACGAGGATCGCCGCAAGAAGGAAGACGACGATCGCAAGCGCCTCGACGAGGACAAGCGCAAGCAGGCCGACGAGCAGCGCAAGCGCCAGGTCGAGGAGCGCAAGCTTAAGGTCGACGAGGACCGCAAGCGCATGGACGAGGACCAGCGCAAGCAGGCCGACGAGCAGCGCAAGAAGGACGACGAGCGTCGCAAGAAGGAAGACGACGACCGCAAGCGCATGGACGAGGACAAGCGCAAGCAGGCGGAGGAGCAGCGCAAGCGGGAGGACGAGAAGCGCAAGAAGGACGACGAGGACCGCAAGCGTCAGGACGACGACAAGCGCAAGCGCGAGGACGACGATCGCAAGCGCCTCGACGAGGA
>JANOPP010000643.1:0-14541 GCA_031421915.1 Myxococcales bacterium | reverse complement strand
TCGACACGCGCACGGTCGATGGGATCGCGAGCCGGATCGATCCAGTGACCACGGCGCGCGGCGTCCTGTGGGTGATGCTGACGTGGAGCCGTTGATGCGCGCCGCAGTGCAACCCCGCGCGGCCGTGCGGATCCGGGCGGCGGGCGGCGGGCTCGCGCTGATCGTGCTCGCGAGCTGCGCGACCACATTGCCGACATCACGCGTGACGCCGACCCCGTCACCGGACGACGAGGTCGAGCAGGACGATCGCGTCGTCGAGTCCGTGCGAGACCTCGACGCGGAGTCCGACGACGAGCGCGACGCGAGGCTCGATGCGGAGCTCGACGATCCGATCGATGCCGAGATCGACGGTTCTCTCGGTGACGGGAACAGGCGGAGCCCTGCATTGCGGCGCGGTCCACGGGTGGCGGACGTGCTTGCCGCCGCGTATCGCGCAGCCGGCCTCGCGGGACTCTTGCCGGGGAGCTTCGCGGCGCGTGCTCGACTCGGTGGCCTCGTGCCGGCGGTCAGCGTGAGAACCGGGCGCGATGCGAGCTGGCATGATGAGGATCCGGACGTCGGGCGCGGCACGACGCTCGAGGTTCGCGCCACCTGGCGCCTCGATCGACTCGTGTTCGACGGGCGCGAGCTGCAGGTCGTCGCGCTCGAGGCGGCGCGCCGGCGCGAGCGTCGACGACTCGCGACGCATGTGATCCGCACGTACTACGTGTGGAAGCGATCGGGGTCACGGGCGCTCGAAGCGGCCGCGGAGCTCGATGCGCTCACGAATGGGTGGTTCTCTGAGGAGAAACAACGCGGTGCGTCCGAAACCCGGACAGTCAGGGACCCGCCGCTACCCCGCGAAAACTTGCCAGGGGGTCCGCCGGGCTTCAAGCTTCCCTGAGGTGGGTCAGTCCGAGCGAGAGCATCCGCGGTACGCGCACGAGGCCGCGATCAGCGTCCACGTCGCCGGCAAGGTCCACCAGGGCCGGACGACGAACGTCTCGCGCGGCGGGCTGTGCGCCGACATGGCCGGCTCGGTACCGCTCGGGACCGACGTCGAGGTCGACCTGCAGCTCGTGTTCGAGGACGACGAGAAGTCCGACGCGCTGCGGATCGTGGCGACGGTCGTGTGGTGCACGACCGTGGACGATGGCTACCAGCTCGGCCTCGCGTTCAAGCCGCTGACTGCTGACAAGACGAAGCTCATCAACTTGTTCCTCAGCTACCTCGATGAAGGCGGCAAGCCCATCAAGGTGCCCAAGGGCGAGCGCAGCATCGACGATCAGTTCCGCTGAACACGTTCGCGCGACTCAGGTCTTCGCCGCGGCCGCGGCCTTCTTGGCCTCGGCCTCCATGCGCGCCTTCTGGATGTCCTGCATCATGCCGAGCACGAGCCGCGGATCCGTGAAGACGTTGAGCTTGGGCGCGAGCGACTTCGCGTAGCGATCGAAGTAGAGCAGCTGCTTCGTGATGAGGATGAACTCGTTGGGCATCCGCATCCGGTGCTTGGTGGCGGTGCGCTGGATGCCCGGGAGGAACTCGGCGTAGTTGACCTCGGCGAACGAGAGCGTGAGCAGCGGGCGGTAGGTCTCGCCGAGGTCGGCGATGAAGCCGTCGACGTCGAGGCCGTCGGGCGCGCCGGCCATCTCGATGATGATCTCGGCGAGCCGTTTGTAGTTACCAGAAGCGAACGCGATCATGTAGTCGGTGACGAGGTAGCGCTCCTTGTCATCGAACCGGCCGACGATGCCGAAGTCGAGGAAGCCGATCGTGCCGTCGTCGAGGAGCATCAGGTTGCCCGCGTGCACGTCGCCGTGGAAGAAGCCGTAGAACACGACGCACTGGAACCAGCCGCGGAGGCCGTCGACGAGCTTGCCTTCGCCGTCGATGCCGCGCGCCTTGATCTCCTCGAAGCGATCGACGCGGAGGCCGTAGAAGCGCTCCATGACGAGGATCTTGCTGGTCGTGAACTCGTGGTGCGGGACCGGGCAGCGGATGTTCTTGTGCCCGAGCTCGCGCATGATGTCGTTGAAGCGGTCGAGGTTCGCCGCCTCCTGGCGGAAGTCGAGCTCCTCGGTCAGCGTCTTGGTGAAGTCGTCGATGACGCCGACCGGGTTCGCCAGGTCGACGTTCTTCATGAACTTGGCGACGAGCTTCGCGAGCATGCGCATCAGCTTCATGTCGGCCATGCAGCGAGCGACGATGCCCGGGCGCTGGACCTTGATGACGACGCTGGTGCCGTCGCGCAGCTTGGCGCTGTGGACCTGTGCGATCGAGGCGGACGCGAGCTGCTTGGGCTCGATGTCGATCAGCTGCGCAGCCTTCTCGGCGCCGAGCTCCTCGTCGAGGGTGCGCTTGACCTCCTCGAACGGGTACGGCTTCACGCGGTCGAGGACCTTCTGGAACTCTGCGACGTACGCATCGGGGAACATGCCCGCCGACGACGCGATGATCTGACCGAACTTGATGAACGTGGGCCCCATGTCCTCGCACCACATGCGGAGGAGCATCGGGCGGGTGAGCGGCGCGTACTTGTCACCGCGGCCCGTGATCGAGAACCAGACCCGGCGGAGGCCCAGCACACCGGCGACCCATAGCCAGAAGTACTTCGAGCTGTAGATGAAGAACGCCCAGACCCGGCGCGGCACCGGCAGGGCAACTGACAGCAGGAACAGCACGCCGATGACGGCCAGTAGCGAGTACCAGAACATGCTCGATGGACATCCTATCATTGCCCCGCGGCGGGCCGCCCGGTCGCTCGTGGCTATACTGCCCCGATGCTGACGTCGGTCTCCGCCGGCCCGTACACCATACGGGGCGTCTCCGTCGGCGGCGTGTACACGTCGCTAGCGGTGCACGAGCTCGGCGTGCTGTTCGATGCCGGAATTTCACCGCGCTCGTTCGGGACGATCGACACGATCCTGCTCTCGCACGGCCACGCCGATCACGTCGGTGCCCTCCCCGCCCTGCTCGGGATCCGGGGCCTTCATGGCAAGACCAAGCCACCGCGCGTCGTGATGCCGATCGAGATCGTCGACGACCTCCAGGCCGCGCTCGCCGCCCTGACCAAGCTCCAGCGCTGGCCGCTCGACATCGACGCGGTCGGGATGTCGCCCGGCGACGAGCTTGCGCTGCGCGGTGACCTCCACGTCCGCGCGGTGCGGACGTTTCACCCCGTGCCATCCCTGGGCTACGTGCTGGTCAGGCGGATCGCGAAGCTCAAGCCCGAGCTCGTCGGCCTCGCGGGCCCCGAGATCGCGGCGCGCCGCCGCGCGGGCGAGGAGGTCACCGACATCGAGGAGCGCCTCGAGCTCGCGTACGCGACCGACACGCTGGTCTCCGTGCTCGATCACTCGCCCGAGCTGCTCCGTGCGCGGGTGCTCATCATCGAGTGCACGTTCCTCGACGAGCGCAAGACGCTCGAAGCAACGCGCGCCGGCTGTCACATCCATCTAGACGAGCTGATCGAGCGCGCGGATCGGTTCGAGAACGAGCACATCGTGATGATGCACCTGTCCCAGCTCTACCGGCCCGACGAGGTCGCGAGGATCCTCGACAAGCGCGTACCGGCGCACCTCCGCAAGCGGATCATCCCGTTCGTGCCGACGACTGGACACTGGCCGGGATGAGCGCACCCGTCGATCCCGATGACCCTGACGCCGACCTGTTCGAGGACTTCGACGCCGATGACGAGGCCGCGCCGCCGCTGACCGACGAGATCGATCTGCACACGTTCCGGCCGAAGGACTGCGGAGACGTCGTCGAGGAGTACGTGCGCGCCGCGCACGAGGCCGGCATGACGCGCGTCCGGATCATTCACGGCAAGGGCATCGGCAACCTGCGTCGCACGGTGCATGCGGTGCTCGAGAAGCACCCGGCCGTCGCGAGCTTCAAGCTCGCCGACGAGCGCAGCGGCAGCTGGGGCGCGACGCTCGTCGAGCTCAAGCCTCGCTGAGCATCAGGTCGCGGCGACGATCAACACGGCGAGCTCGCCGACCGCGGCGGCGACCGCGACGACCGGCGCCGACAAGCCGCGATCGCGACGCTGCGCATCGAGGCCGAGCACGAACGCTGCAATCGCGGCGATGGCGAGCGCGATGATGCCGATCTTGCCGAGCACGAACACCGTGAGTGCGGCGACCGCGAGCGACAGCGCCGCGGTGAGCCACGCGGGCGTCGGCGTCGCGACGAGCGAACGCTTGAGCTGAGGATCCATGATCGGGTCGCCGAGGCCCTGGAGGAACACGGCAGCCCACCGGCCGACGACGGCGGTCGCGACGAACACCTCGAGCCACATCGTGCGCGGCGTGGCGGCGATCGCGGCCGCGCGGACGAGCATCGAGAACACGAGGATGATCACGGCGGGGACGGTCGGCGATCGCGCCTGGCCCTGGAGCTGATCGATGCGCTCGACGACGCCCCGCTCGATCAGTGCGGCCGAGGCGACCGTCAGCATCGCGAGCCCGAGCAGCGCAGCGATCGTCGGCGCGATGCCGATCGTCGCCAGGGCGGCGGCGACACCCCACGCGACGATGCCGATCGGCACGCCGAGCGCGACGATCCAGCCCGACGAGCGCGAGTCGTCCGTGACCTCGGTCGGCCAGCGCCACGGCGTCGAGTGGACGAGCGCTACCGCGCCGCCATAGAGCGGCCCCAGCCTGCGCTGCCAGTCTTCTCTCGACGACACGGCAGAAGTATATCGCGATCAGCGCAGCGGCATCCGACCGCGACCAAACGGGTTCACGCGGTGTTACGTTCCAGCCCGATGTCCAAGGCAACCTACGATCTCGTGCTGTTGCCCGGTGATGGAATCGGCATCGAGGTGATGGCCGAGGCGCGGGCGCTGGTCGAAGTCGTCGCACAGGGAACCGGAGCAGCGTTCCACCTCGACGAGCTTCCCTGTGGCGGGAAGTTCTTTCTCGAGCACGGCACCCGCGACTGGCCCGAGGGATCCGAGGAGAAGTGCCGCGCGGCCGATGCGATCCTGCTCGGCGCGGTCGGCTGGAACGGCCCCGACGGTCAGCCGGTCACGATGCCGGACGGCCAGGGTGGCGGGAAGATGGCCGGCTGGTCGCCGGTCATCGGCAACCGGATGAAGCTCGACCTCTTCGCGAACATCCGTCCGGTGAAGTGTCTGCCGGGAACCAAGCACGGCCTCTCGGGGACGTTCCGCCCGGTGTGGACCCCCGAGACCGTCGACATGGTGATCATCCGCGAGAACACCGAGGGCCTGTACTCGGGCATCGGCGAGCGCACCGCGGACCGCGCGACCGACCTCCGCGTGATCACGCGGCACGCGTCCGAGCGCGTGATCCGCAAGGCGTTCGAGGTCAGCAAGCTCCGCGACAAGGGGGCGCCGGTCGACGGCAAGAAGCGCGTCACCTGCATCGTCAAGCACAACGTCCTCGCCGGCTGCCGGCTGTTCCTCGACGTGTTCCGCGAGGTCGCCAAGGAGTTTCCGGAGATCGAGCCCGACGTCGCGATCGTCGACTCGTTCGCGATGTTCGTGCTGACGACGCCGGAGCGCTACGACGTGTGCGTGACCACGAACATGTTCGGCGACATCCTCACCGACCTCGCGTCCGTGCTGCAGGGCGGCATGGGCATGGCGGTAGGCTGCAACGTCGGCGACCAGCACGCGATGTTCGAGCCGATCCACGGCTCCGCGCCGCCGCTCGCCGGCAAGGACCGCGCGAACCCGATGGCGATGCTGCTCGCGACCGGCGAGGCGATGGCATGGCTCGGCAGCCGGTTCGGCGACGAGCGCCTGCTCCGCGCGCACGACGCGATCGATGCGGCCGTGGCGAGCATCGTCGCGCGCGGCGAGCCGCTGACGACGGACCTCGGCGGCAGCGCGGGCAGTCGCGCCGTCGCCCAGGCGATCCGTGACGAAGTGCAGCGCCGCCTCGCGAGCTAGAGACCCGCAGCGAGCAGCCGGCGATCCGCGACGAGGACCGGGGCACCTGTCCGCCCACGCATCACGGGGATCCGGCCACCGTCGCGGTGGAACGCCAGCTCGACGACAGACTCCTGCTCGATCATCCCGGTGATCGCGAGGTCCGCGCGATCGATCGCGACCGACGTCACCTCGAGCTCACCCGCCACCGCGAGATCGGCGGGAACCCCCATGCGCGCGAGCCGCGGATCGCCACGCTTCACCGCGAATCGCTGCGCGAACGCATTCGCCGCCGCGACGCGCGCGACACCTGTCACGAGCACCGGCTCGCTGCCATCGACGAGCTCGAGCAGGAACGGCACCGCCTCGCAGCGGCGGAGCAGCACCGCGCCCTTGCGATCCTTGACGACCGCATGCTCGACGAGCACGGGCGCGTCGTCGAGGATCGAGGTGACGGTCGAGCGGAACCGGCGCGCGACACCGTAGATCGTGGTCGAGCCGTGCGCCGCGGTGACGGCGGGCATGTCGATGCCGACGATCGACTGGCGGCGCCGGCGGGTGCGCAGCTTGTGGATCCCGAGCGCGATGATGCTTCCGACCGCGAACGGCGCGAGCACGGGCATCGCGAGCGAGCTGCCCGCGAGGAACGCGGTGACCATCGTCCAGTCGCGATGATTGCCGATCTGCATGTCTCGGTAGAACAGGAGCTCGCGGACGAGCTCGACCGGCGCCGTCATCGGCGCGGCGCACTCGATACACGACGTCGTCGGCGGCTGGAGCAGCCGGCACTGGACGCAGCAGAACGTCGATGACGACTCCACGCTCGATCACTGTGCCATCAAGGGACGCTGACGACGACCATCGATCCTGATGTCGCCGGCGACGCGGTAGCGGAGTTGCGCGGACGATGTGGCGATCTCACCGATCGCCTCGCCGCACTCGCCGCCCTCACTCTGGAGCAGTCGACACGCAGCGCAGCAGAACGTGCGATCCAAGTTGTGGTGCCGGAAGTCGGACTCGAACCGACACTCCCGTAAAGGAAGGGGCTTTTGAGACCCCCGAGTCTACCATTTCTCCATTCCGGCTAACGAATGGGGCTTTGAAGCCCCCCCGAGTTCTACCATCGTAAATGCAGAAACGCGCCGACCTTGCGGCCGACGCGCCCTGCATCACGAAACGTGATCGGATTTCCGAGCCACGGTGGCTCGGAAGCGGATCACATGCCGCCACCCTCGGCAGCCGGAGCCGCCGAGCCGTCGCCCGCGGGCGCGGCCGAGCCGTCGCCGGCCGGCATCGCCGAGCCTTCGCCGGCCGGGGGGGTCGGAACAGCAGCGTCCTTCTTCTTGCCGCACGCGGCGAAGGCCATCGCAACAACAGCAACAACGATCATCATCTTCTTCATAGCTAAGTCCTTTTGTCAGTGATTGGTTTGCAAACCCGAACGAACAAGCTCAAACGGGAAATGGTTGTCTACTCGCCGCCCGCACAGGGGTCGGCCGAGGCACCACCACCGGGCGCCGGAGCGCCGCCGTAGGTAGCGCCGCCGTAGGTCGCGCCACCGGTCGGCGCGGTCTGCTCCATCGCCGACCCGCCGGTGTTGCCGGGCGTGGTGGTGGCGGCCTTCTTCCCGCCGCAAGCGGCGAGCGAGGCAGTGACAATCGCGATCAAGAACAACTTCTTCATAGGGGCTCCTTGGTGCGCCGGAATCAGATCGACGCTGACGTGATCTCCGCGAGGGCGGTCTCGAGCTCTTTGCGCGCGTGCGAGTCACCCTTGCGACCGGCGACCTCGATCCCCTTGCGGAAGATCTCGGCGGCCTCGTCCTGGCGAGCGAGCGCGATCAACGTCCCACCCGCCATCAGGTAGGTCGCGACGTAGTCGGGGAACTTCGTGAGGAGCTCCTGGAACTCGGACCACGCGTCCGTGTGACGCTGGGCGCCCTTGTACTCCATGGCCAGGCCGTAACGCGGAAACGGATCCGCGGGCGACCGGGTGATGAAGGTCTTGAAGGTCTCGATCCGGTCCATTGTGTCGTGGGCGCACGGTCCCCCGGGAGCGTGCCGGGTAGATAACGCGGCTGGTCGCCAGGGCTTACAGGGAGCGCAAGATACGCATCACTTTGGGCCAAATGCCAGTGGGGTATGACGATTTCAGCCGCCGTGTTCGTGCTACAACGAGAATTGAAGGCCGCTTGAGGCACGCATTTTCCAGGTTCGTCGGGGTCGACCTCGGGGGTGGACGGGGCAAGACCACCGCGATCGCCGAGATCCGGAGTGGATCGGGGGGCGCCGAGGTCATCGAGGTCGCGACCCGCGCGAGCCGTCAGCCGTGGACCGATGACACGCTGGTGTCCCGGCTGACCGAGGGTGACGGGGGTTCGCGGGTGATCGCGATCGACGCCCCGCTGACCCAGACCGCGTGCGGTCGCTGCGAGCGTCCGGTGTGTCCAGGCATGGAGGCCTGCGCCGACCCGAGCGTGGTCTGGCTGCGGACCACAGGCCGGGGCCTCATGCGCAAGGTCGCCGCCCAGACGATCGGCGCCGGCCCGCGCACCCAGCCCGCAGCGCAGGCGCGGCTCGCTCCATACTCGCATCGAGCGACCGAGGTCGTGATGCACTACGAGCGCGGCCTCCTGCCGCTGTCCGCACTCGGGTCCACGACCGGTGCGGTCGCCGCGCGCGCAAGCCAGCTCCGCCGCCGCCTTCGCGGCGCGGGCTATCAGCTCCACGAGAACCTGCTCGAGGTCTCGCCCGCGGCGACGATCGCCGCGCTGTGCGGGACCAAGGCCGCGCGGGGCTACAAGCGCGACGCAGATCCATGGCGGACGCGCGCGCTCGTCCTCGAGAAGCTTGGCGATCTGTCGTTCGCGCCGCAGAGCCGGATGGCGCGCGAAGATGTCCTCGGCAATGACCATTGCTTCGACGCGGTGATCAGCGCGTACACGGCGTACCTGTGGGCGCGCGACGGCTGGACCGCGCCCGAGGGCTGGGTCGCCGACGACGGCTGGATCTTCGCGCCGCCCGGTTAGAGCAGCACTTCGTACGCCGCGGTCACTTCGGCGAACCGGCGCTCGAGCGTCCGTCGACGCTGGGCATCCGCGGTCGGCTGCAGATCGGGATGCAGCGCGCGTGCGAGCTTTCGATACGCGCGCTTCACGACCTCGAGATCCGCGCCGTCCTCGATTCCGAGGAGACGAAGTGCGGCCTCGCGCTTGGCGTTGACGGTGCGATGGGAAGCGCTGCGCTCGGCGACGACGCCGAGGCACTCGAGCGCATCGACCGCGCTGAGGAAGTGGATGAACGCGAGCAGGCGGAACCGCGGCGTGCGCGCGAGCGGCCAGATCTGGTCGAGCCGGCGCGGCTGCCCCATCGCGACGAGCATCCGCCGGTCGGCCTCGTCGATCGCCTCGGGGGCGAGCTCGGGTCGGAGGCAGAGGCGAACGCCCGCGAGCTCGCGCACGAGCTTCTCGGCGAGCGTGCCGTCGAGCTGCGCCTCGAGGTGATGCCGCGCCCAGCCGGTCAGCGAGATCTGGTGCGTCGCGCCCGGCGGATAGGCGGTGACGCTGGCGTCGAAGCTGACGATCACGTCGTCGATCGAGAGCAGGCGCGCGAGCCGCGCGATCACGGCCTTCTTGACGAGCTCGCCTTCACCGACGACGATCTGGCCGCGGCGCAGCACGAAGACCTCGGTCTTCGGCGCGCGGATGTTGAACGTGAGCACCCCACTCGCGGCCTGGTGCCCGAGCCGGTACAGGAGGCGCACCAGCTCCCCACGGACGAGCAGGCGACGAAACGTGAACGGTACCTCCGACACAGCGCCATCTTTGGCGCCCCCGTCGGCGGGGAGCAATTTTTCAGCCCGATCTTCTGGAGGACGATCAGGCCGAGCGGCTCACATGAAGCCGGCTTTGCGGCGCTCGACGATGAACTCGGTGACCGTGTTGCGAACGTCTTCGCGGAACGAGACGAGGCCCGCAGCGATCTCGCGCAGCGCGGTGACGGCGGGCTTGTTGTCACAGTCGACGCCAGCCGTGGCGCCGCGAGAGAGCTGACGAGCACGCTCCGCCGCGAGCACGACCAGCGCAAACCGATTGGGGACCTTGTCGAGACAATCTTCGACGGTAACGCGAGCCATGGACCGCGGAACTTACTCGGTTGCAGCCCGGAGTCAAGGGCACGCTTGCCAGAGCTACGGCAACCCACTACCCTCATGGAGCGGCCCAACCTACCGGCAAGTAGGTTCTTCGAGTCGGTGCCCGCACTTAACCTATGCCTGTTCGACCTGTTGTGCCTACGTCACTGGCGGTCCCGCGTGGGCCTGCTCGGATCGATCTCGACTGGGATGCCCTCGAGATAGCGGTCGAGCGGAACTCGCCCGACACGGACAGCTACCTCGACCTCACCACGGGTCGCGTCCTCACGATCACGACCGGTGATCCCGAGGCTGCGATCAACCGGGCGCAGGTCTCCGAGAACATCCGCAACTTTCTCCGCGTCGAGCCCGCGTCGAGCCGCGAGCAGTATCGCTGGATGGAGCGCTTCGTCGGCTCGGTCGTCGACGAGCCGCTCCGCGAGCGGTTGATCATCTCGATCGACGGCAAGGGCGCGTTCCGCCGGTTCAAGGATGTCCTGCTCGCGTATCCCGCCGAGCGCGAGCGCTGGTTCTCGTACCGCGCGGAGCTCCTGCACTGGCACATCCAGAACTGGCTCGAGTCGCACGAGATCCAGCCGACCAACGATCCGCCATGGGGCACGGTCGAGGCACCGGCCGAGCTCGCTGCCGTCGGTCGTCCCGTCGTGCACGGCACCGAGGCACCCGGCGAGGCGCTGCGCCGCCAGGCGCGCGACCTGATCGAGACGATCGCAGCGATCGAGCTGCCGACGGCGATCGCCTTCCTCGAGTTCCTGAAGCTGCGCTCGAGCGACGCGATCGCGAAGGCCGATGCAGAGCGCGACAGCGTGCTCGACGACGACTCTCCCGAGACGTCGTGACCGCGCGCGCCGAGACGCTGATCGAGCTGTTGATCACGCAGCTCGTGCAGCAGGCACCCGCGCTCGCCCCCGCCGTGGTCGAGGAGCTGACGACTGCGCTCCGCGCGAACGGTGCGCCGCTCGCGACGTCGATCGCGATCGTGGTCGAGCTCGTCGCGGCGGAGAAGATCGACGCGGGCATCGCCCTGCCCGCGCTCGCGATGGCGTGCGGCACCCTCGAAGATCCGCGCCTGACGGAGCGCGAGCGCGAGGCCGCGCGGTTCGAGATCGAGACGCTGCTGCCGCTGCCGACCACGACCGCGCGCGTAGCCGCGCCCGACGTCGGCGTCGATCAGCTCATCCGCGGACCGCGACGGCAACCTTGAGGTAGTTCCCCTCGGGGAACCCCGGCAGCGTCGGGAAGTCAGGCGGCAGCGGGCGGCGATCGATGATCTGGAGCTGGGTCCCCGCCATCTGCGCGCCATCGGCGAGCGCGAGCTCGAAGTCGCTCGACGACATCTTGTGCGTCGACGATGCGGCGATCAGCAGGCCGCCCGGGACGAGCACCTCGAGACTCGCGCAGATCAGCTCGGCGTAGTCGCGCACCGCGCTCCACGGCTTGCCACCGCGCGCCGCCGCGCTCGCGAAGGCGGGCGGATCGAGCACGACGAGATCGAACGTCCGCGCGCGCTCGACGAAGCGCGCGAGAACTTTGAACGCGTCGCCGACGATGTGCTCGGGCTTCTCGGGATCGAAGCCCGAGGCCGCGAAGTTCTTGCGAGCGCGTGCGTGCGCCTTGGCGGCGACGTCGACCGAGACGACCTCGGCCGCATCGCCCGCGTGCGCGTACAGGCTGATCGCACCGGTGTACGAGAACAGGTTCAGCACGCGCCGTCCCTTCGCCCACTGGCGCACGGCGCGGCGACCTTCGCGGAGATCCGCGAACAGTCCGGTCGACAGGGGCGCGGTGACGTCGACGACGAACCTGAGATCATCCTCGCCGACCTCGAGCTCGACGGGCGCTGGCGTGCCGCGCACGAGATCCGCGCCGGCCTGCCGCGGCGCCTCGCCACCGAGCGAGCGATAGCGGCGCTGCTCGTAGATCGCGATCGGCTTCAGCTCGGCCTCTAGCGCGTTGTAGAGCTCCTCGCGCAGGTTCGCGACCGCGGCGGTGAACAGCTGGACGACGAGGTACTCGCCGTAGCGCTCGACGACGATGCCCGGCAGGCCATCGGCCTCCGCATTGATGTAGCGGACGCAGCCGAGCTTCTCGAGATCGAGGAGCCGCCTGCGCAGCGCGACCGCACCGCGCACCCGCTCGCGGACCAGCGCGCCGTCGATCATTCGCTCGGGGCTGCGCGTGAACACGCGCAACGCGATCGCGGAGTCGGAGTCGTAGAGGGCGCGCCCGACGAACTCGCCCTCCTCATCGACGATCTCGATCGAGGTGCCCGGCTCGGGGGACATCGGGCGCGGGCCGAGAGCCTCGCGGTAGACCCAGGGGTGACCGGCGCGGACTCGGTGGGCGATCTCGGAGGGCAGCCGGACCGTATTCTTACGCACGATCGGAGCCCCGCGCGCAGGACGTCGACCGGGGCGCCGCATCGATCCACGTTCCTGGGCCATGCCGGCGGTTATATGGCGCAAGTGCAGAGGATCTCCAAGAGAGACGCCGAGTAAGTTTCGGGTGGACAGGTGGGGGGTCGATAAGTAATGTCCGCGGCGAACTCGACTATGAATAGCTCTCGCACTGTCGTGACCACGCCCGCCACCCTCGAGCCCGTTCGGTTCGGGGAGTTCCTGCGGGACCGCAATCTGATCACGGACGAGCAGTGGCTCGCCGCGCTTGCCGACCACTGGAGCCAGCCGCTCCTGGGCCGCCGCCGTCTGATCGGCACCACGATCATCGAGAACGGGTACCTGCCTGCCGAGGTCGTCGAGGCCGAGGCTCGCGTGTTTCACGACGACCTCGACATCATCGAGATCACGCCTGCGACCCCGCGCTCCGAGAAGACCACCCTGCCGGTGTCCCCGGTGCGGGTCACGATTCGCGCTTAACGAAGCACGCTTAGCTCCTTCACATTTCGGCGGCGTGTGGGCCCCGATCGCTGCTAGAGTCCGTTTCCGCCCCGACCGTGAGGTTGGCGGCATCTCCGGAGACACATGATGGCTGTCGATTCCAAGCAGAGTCCGTCTTCTACGCAACTGGGCATGACCGCCAACGGCGCGACCACGAACGGTCAGCGCACGAAGGGTGGACGCAAGCGTCCATCCTCGTTGATGGCATCCGCCTCCTCGCTTCCAACCGTCGAGCACTCGCTCGAGGAGTTCATCGCGAAGGCCAACCAGACGCTCGTCGACGTCTCCACGTGGGGAACCGAGACGCAGCAGGCCAAGGCCGAGGACGACAAGCGCCGCGAGCTCGATGCTCAGCGCATGAAGGCCGCCGAAGGTCAGCTCCGCGAGGGCGAGGCCCGCGAGCACTCGCTCCGCCGCCAGCTCGATGGTCTCCAGGGCAAGCTCGCCGAGGCCGAGGCCCGCGCGGCTGTCGCCGGGACGACCGTCGGTAGCGCCGCCCACGACATCCAGATCCAGCAGCTCCGAGAGCAGATCGAGACCGCCGAGGCGCAGCGCAAGGCCTTCGACGCCGAGAAGGCGCAGATGTCTCGCCAGCTCGCCGAGGCGAAGAACGAGGCCGAGCGTGCTCGCACCTCTGCTTCCGCGATCTCGTTCGACGGTAGCTCCCACGATGGCGACGCCTCCGAGCGCGTCCGCGTCGCCGAGGCGAAGGCCGCCAAGGCGATCGCTGCTGCGCGCGCCGTGCAGGCCGGCCTGACCGTCTCCAACGCCGACATCGCCGCCATCGAGAGCGGCCTCGTCGTCACCAACCACGACGCGCCGAAGGGCACGCCGTGGGCAATGATCGCGATCGCGTTCATCGGTGGCATCGGCATCATGTTCGCCGTCTGGAAGCTCGTCCTGTCCAAGGACACGCAGCCGACGACCGGTGCCGCGACCCAGCCGACCGTGACCCAGCCGGCCGGAGCGACCGACCCGGCGCCCGCGCCGAGCACGGCTCCGGCCGTCGCCCCCGAGACCAACGCTGCGCCAGCCAAGCCCGTCGTCACGCCGATCGAGGAGCCCGGCACCGAGCCCGCCGGCGCCGTGGTCAAGCCGACGGTCGAGCCGATCGAGGACACGGCCGAGGCTGACAAGGCCGCTGCCGACAAGGCCGCTGCCGACAAGGCCGCTGCCGACAAGGCCGAGCCCGTTGCCGCCGAGCCGACCAAGGCCGAGAAGGCCGCCGCGCTCAAGGCCGAGAAGGCCGCCGCCGCCAAGGCCGCCGCTGAGGAGAAGGCCGAGAAGGCCGCCGCCGCCAAGGCCGCCAAGGCCGCCAAGGCGACCAAGACGCCGAAGGCGACCACGACCCCGAAAGCGACCAAGGCCGTGAAGCCCGCGGGCGGCGTCGTCGACCCGTTCGCCGAGACCCCGAAGAAGGCGCCGGCGAAGAAGCCCGCCACCAAGCCGGCCGGCGGCATCGTCGACCCATTCTGAGTCGACCCCGCTCGTCGAATCACTCGACAGCGAGCCCGGCCGCCGCGCTTCACCGCCCGGCGGCCGTTCTCGTTTCGCTGGAAAATGCACTCCGACCCCCATTTCCCATCCATTCTGAGTCGACCCCGCTCGTCGAAT
>JANOPP010000642.1:0-10578 GCA_031421915.1 Myxococcales bacterium | reverse complement strand
TGCCCGACGAGATGCCGAGCGTGAACGGCTCCGCGAGTGGATTGCGCAACAGGGCCTGCAGCGCGCAGCCTGCCGCCGCGAGTGCGCCACCGACGAGCATCGCCGCGAGCACGCGCGGCATCCGGATCCAGAAGATCGTGTGCGCCTCGGTGCCGGGCGTGTACGCGTCCATGCCGAGAAACTCGAGGTGCCGGCCGTCGCGATCGAAGCCGATGCCGAGGTGCGGGACGAGCATCGCGAACACGAGCGCGATCGACATCGAGATCAGCACCGCGAACGCGAGCCGCGTCGCCGTGAGCCGGCCGCTCGTCCCGCTGATGAAGCCGCTCACGCGGGCACCGCGAACCGTCCGCCGCCGGGCAGGTCCCCGACGTGGATGTCGACGCCAAACGCCTCGCGCGTGGCGACGCCTGTCAAGACGTCCGCCGGTGCACCGCGCGCGGCGAGCCGTCCGCCGGCGACGAGCCACACCGCACCCGCATACCGCAGCGCGAGATCGAGATCGTGCGTGACGATGATCGCCGCGGCACCCTTGTCGCACTGCGCGCGCAGCATCGCGAACACCGCCCGTGCGTGCGCGGGATCGAGCCCGGCCGTCGGTTCGTCGAGGAGCAGGCACTTCGCGCCCTGACACAGCGCCTGCGCGATGATCACGCGCCGCGCTTCACCGCCCGACAGCTCGTCGAACCGGCGCGTCGCGAGCTGCGTCACGTCACATGCGGCCATCGCCTCGCGCGCGGCGACGAGATCCGCCTCGCTCGCCAGGCCGAGTCCACGCTGCCGCGCATAGCGCCCGAGCAGTACGACCTCCTCGACCGCGAACGGGAACGCGAGCTCGTACTGCTGCGGGAGGTACGCGAGGTCCTTCGCGATCACGCCGCGCGCGACGCGCCCCGGATCGTGGCCCATCACGCGGATCGTTCCGGAGCGCGGTGGCACGAGCCCCGCGATCGCGCGAAGGAGCGTGGTCTTGCCGGCGCCGTTGGGCCCGACGATGACGACCAGCTCGCCCTCGCTGACCTCCGCCGACACGCCGCGCACGACATCCCGTCCGCCGAGGTCGACGGTGAGATCTTGCAGCGCGAGCCACGCCATGGCTCGACTTACCACGCGGGACTTGGATTAGAGTGGTTCCGGGCATGCGCCGCCGTAACAACCGGGTCGCGATGAACCTCCCCGTCGAGGTGATCACGGGCGGGAAGAAGATCCGCGCGGTGTCGCAGGATCTGTCGGCGTACGGGATGTTCATCCGCATGTCGCCGCCCTTGCCCAAGGACGCGATCGTCCAGCTCGTGATCTCGCCGAATGGACAGCGCCTCGTGATCACGGGGCAGGTCACGCACAGCCTCCAGGATGTCGAGGCCCGGACGCTCGGCCGGTTCCCCGGCATCGGCGTCGTGTTCCGCGATCCGGTGCGCCCTGGTGACGAGCAGTTCCTCGACGGCGTGATCCGCCTCCTCGACAGCCACGCGAAGACGCATCCCGCGCAAGAGCTCCGGATCGTCGTCGGTGATCCGGAGACGCGCCTCCTCGAGCGCCTGTCCACCGCGCTCGACAACGCCGGGTTCTCCGTCGCGACCGCGACCAACGGCATGGAGGCGATCGGTGCCTGCCTGTCGAAGACTCCCGACGTCGTTCTGATCGAGCGCGACATGCCGGTGGTCGACGGCCTGCACGTCCTCCAGGAGATGGGGCGTCACCCCGAGCTCGCGAGCGTGCCGGTCATGATGATGTCCGCCGATTTCGGCGATCTCGTGCGCCTGCAAGCGCTGCAGCTCGGCGCGATGGACTTCATCCCCAAGCCGTTCACGGTGCTCGAGGTGATCATCCGCGCGCGCCGGTGGGCACGAGCGAGCCAGCGCGACACCGAGCGCGTCGTGCTCCGCGGTACGCTCGCCGAGCTCGGCTTGCCATCCCTGCTCTCGATGTTCGAGCAGGAGAAGAAGTCCGGCCAGCTCTCGGTCACGCGCGATCAGTCGGTCGCGTGGATCGACTTCGTCGAGGGCAAGATCGTGCGCGCCCGCTCGACCGCGCTCAATGCCGACTCGCGCGGTGTCATGATGCACGTCCTCGACTGGGAGGCCGGCTACTTCGAGCTGGCCGCCGGCTCGTCCGCGGTCGTGCTCAACCCCGATCTCCAATCGACCGTCACGCACTTGCTCATCGAGCACGCGCAGCTTCGCGACGAAGCCCGCCGCTAAGCACCGCGGGGGGAGGATCTCCCAAGATCGGTACTGACGAGGTTCGGACGCGACGGGCGCCCCGCCCGCACATGGGTCCTCCGGGAATCGGTAATTACGGTGTAATTACCGATTCTGGGCGATGAGCTCGTCGCGCAGGGTCGTCAGGATCTTGCCGAGCAAGTTCTGTCCGCGCCAGGTCGCCGGGTCCTGCGCCTTGGGATCGGTCGCCGAGAGGCCGATCCCCCAGATCCGATCGTACGGGCTCGCCTCGACGAGAGTGGTGCCCACCGTCGCGACAAGCAGCGACAGCAGCTCCGCGTTCTGCGTGAACTTGGCGCGACTACCCGCCATCACGATCTTCTCGCGGTTCGCCTTCCACACGACGTCATCGAAGCCCTTCACCTTGCGGCCGAGCTCCTTGTGCTTCTTCGGATGTTCGACGGCGAGGATCTGCGCGGCGACCGCGGCGTCGCCGAACAGGAGCGCCTTGCCGTGCATCATGTACTGCTCGGCGCAGTTGAACGTGACCTCGCTCGCCGTGAACGAGCACCGGTACCACTGGGAGAACGGAGAGGCCTCGGTGAAGAAGAACGTGAACATGGTGTCTATTGTACACTAAGAAGCGCGGCGGTCAATTACCAGGTTCGGACGAGCTGGGCGCCGATCTGCACGGTGAACACCTGCGGGACGAAGAACCCCATCATCCCGAGCTCGACCGGAACATCGAGGAACCACCGGGGATCGATCGCGAACCGCGGCCCGGCCTCGGCGAGCACGTGCAGCATCACGGGCTCGCTGCGCTTGTCGGTGACCGGCGCCGAGTTGAACCACAGCTCCATGCCGCCTCCGAGCTTCACCGGCACGCCACTCGGGTACACCCACGCGTGCGCGCGGACACCGGCGTAGGGCAGGACCACCGAGCCAAAGCCATCGGGTCGCACGGAGAGGCCGGCGCGCACGCCGATGCTCGAGCGGCGATCGACCTGGTGGTCGTAGCCGAGCGCGAGCCGCCCGCCGGAGTGATCGATCGTGCCGCGAAGGATCGTCGTGAACGACAGCGTGCCCGACAGCGCGTGCGGCTTGACGGGCTCCGCGTGCGCAGTGGTTGCCAGCGTGACAAGGACGAGGCCGGTCTTCATGGCTTCTCCGCGAGAGCAGCGGCGACCAGCTCGAGCGCGTGCCGGATGCGCGGCGAGGGCGAGATCACCGTCGGGTCGAACATCACGGACACGCGGCCCTGCTTGACGGCGGGCACGTCGACCGCGTTCCACTCGGCGATGCTCTTCCGCGCGGGGAACGACAGATCGAGGATCACGTCGGGTTTGCCGCGCACGACCTCCTCCATCGACAGCTTGGGATAGCGCACGCCCGACGCCGCGAGGACGTTCTCGCCGCCGCAGATCGCGAGCAGCTCGTCGATCCAGCTACCGGGCCCCGCCGCGACAAGGTTGCCAAGGCCGCTCGCCTCGCGGTCGAGGATCGCGAGCACGCGCGGGCGTTTCGTCGGACGCTTCGCGCGCGCGGCCTCGATCGCCGCATCGATCTCGGCGACCGCGCGGGTCGCCTCGGCCACGCGCCCGAGCTTGCCGCCGAGGATCGTGAGCGCCTTCTTGATGTCGGGCATCGCGTGGATCGGAACCTCGACGGTCGTCAGTCCCGCATCGCGCATCGCGCCGGCCGCGGGACCGTGGACATCATCGACCACGACGAGCGTCGGCTTGAGCGACACGATCGTCTCGAGGTTCGGTGCCATGAAGCTCCCGACCTTGGGCAGCTTGATGACGGCCTCGGGATACTGCGAGTAGTCGTCGACGCCGACGAGCAGCGACGTCGCGCCGAGCGCGTGGATCACCTCGGTCGCGGACGGCGTCAAGGAGATCACGCGGATCTGTGCGGCACCGGGGCCCGGCGGGGGTTCCTCGCGTCGCGAACACCCCAGAGCGAGCAGAACGAGGAGCCACCAGCGCACGACGGTGCAGTACCACGGTATCCTTGCGTCCGTGACAGGCCCGGATCTCAGCGGCCATATCCTCGACGGCCGGTACAAGGTCCTCGAGGCGATCGCCGAGGGAGCGATGGGCGTGGTCTATCGCGCCGAGCGTCTGAAGCTCGGCCGCATCGTCGCGATCAAGGTGCTGCACGACGAGCTGCCAAACGAGCTGTCGAGCCGCAAGCGGTTCGAGGTCGAGGCGATGGCGATGGCCAAGCTCGAGCATCCGCACTGCGCGTCTGTCCTCGACGTTGGCATGCACGAGGGCAAGCCGTTCGTGGTGATGGACTTCGTCAGCGGCGAGGATCTCAAGGGCATGATCGCGGCCGGGCCCGTCCCCGCGGCGCGCGCGGTCGAGATCGTGCGCCAGGTCCTCTCCGGTCTCGCGCACGCCCACGAGCTCGGCATCATCCATCGCGACATCAAGCCGGCGAACATCGTGCTCTCGCAGAAGGCGGGCCTCGGCGATCACGTCAAGGTCCTCGACTTTGGCCTCGCGCGCCTCGCGGCCGAGCAGGGGACACCGAAGCTGACCACCGGCATCGTGATCGGGACACCGGCGTACATGGCGCCCGAGCAGATCCGCGGGATCGACATCGACTCGCGCGCCGACATCTACGCGTGCGGCGTGCTCCTCATGGAGCTCTTGACCGGCAAGAAGCCGTTCCACTCGGAGACGGACGACCCGATCGAGGTCGTCTCGATGCACCTCAAGAACCCGCCGCCGAAGCTCTCGGACCTCGCGCCCACGATCGAGTTCGGGGATCTCGAGACCATCGTCGCGAAGGCGCTGTCCAAGGCGCCCGCGGATCGGTTCCAGACCGCGCAGGAGTTCGTGACCGCGCTCGAGGCCACGCGGTCCGGGCCGATCGCGATTCCCGAAGCGCCGCGCTCCGGGCCGATCAGCACGGCGAGCCCCGCGGTCACCGACTCGATGATGATCCCGCAGGGCGAGACCAAGCTCGGCCTCGTCGCCGCACCGATCCCGTCGGTCTCGCCCAACGCGTTCCTCCGTGCCCAGACGCCGATCCCCGCGCCCGACAGCATGCCGCTGGTCTCCCCCGTCTCTCCGCTCCTCCCGACGCGGCCCGAGACGGATCCCCTGATGCACGTCAACCCGCTCGACGTCGTGCGGCTCCAGGTGCGTCCACCCAACCCCGACGGTCTGCCATACACGCGCCGCCAGCTCGCGATCGCCGGCGGTGGTGTCCTCGGCGTGATCCTCCTGATCGCGATCATCGCGGTCGCGGTGCGCGGTGGCGGCGACGACAAGCAGGTCGTGGTCGCGGATGCCGCGGTCGGCAGCGGCGAGATCGAGATGGACCCGATCACTCGCGACAGCGCCGATCAGGTGATCGCGCGCGCCACCGAGCTCGCGGGCAACGGGGAGCGCGAGGCGGCGATCGATCTCCTCGTCAAGGCGCGCAAGGTCCACCCGACGAACGCGGACCTCCCGTACCAGGCCGGCAAGCTCTACTTCTCGAAGCTGTGGTGGACCGACGGGCTCAAGAGCTTCCGCGACGCGATCCGGATCGACCCGCGCTATCAGTCCGATCCCGACCTGATCAAGACCGTGCTCAAGGGCTTCATCACGACGCCGACCTACAACGAGGAGCTCGGGAGCTTCTTGCGCGACGACATCGGCGCCGACGCCAAGCCGTTCCTCGAGGAGACCTCGCGGGAGCACCCGAACGCGACCAAGCGCCAGCGTGCGGCCGCCGAGCTCAAGCGCTATCCGTGATCTGGTAGGTTCGCGGCATGAACCGCATCGCCCTGCTCACGATCACTCTCGCTCTCACCCTCGCTGCGTGCTCCAAGAAGGCGGAGCCGACCACGCCGACCGGTGGTGGTGCGGTCGCCTCGACCGAGCCGTTCAGCAAGACGATGGCCGACGCGCCGACCCACAACGTGCCCGGCACGCTCGAGATGAAGCCGCCCTGCAACGAGGCCGGCTACTTCAAGCTCGACGTCCCCGCGGGCACCGCGTTCTCGATCGACGTCACCCTCTCGGGCGGCAGCGCGATGATCGACGTCACCGACGCGAACGGAAAGAGCGCGGGCGTCTCGACCGAGATCACCTCCGAGGCGCCCAAGACCGTCACGAGCGCGGGCCAGGAAGGCGCCACGTTCGTCACGATCAACGAGACCGGCGCCTGCACCGGCATCACCGCCACCGTCGCCACGAAGTAGCTCGGCGATGTGGCGCATTCTGCGCCACACCTACACGTCGGTATCGAGCCGTCCGACCGTCGGACAGGCCGTCCGAGCCACGGACTCTCCGTCCGGCTCGCGGACACCGAAATCGCGTTCAATGGAGTGCGTCATGACCCGAATGACGCTTCGCGTCTACGCGCGAACGGGGGCGGGATCTGCTCCCGCAAAATTCTCCCTTAGACGCTAATCCGGATCGCGTCGCAAATTTTTTTATCCAGGGGATCTCCCCGTAACTCAGCGCGTCAATTCAGCCTTTTCTGGGCATCCACAGGCTTGTCCACAGCCCCAATCAACGACTGAGAATCCTTCACGAAACGGATCTCCGTCCACCCTCAATCCACTCTCAATCCACAAGTACTCCACGTGGATATCTCACTCGCACACACACTAGGGGTAGTCTCCGCTCCCGGTTGACCCACCAAATCTAGTGGCGCTTTTTCTTGCCCCCTCACGGTGGCCTCGTTAAAAGGGAACTCCGCCGCAAATGACCCACCTGGATCACACGAGCTGACGCGGACCGTCACAGTCCTCTGTTACTTCCGCCATCCGCTCGTTTTCGTCCATCAGGTCAAACGCCGCACCGTTAGATAGAGTTGGTTTTCTGCTGGGGTTTCAGGGAGTTCGGGTGAACTCCCACGGGGCTAGCTATGCCCGGATCAGACCCTGGATCCATCATTTCCTACGTCGTCATGCCGAAAGTTCCAGGAGGGTCAATGCTCGTCAAGTCCGTCGCCGTCGCTCCCACGCGTGAGAAAGACAAGGTCTCGAGCCGGGTCATCAAGGACCAGCGCCCGGGTCTCACTGTCGAGCGGTTCTTCACCCGGCAGGGTGTCGACCCGTTCGAGACCGTGGAATGGGAGCTCCGTGACGCCGTCATCAGTGGCGCCGACGGCAAGATCTTCTTCGAGCAGCGCGGCGTCGAGTTCCCCAAGACGTGGTCGCAGACCGCGACCAACGTCGTGGTCCAGAAGTACTTCCGCGGCACCCTGGGCACGCCGGGGCGCGAGTCCTCGGTCCGCGCGATGATCGCGCGCGTCGCCGACACCATCTACGGCTGGGGCAAGGCCGACGGCTACTTCAAGAGCGAGCAGGACGCGTGGGCGTTCCGTGACGAGCTCGTGCACCTCCTCCTCCACCAGAAGATGGCGTTCAACTCGCCCGTCTGGTTCAACGTCGGCGTCGAAGAGCACCCGCAGTGCTCCGCGTGCTTCATCAACGCCGTCGATGACTCGATGGGCTCGATCCTCACCCTCGCCAAGACCGAGGGCATGCTCTTCAAGTACGGCTCGGGCACCGGCTCGAACCTGTCCTCGCTCCGCTCGTCGCGCAAGCACCTCAACGGTGGCGGCACGGCCTCGGGCCCCGTCTCGTTCATGCGCGGCTTCGACGCCTTCGCCGGCGCCATCAAGTCCGGTGGCAAGACCCGCCGCGCGGCCAAGATGGTCATCCTCAACATCGACCACCCGGACGTCGTCGACTTCATCGATTGCAAGGCGATCGAGGAGAAGAAGGCGTGGGCGCTGATCGATGCCGGCTACGAGGGCGGCTTCAACGTTCAGGGCGGCGCGTACGACTCGGTCAACTACCAGAACGCGAACCACTCGGTCCGCGTCACCGACGAGTTCATGAACGCGGTCCTCCGCGACGGCGACTTCTCGACCAAGTCCGTCATCGACGGCAAGAAGATCGAGACCCACCGCGCCAAGGACATGATGCGGAAGATGGCGGACGCCGCGTGGATCTGCGGCGATCCCGGCATCCAGTACGACACGACGATCAACGACTGGCACCCGTGCATCAACACGGCCCGGATCAACGCGTCGAACCCGTGCTCCGAGTACATGTTCCTCGACGACTCGGCCTGCAACCTCGCGTCGCTCAACCTCCGCAAGTTCCAGAAGCCCACCACGACCGGCGTCGCCGGCGATCTCGACGTCGAGGCGTTCCGCCGCGGCTGCTCGACCACCGCGACCGCGATGGAGATCATCGTCGACAACTCCGCGTACCCGACCCCGAAGATCGCCGACAACAGCTACAAGTTCCGTCCGCTCGGTCTCGGCTTCGCGAACCTCGGCGCGCTCCTCATGTCGCGCTCGCTCCCGTACGACAGCGAGCCCGGCCGCGCCTACGCCGCCGCGATCACCGCGCTCATGTGCGGTGAGGCCTACAAGACCTCGGCCCGGATCTCCGCCGACGCGACCGGCCCGTTCGCCGGCTACGCCGATAACGAGACCCCGTTCCTCAAGGTCATGCGCAAGCACCGCTCCGCGTGCGACCGCGTCGACGCCGCCTTCGTGCCCTACGACCTCATGCAGGCCGCGAAGGACTCGTGGGATCAGGCCATCGAGCTCGGCACCAAGTACGGCTTCCGCAACGGTCAGATGACCGTCCTCGCCCCGACCGGCACCATCGCGTTCCTCATGGACTGCGACACCACCGGCGTCGAGCCCGACATCGCGATCGTCAAGTACAAGCGCCTCGTCGGCGGCGGCCTCCTCAAGATCGTGAACCACACGGTCCCCGAGGCCCTCACCAACCTCGGCTACACCGACAAGGAAGTCGAAGCGATCATCGCGCACGTCGACACCACCGACACCATCGAGGGCGCGCCGCACCTCAAGGACGAGCACTTGCCCGTCTTCGACTGCGCCTTCCGCTCCTCCAACGGCACGCGCTCGATCCACTACATGGGTCACCTCCGCATGATGGCGGCCGTCCAGCCGTTCCTCTCGGGCGCGATCTCCAAGACCGTCAACCTGCCCACCGACTGCACCGTCGAGGACATCGAGGACGCGTACATCCAGGCGTGGCGCATGGGCCTCAAGGCCATCGCGGTCTACCGCGACGGCTGCAAGCGCACCCAGCCGCTCTCGATGAACCTCAAGCAGGCCACCTCGAACGGCTCGCAGTCCCCGATCGCCGCGATCGGCGCCGCGGTCG
Organism: Myxococcales bacterium; assembly: GCA_031421915.1. Lineage (GTDB taxonomy): Bacteria > Myxococcota_A > Polyangia > Haliangiales > Haliangiaceae > JABFXX01. Next base: position 1,251 of record JANOPP010000642.1, on the reverse strand, counting down.
CGAACATCGACCCGCTCGAGCTCCTCGCCCCCGAAGAGCGCCGCCTCATCGAGGCCCTGCGCATCCGCAAGTCGCGCCCGGCCGGTCCGCCGATGGCGAACCGCTACAAGCTCCCCGACGAGCGCGCGTCCTTCACGCACAAGTTCTCGATCGGCGGCCACGAGGGCTACATCACCGTCGGCATGTACGAGGACGGCTCGCCCGGCGAGATCTTCGTCCGCATGGCCAAGGAAGGCTCGGTCATCGCCGGCCTGATGGACTCCTTCGCCACCTCGATCTCGCTCGCGCTCCAGCACGGCGTCCCGCTCCACGTCCTCATCGACAAGTTCAAGGGCACCCGCTTCGAGCCCTCGGGCTTCACCGGCAACCAGGAGATCCCGATCGCCACGTCGATCATGGACTACCTGTTCCGCTGGCTCGCGATCCGGTTCCCCCTCGACGGCGTCGGCATGGGTGAGCGTCACCCCGCCGCGCGCAACACGCAGCTCGACCTGCCGCGCATCCCGGTCATCACGAAGGACTTCATCTCGGTCGAGATCAAGGGCGGCGAGCCCGCTCAGATCGCCGTCGAGGTCAAAGACCGCGCGTGGGTGCAGGAGACCGATGCTCCGCCGTGCCACGAGTGCGGCACGCTGATGGTGCGCAACGGCGCCTGCCACAAGTGCCCGAACTGCGGCTCGACGAGCGGCTGTTCGTAGTCCTTAGCTGACTCACCACGCTCCAGGGCCCGCTGTCGAAAGGCAGCGGGCCTTTCGACATCCGCGAAACGCCGCGCGAATCGTGCGCGACGAGCACGCCGGGCTCATCGCCGCGGCACGGAAGACCAGCCCGAGGTCCGACAGCAGCGTTGCACGGACCTGATGCGGAACGTGATCTCGCGCGTGAGCGGCTCCCGCGACCACGCCGTTTCAGCCGGAAGCCGGCGCGATCTGGGCGGGACCCGCGAAGACTACGTAGGGAGCGTTGGGACCACCGAGCGTTGGGGACAGAGCGTTGGGGACTGAGCGTTGAGACCCGCCCCGGAGTTGTCTCAAACTGGCTTCGCGCGGCTCGAGACGAACCGACGCGCGATCTCGCGGACGTTCTGGATGTTGAACGGCTTCTCGATGCGCTCGTTGCTGATGCGACCGAGAAACTGTTGGATGTCGGAGCGCGTGATGTCTCCGCTGACAAACACGAACCGGTCCGACTGGTCCGGATCGATCAGGCGAACGCTCTGGTAGAGCTCCATGCCGGTCATGTACGGCATTA
>JANOPP010000641.1:0-19656 GCA_031421915.1 Myxococcales bacterium | reverse complement strand
GCGTGCAAGGAGTGCCTGTCGGGAGCGGGGCTCGACTTCGATTTCACGATGGCGTTTCAGCCGTTCGTCGAGGTCGGCACGGCGAAGATCTTCGGCTACGAAGCTCTCGTCCGTGGCCCCAACGCCGAGTCCGCATCGGAGATCCTGTGCAAGGTGAACGAGTCGAACCGCTATCGGTTCGACCAGGCGTGTCGAGTCCGCGCGATCCAGCTCGCGAGCGAGCTCGGTGCTCGGGGCATCCTCAGTATCAACTTCCTCCCCAATGCGATCTACCGCCCGGAGACCTGCATTCGCGCGACGCTGGAAGCAGCCCGCGAGATGGACTTCGATCAAACCCGGTTGATGTTCGAGGTGACCGAGGGCGAGCAGATCACGGATCACGCTCACCTGCGGCGGATCTTCGCCGAGTACAAGATCCAGGGTTTCAAGACCGCGATCGACGACTTCGGTGCGGGCTACGCGGGGCTCAACCTCCTCGCCGAGTTTCAGCCCGACTTCATCAAGCTCGACATGGCGCTCACCCGAAACATCGATGCAGATCCGGTCCGTCGCGCCATCGTGACGGGAATCGTCGCGACCTGTCGAGCCCTCGATCTCGGGATCATCGCCGAGGGAGTCGAATCGCCCGCGGAGTACAGGTTCCTGCGCACGCTCGGGATCAGGCTGTTTCAGGGCTACCTGTTCGCACGGCCCGCGTTTCGCGCTCTCCCCGAGATCTCCGCGGAGGGCCGCACGCTGCTCGCCGAGGCGTTCTGAACCGTTCGGCCTGTCACGTGAAACCTGCAGGCCGCAGCGCCATCCAATCCATATGCATCTCGTGGTCACCGGCGCGACCGGTTTTATCGGACGCGCGCTGAGCCTCAGGCTCGCGCGCGATGGCCATCGCGTGACCGCGTGGGTTCGCGATCCCGAGCGCGCCCGAGCCACGCTGGGACCCGACGTCGCCCTGATCGAGGTCGGTGACGAGGCGGGTCTCCATCGCGCCGTGGCAGAGGCCGACGCCGTGGTCAACCTCGCGGGCGAGCCGATCATGGGCGGGGTGTTCCGCAACCGGTGGACACGGCGCCGTAAGACGGTGCTGCGCGAGAGCAGGCTCGGGCCCACGCGCGCGGTCGTCGCGGCAGTCCAGGCGGCCGCCCGTCACGGGCGAGCGCCAACGCTGATCTCGGCGAGCGCGGTGGGCTACTACGGCACCCGCGGGGAGACCGTCCTCGTCGAGGCCGAACCCGCCGGAGTTGGTTTTGGCGCCGAGCTCTGCAGCGCGTGGGAAGCGGCCGCCCTGGAGGCGCAAGACGTGACGCGTGTTGTCGTCGCACGGATCGGGATCGTGCTCGGCCGGGAGGGTGGCGCGCTCGCCAAGCTCGTCCCGCTGACCCGCGCGATGCTCGGCGGCCCGATCGCGGGCGGAGACCAGTGGTCCCCGTGGATCCATCTCGATGACGCCGTCGCTGCACTGGTCCATGCACTCGTGACGCCGACGCTCCGAGGTGTCATCAACGTGGTGGCACCCTCACCCGTGCGGCAGCGAGATCTTGCGCGGGCAATCGGCCGCGCCGTCGGCAGGCCCGCGATCGCGCCGGCACCAGGCTTCGTGCTCCGGTTGATGCTCGGCCAGGCGGCGTCGGTGCTCACGGCAAGTCAGCGAGTGGCCCCGGCCGCGTTGCTCGCCAGCGGCTTCGTGTTTCGATACCCGCAGCTCACCGCCGCGCTGGCGGACCTCACAGGTACGGCGGGCATCGCGATGCGGCGTCTGCGTCACGGAGAGGGGCCCGATTCGGAGTACGCCCGCGCACGCAAACCTCGCTACGTGCTGGTGTCACGGACCGAGCTCGCGGCGCCTCTCGAACGCGTCTTTCAGTTCTTCGCATCGGCCGAGAACCTCCAGCTCCTGACGCCTCCCGCGATGTCGTTCGTGATCGAGACGCCACGGCCGATCGCGATGGCAACCAAGGCGGTGATCGACTACCGGCTGAGGATCCTGGGCATTCCGGCGCGCTGGAAGACGGTCATCGAGTCCTGGGGCCCGCCCCGCCTCGGCGAGACCGAGGCGCAGTTCGTCGATGCCCAGCATCGCGGCCCGTATCGCGCATGGTGGCACGAGCATCGGTTCCGTCGCGTCGGAGACCGGACCGTGATGGAGGACGTCGTGTACTACGCTCCGCCGTTTGGACTGCTCGGCGCGATCGCCAACCGCCTCGTGGTCGCCGGTCAGTTGCGCCGGATCTTCGGGTACCGAGCCGCGATGATCCGACAGCGGTTTGGCTCCTCGTGACGGTAGCGGGTGCCGCTCGATCGCGAGTAACGTCGTGGGCCGGCGAAGCATCCAAGTGACAAGGACCATGGAACGAGCTGACACCCTCGGCGAGATGACGGTCCTGGACGAGCGCGGGGCTCCGGTCCGGATCGCGACGCTGTGGAGCGGTGGCCCCGCCGTCCTCGTGTTCGTCCGCCACTTTGGGTGACTTCACTGCCGCGAGCACGTGGTGCAGTTGCACCGCGAGAGTGAGAGCCTGCGAGCCGCGGGGGTAACGCTTCACGTCATCGGCAATGGCGCGCCGATGTTCATTGCCGGATTTCGGGAGACCACCGGCTACGACGGTTCGCTCTACACCGATCCGTCTCTGGACGTGTATCGAGCCGCCGAGCTGCGGTACGGGCTGAGGACCATCGTGTCCGCCGGCGCGATTACCCGGACGATCGGCGCGCTTCGCCGCGGGTTTCGACAAGGGAGAACGCAAGGCAGTGCACTGCAGCAAGGCGGCTCCCTGGTGATCGCGTCCGATGGCAGGGTGCTCTGGAGCCACGTCTCGACGGGCCCCGGTGACAATGCGACCGCAGCAGAGATCGTCGCCGCGGTTCGTCGCTCCGCATAGACGGGCGATCGAATCACTGCTGGCCCCTCACCGAGCGGGTGCCTCGGTCGATGCACCACGCGGCCGTCCCAGGCTCTGCACTCGATCTCGGATCGAGCGCGCGAACGTGGGGTCGTCGTGCCGAACGATCAGGTCTATGTCGAGCATGGCCTCCATCTTGCGTTCGAGGGTACCTGGCGTGCAGATCGCGACGATCAACCCACGATAGCCTTCCCATCGGAGTGACATCAGCTCGGTGATATCTGTTTCGCTCAGCGCGTCGAAGTCAACGATCACGAGCGAGACCTTCGGTCGCGCGACGTCATGCACGCTCGTCCGGACGTGGCGGAATGCCGTCGCCAGGAGGGGAGTTACTCCCGTCTCGGCAAGCGCACTCGCGATCCCGTGGCGACGCTTGTCGGATGCCCACACCACGGCGACCACGCTTTTCTCCGCGATCACCCGACGTGGGAGGTGGCCGAGTGGATCCAACATCTTCATCAGGCGCTGAGACGGCATCTGCGATCACGGTTCGGCCAAGATCGCTCCCGGAAGAGGTGCGACATTGAAAGCGGCGCTGTTGGCGGATGCGACGCGAGCAAGATCACGGATGTAGGTACATCGGCGCCTCGCGACGTGTCGGGCACGATGACGACACCTCGAAGCGATTCGCTGTCGGCGGCTACGCCGTTGCCACGATGCGGCCATCGAACATCGTGACCGTGCGGCCGCGGGATGCGACGGCTGTGTCGTGCGTGGCGACGAGCAGCGCGGCGCCGGCCGCGGTGACCTCGGCGAGCGCGGTGAGCACGAGATCCACGTTCGCGGAGTCGAGACTGCCGGTTGGCTCGTCGGCGAGGACGAGCGTCGGCTTGTTGATCAAGGCCCGTGCGATCGCGGCGCGCTGCGCTTCACCAGCGGACAGCGTCGCCGCGCGGGCCGATGCGCGCGTGGTGAGGCCGAACCGCTCGAGGAGAGCGTCAGCGGCGCGGAGCGCGAGCGACCTGGATCCACTCGCACGCCACGCGGGGAGCGCGACGTTGTCACGCGTCGTCAGGTGATCGAGCAGGTTGCCCGTCTGGAACACGAAGCCGATGGTGCGTAGCCGCGCTCGTGCGCGCGCCGAGCGTGACCACGCCGCAGTGTCGTCCGCACCGAGCCAGACGTGGCCCGCGTCAGGCTGGTCGAGGAGGCCAAGCATCATCAGGAGCGAGGTCTTGCCGCAGCCCGATGGCCCGACGAGCGAGACCCACTCGCCCGCGGACAGAACGAGAGAGGCCTCTGCGACGATCGGGATCTCACCGATCCGTCGCGAGACCCCTTCTGCGCGGAGGATCGGCTCGGTCACGCCGTGCCTCGCAGGATCCGGGCGGGATCGAGCCGCGCGGCGCGCCACGCGGGCACCACACCAGCGAGCAGCGTCGTGGCGAGCACGAACAGTGCGGGGACGACGAACGTCGCCGCCGTGACGACCGGCAGGACCTCGAAGGCGCCGGCGCGGAAGATCGGGTTGCTCGAGAACCAGCTCACGAGCCCCAAGCCCGCCGCGCAGCCGATCACGGCACCGACGACGCCGACGATGGCGGCCTGCACGAGGTGGATCGCGAACAGATCGCCGCGCGACAGGCCGATCGCGCTCATCACGCCGATCTGACGCTGGCGATGGAGCACGTGGACGTAGAGCAGCGCCCACACCGGGATCAACACGGCGAGCCAGACCATCGCGCGAGAGACGAATCCGATCGCCGTGCTCGCATGGAGCGCGCTGCTGAGAAATGGCGAGTCATCGTTCCAGGCCACGGCCGTGACGTCGGGGAGCTCGCGCTCGATCTGGGCAGCGACGGAGCGCGCGGCAAAGTGGTCGGTCAGGTGGACGACGATCTGCGACGCCGTGCCCGGGAGACCGAGCTCGCGCGCGAGGAAGCTGCGATCGACGATGATCGATTCGGGGCTCAGGAAGCTGCCAGCCGCGAGACCCGCCACCTTCATCGTATAGCGGCCGACGTCATTGTCCGGATCGAGGCTCTCCCAGGCCGTGCCGAGCACGACGCGAAGCTGGACCTCGTCGCCGACCACGACGCCGAGCCGCTTGGCGAGTGCAGTGCCGACGACGATCGAGTGGACGTCGCCCATCGGGACGGCCGTGCCTCCCGCGATCTGGAACGGCAAGCGAGACGCGGCCGAGTCGACGCCCACCACGAGCGCGCCCTTGAAGTTGCTCGTCTTGCCGATCGCGCCGGCGAGCGCGAGCACGGGAACCGCGGCGACCACGCCGTCCCGCGTGGAGAGCGTGGCGGCGAGCGCATCGGCATTGTCGAAGCGGGCGCCCTGCCGCGGGCGGACCCGGACGTCGCCGTTACCGACCACGAGCCCGTTCTCGATGATCGCCCGCTCGTAGCCGCGCAGGTTTGCCGCGTTCGGGATCTGGAAGGCCACGCCGCCGGCGACCGCCGCGCACAGGAGGACCGTGATCAACCGACTCTGCGAGAGGCCGCGCCACGATAGGAACAGCAGCTGGCCGATCGGCATCACGCCCGGGACTATACTCGCCGCGATGGCACCAGAGCCCGATGCGCTCGCCGTTGCGTGGCCACGCCGCGCTTTGCGCATCCTCGCGCCGTGGGCCCTCGAGGCCGCGCTGGTGGTCGGGATCATCTTTCTCTACCAGCTGACGAAGCTCCGGGCGACGGTCGCGCCCGAGGTCGGACTCCAGCATGCGCGCGACGTGATCGCGTTCGAGCAAGCGACCGGGATGTTCCTCGAGCCCGCGATCCATCGGTTCTTCGCGGACCGCACCGAGCTGATGCCAGTGCTCCGCTGGCTCTATCTGAACCTGCACTTCCCGGTGACGCTCGGGTTCCTGATCTGGATCCGTCACGCGCACGCGGACCGCTATCCACGGATCCGCAACGGCTTCGCCCTCGCCCATGTCATCGCCCTCGTCGTGTTCGTCGCGTATCCGTGCGCGCCGCCGCGGATGTTCCCGGAGCTCGGGTTCTCGGAGGTGCTGAACCTCCCGTACGAGGGCACGCACAACCCGATGGCGGTGATCCCGTCGATGCACTTCGGCTACGCGAGCCTGGTCGGGTTCGGCCTGATCTTCCTCGGTCGCGCAACGTGGGCACGGCTCCTCGGCGTGTTCTACCTGGCGTTGATCCTCCTGGTGATCGTCGCGACCGCGGCGCACTTCATCATCGATGCGCCCCTCGGCACGATCACCGTCGGACTCGGCCTGTGGGCGAGCGGAGCCTTGAAGCGAGATGTCGGGAAGCGCTGAGCGACTCGCGGGCAAGCGCTGCCTGATCACCGGCGGCTCCCGCAACGTCGGGCGCGCGATCGGGATCGCGATGGCGAAGGCCGGCGCGCGCGTCGCGTTCACGTACAGCACGAACGACGAGGACGCCGAAGAGGCACGGACGCTGATCGCCGCCGCTGGTTCAGGAGACGTGCTGGTCGCGAAGGGCTCGGTCAGCGATGCCGCGCATGTCGATGCCACGCTCGGGCAGGTCGTGGCCGCGTGGGGCGGTCTCGATGTCCTCGTCAACAACGCGGGCATCACGCAGATCCTCCCGATCGCACTCGTCGAGGAGGCCGACTGGGATCGCGTGATGGGGGTCAACGTGAAGGGAGCGTATCTGTACTCGCGCGCCGCACTGCGGCCGATGATCCGGGCGCGCGCAGGACACATCCTCAACATCGGAGCGTTCGGCGAGGGTCGAGTCGTCCACGCACCGGTGCACTACGCGGCGTCGAAGGCCGCGCTCGCGGGGTTCACCGACGCCCTGGCACGCGATGTCGGCCGCTACGGGATCCTGGTGAATCTGCTGTCGCCCGGGATTCTCGACGTCGGACTCGGTCAGACCTCACCGCAGACGCGGCTCGCGGAGTACCTCGAGCAGAATCCCGCGGGACGGTTCGGAACCGTCGACGAGATCGCGGCAGCTGCGGTGTGGCTGGTGAGCAGCCGCAACACGTTCATGACCGGAGTGCACCTCGGGATCGACGGTGGTGTATGAGACGCGCGCTCGTCCTCGGCGGAACCGGTCACGTCGGAGGAGCGGTGCTCGCGGGCCTCGCACGCGCAGGCGTCCCCGCCGAGCTGACCTATCACCGCAATGAAGCGCGCGCCGCGGAGCTGACCCGCGCCGGGCACGTGGCGCACCAGCTCGATCTCCGGGATGCCGAAGCGGTGCGCGCGCTGATCGCATCGCTCGCGGAGCCGCCCGACGTGTTGATCCACTGTGCGGCGCACGCCGATTGGCGCACGTTCGACGCGCTCGACGTCGAGGGCTGGGACGCCGTGCAGGCCGTCGGAGTCCGCGCGCCGTTCGTCGCGATCCAGGCGCTCGCGCCGCGCCTCGCCGGACGCGGCGGTGACATCGTGCTGTGCGCCGGGCTGTCAGCTGCCAAGCCCGTGCCCGCTCACGCACAGGCCGCTGCAGCACACGCGGGCCTCGCCGGTCTCACCCGCGCGCTCGCCCGTACGCTCGGGCCGCAGAAGATCCGGATCAACCTCGTCGCCGTCGGGATCCTCGACGGGGGCACCGCGACGCGGATCGGAGCCTCGTTCGCGCGCGATCACAAACGGTTCACAGCGCTCGGACGAACGGGGACCGCCGCCGAGATCGCGGAGGCGATCGTGTGGCTCGCGCTCGAGAACAGCTATGCCTCGGGCATGGTGGTCCCGCTCGCCGGCGGAATCTAGTCGACGACCATCAGCCGCTTGCGAATGCCGTCGACGCCATGGCCGAGGTTCTGCCGGCTCTTCTGCCAGCGCGGATCGCTCTTGCGGTGGATCACGCGGTAGCCGCAGTTCGGGATCATCCGACCATCCGGGATGATCTGCATGCTCGTGCACTTGCGCAGCACCGACGCATCGAACGAGTGGTCGTCCATGTAGTTGTGGAGGAACACGTTCTTCACGTACTTCTCGACGAGACGCAGCCGCTCCGCGTCCGTCTTGCAGTCGGTCGTCGAATACAGCTCGCCGAGCATCGCCTTGAGCGTGCGAAGGATCATCGGGCCGTGATCGATCTCCTTCTCGCGTGCGAACACGCCATCGATGATCTCCTTGAGGAGTCGCTCGTGGCGCTCGTCGGGCTTCGCGATGAACGCGCTGCGAACCGCAGCAGCATAGATCTCGGGGTCGGTGAACCGGGGGAACGGGATCGCCGTGCCGTCGAGCAGCATCAGGACATACGTGATGGCCACGCAGTTCGGATGGGGGTGCGCCATCGGCGAGAAGTCAGAGATCTTGATGAGCCCGTCGGACTGTTCGTCGATCGAGTGGACCAGATCGGTGCCGGTGATCCGGTTCATCGGATCGAACTTCATCTCCCGTCCCCCCGAGCCCGTATACGACATCGTCTGGACCTCGAGGCCGCGGAGGAACGGCTTGGACAGCGTGAACTTGAGAAGCGCACCGATCTCGTCATCGTTGAGGCCGCGGATCACGGTCATCAGGATGCTGGTCTGGACGTTGTGCTTCTCGAGATTCTCGAGCGCCTGCTCGCGGAACTTCGTCATCTCCTGACCGCGCAGGACCTCGTTCTTCGCCGGATCCGTCGAGTCGAGCTGGAACAGGACGTACGCGCCACACGCTGCGAGCTTCTCGACGAGCTGCGGCCGCTTCGCGAGCAGGATGCCGTTGGTGGCGATCGCGACGCGCGGGATCTTCTTGCGCTGGTACGCGAGCTCGATGAGCTCGATCAGCCTGGGGTGTGCCGTCGGCTCGCCGCCGGTCAGCACGAGGATGTCGACGTCCGAGTCCGACGCCTCGAGGATGTCGAGGCACTTCGAGAACTCCTCGTTCGACATGTTGTAGTCGTGGTTGTTGTCCGCGAAGCAGATCGGACAGTCGAGGTTGCAGACGTTCGTGATCTCGATGACGGGGACCGCGTTGTTCTGCTCGTGCTCGGGACACACGCCGCAGTCCTGCGGACAGCCCTGCGTGGTCTTGGTCTGGTACTGCTTGAGCATCAGGCTCGGCGACGTGAACTTCTGCGTCTCTTTGTAGAGCTCCGCGTCGGAGGCGATCACCGTCTGGAAGCGACCGTGCTCGGGGCACGACTTCGACATGAACACCTTGCCGTCGCGTTCCTTGATCGCACCGGGCAGTGAGCGATGACAGGTCGGGCAGATGCTGACCGTCATGTTGAGGTACGTGTACGGGTTCGCCTTGTTCGCCATGGTCTGCCTCCCCTGATTCGAGGTCGCCACGGTAGCATCTGCCGCGATGGCGCTCACTGGCACGAACCGGAAGCTTCCGCCCGGTCCGGGCGGTCCCGCGCTCGTCCAGTCGCTCCGCTACTACCGGGACCCGTACGGGTTCCTTCACGCGTGCCAGCGCAAGTACGGCGACTGGTTCACGGTCAAGCAGATCCCGTGCGGGACGATCGTCTACGTCGCGGATCCCGAGGCCGTGCGGCTGATCTTCGCCGATCCGGGAACGCACATCGCCGGCGCGATCAACGACTACATGGCTCCGGTGCTCGGCCAGGGGCTGTTGCTCCTCGACGGCGAAGCGCACGCGCGCGAGCGGCGCTGGCTCGCACCTGCGCTCGCCTCGGAGCGCATCCGCGGGGTCGCGGCCGAGATCGAGGCGTTGACCGAGAGCGAGATCGCGATGTGGAAGGTCGGCGTGCCGTTCGCACTACGACCGCGCTTCGAGCTCCTGACGCTGCGGATCATCCTCCGCGTGCTGTTCGGGGCCGCCGCCGCCGCACGCCTCGCAGAGTTGATGTCGAAGGTGATCCAGCTCAAGGGCAAGGACATCACCCGGAGCGTGATGGCGGCGCTCCCGTTCGGCCTCGCGACGTGGAAGCTCAGCGGCGACGCCGCGCACAACGCCGAGGCGATCGATCGGATGCTGTACGCCGAGCTCGCCGCGCGGCGCGAGGGCACGGTCGCGAACGAGGGGATGCTCGCGGGGATGCTCGCGGGATCGCAGGCCACGGACAAGAACCTGCGCGATCAGCTCATGACGCTGATCTTCGCCGGGCACGAGACCGTCGCCGCGACGCTCGCGTGGACGTTCGAGCGCGTGCTGCGCCATCCGACCGTGTACGGCAAGCTCCGCACCGCCGACGAGCACTACTCCGAGGCGGTGCTCCTCGAGACGATGCGCCAGCGCTCGACGATCGGTGATGTCGCGCGCGAGCTGACCTCTCCCCTCGAGACCGCCCGCCAGTCGCTGCCGGTCGGCACGCGCGTGTGTCCTTCGATCGTGCTCGTCCACATGCGGCCGGACCTGTTCCCCGAGCCGGAGGCGTTTCGTCCCGAGCGATTCCTCGACGCGAAGCCCAAGCCGTGGATGTACCTTCCGTTCGGCGGCGGCGTGAGGCACTGCCTCGGCGCGGCCTTTGCGATGATGGAGATGCTCGTGATCCTGCGGACCGTGCTCGCTCGCACCGCCCTGCGCGCAACCGATCCTGCGCCCGAGCGGGGCGTCAGCAACGGCGTCACGATCTATCCTCACAAGGGCGCGATGGTGGTCGTGGAGGCTCGGCGATGACACCGGTGATCAACCGCGCGCTCGAGCGCTGGCGGCGCAAGGGCTCCGGTGCTCTCGGCGACCGCGCCGCGAAGCTGCGTGAGCGGCGTCCGCTTGTCGTGGTGCCGAGCATCCTCGGAACGAAGATCGTCGACGACTGCGGCTGCGTGCTGTGGGGCAGCGTCAAGCGCCTGTACGTCGGTCCGCCGATCGTGACGGCGCAACGAGCCATGGCCACGGGCCTGCTCGACGGCTTCACCGTTGTCCCCGGCGTCTATCGCTACGACGTGTTCGGTGGACTGCTGCGCTTCCTCGAGCGCGTCGGCGGCTACCGGCGGGGCGTCGATCTGTTCGTGCTCGAGTACGACTGGCGCGAGAGCGTGCTCGATGGCGCCGCGCGGCTCGCCGATTTCGTCGCGCAGCTGCGTGGGACCGGCCAGCGTGGAGCGTTCGACCTCCTGGCGATCAGCACCGGCGGTCTCGTCGCGCGGCACTTCCTCGCGCGGGGGAACGAAGCGGTCGGTCGCGTGGTGTACGTCGGCACGCCGCACCGCGGGAGCTTCCAGGCCATCTCGACGCTGCACGATGGCGTGCAGATGGTGCCGCTCGGCCGGCGCATTCCGCCGTACGAGACCGCCGCGTGCAAGACGTGCTGGGACGGTCTCCCGCATCCCGACGAACGCGTGTTTCTCGACGAGGAGGGCACCGTGCTCGCGACGTCGCTGTACGAGCCGTCGACGTGGCGCTCGCTCGGGCTCGGACCACCGGTGCATGATCTCGAGCAGCAGCTCGAACGCGCACACGATCTGCATCGCGCTCTCGATGCAGCCGCACCCCACGCGGACAGCATCGTCATCGGGGCGCGCCACCTGCCGACGCTGTCGAAGCTGCCCGTGCGCGCCGGGCGCGTGGTCCTGCCCGCCTGCTCGCCGCAGAAGGGCGATCCGCTTGCAGGGGCGCTGTTCGAGCCAGGAGACACGTCCTTGCCAGCGCGGAGCCTCGAAGGTCTTCCCGGTCTGACGCCGGATCGCGTCCGGTCCGTCACCGTCGACGAACACCGCCTGCTCCCCGCACACACGCAGGTCCATCAACTCGCGCTCGAAGCGCTGATCGAGGCTGCGCCGTGACCCAGGGCCTGCCGGCGCTCTCCGTCGTCGTGCCGGCCTACAACGAAGCCGAGCGGATCGCGCCGACGCTGCGGTCGATCGCCGCGTGGCTGGCACAGCGCACCGAGCCGAGCGAGATCATCGTGGTCGATGACGGCTCGACCGATCCGACGTGCGAGGTCGTCATGGCGCTCGCGATCCCGACGCTGACGCTGATCGCGAGCACGCCCAACCGCGGCAAGGGCCACGTCGTGAAGCGCGGGATGCTCGCTGCTCGAGGAGCGCTCCGGCTGTACATGGACGCCGACAACGCGACTCCGATCAGCGAGCTCGTCCCGTTGCTCGCGGCGATCGAGCGCGGCGCGGCCGTCGCGATCGGTTCGCGCCGGGCGCGCGGGGCCCAGCTCCGCGTCGCGCAGCCGTGGTTCCGGCGCGCGTGGTCGCACGTGGCGAATCGGGTCGTCCAGGCCGTGCTCCTCGACGGAATCACGGACACGCAGTGCGGCTTCAAGCTGTTCACCGCTGCCGCCACCGAAGCCGTGTTCGCGCGCGTGCGGACACCCGGCTGGGGCTTCGATCTGGAAGCGCTGGTCATCGCACGCAAGCTCGGCTTCTCGATCGCCGAGGAGGGCGTGACCTGGACCGACGATCGCCGCAGCCGGATCCATCCGCTTCGGGACGCGGTCCGGATCACCGGCGAGCTGATCTCGATCCGGCGCGCCATGTCGCGCGGCGACTACGACGTGCCCACGTGATCGAGGGTCGGATCCCCGGCCTGGTCCTCGTGATCGCGCTCGCGGTCGTCGCTGGCTTTGCGGTGACCGCGCTCCGGTTCCTGCCGTCGCTCGACACGGATCACCCCGCCCTCGCGGACGTCCCGATCGTCCACGAGCCCGCCCCGCCGCGACTCGCGCGCAGAGTGATCCTCGTGATCTTCGACGGCCTCCGTCTCGACACGTCACGCGGCCTGCCGTTCCTCGACCGCCTGCGGGCGCGCGGCGTCGACGGCGCCGCCCACGTGCCCTTCCCGACGCTGTCGATCCCGAACTACGTCACGATCCTCAGTGGCGTCGAGCCGCGCTGGAGCGGCGTCCGCAACAACGAGTGGACCGGCACGCTCGCGCTCGACACCTTGCCGGCCCGGATCGCGGCGCTGCAGCAGCGCGTCGGCTTCGCCTCGGATCACGTGCAGCCCGCGGGGATCACCGGCGTCCCCGGCGAGCGCTGGGACCACCTGCTCCCCACCACTCTCGGAGCTCGCTCCGACATCTTGCTCGTCCTCGCGCCGACCAGGCTCGACAAGGCCGGCCACGAGTTCGGCGGTGCCGGCAACGGCTATCGCGTGATGGCGCGAACGATCGACGACCAGCTCGCGCAGCTGCTCGAGGTCCCCGTCGATCTCGCCACGGATGCGATCGTCGTGGTCTCGGACCACGGACACTCGGATCGCGGCGGCCATGGCGACGATTCGCTCGCGTCGACGCAGGTGCCGCTCGTGCTCGCGGGCGCAGGTGTACGCCGTGGCGTCGTGCTCCACGGCGCGCAGCTGACCGACGTGGCGCCGACGATCGCCGCCCTGCTCGGGGTTCCCGCGCCCGCGCACGCGACCGGGCGCATCCTGCTCGACGCGCTCGACGTCACCCCCGCGCAGCGCATGGCACTCGCGGGTGCCGACGCGGAGCGCCTCGCTCGGATCCAGCCGATGCTCGCGTTGATCGAGACCACCGAGCACGCAGATCACGAAGCGCGGCGTGTCCTCGGGCTGATCGTCGGCGGAGCCGGGGCGCTCGCGATCGTGATCCTCCTCGTGGTCGCGGTTCGACGCCGGTGCGCACGGATCGATATCCCGGTGCTCGCGGCTGCATCGGTGTTTCCGATCGTCGTATGCCTGAGCATCCCGCTCCTCGGCCTCGGCCTCACGCCGCCGCACTCGCCGGGCGACACGCTGGCGTTGGTCCTCGAGCTCAGCGGGCACCTGGCGCTCGCGGCGGGCGCGACGGCGATCGCGCTCGCGCTGGCACTGCGCCAGCGCTCCCCCGACGACCGCGTCGCCGCTGCCACCGGTGCGGTGCTCTCGGGGCTCGTGGTCACCGCCGTGCCAGCGGCCGCATGCTGGGCGCTGATCGGCGTCCACGGCGCGACGCTGTTGCCGGCCCCGGCGATCTTCATGCTGACACCGATCACCGCCGCGATCGCGGCGACGCACGCGCTGGTCGGTGCCCTCGCCCTCGCCCTCTGCCTCGTGAGCCGTGCAGCCGAGAGACGGAGTATCGTCGCCCCGTGATCGAGGTCGAACGAGTCACCGAGGAGTTCCTCGCGCAGGACGAGCTCGTCCTCGTGGCGAACGCGGTGCCCGCCGATCGCATGGCGCTGCTCCGCCACGAGGCAGAGCGACTCGAACCCACCGCGACGCGGATGCACGTGCCGTTCGTTCGACGTGGCGGGACCATCGGCGCGCGGCGGCTACACCGTGATGCACCGGCACTCGCGGCGCTCTACGGTGAGCTCCGGGACGTCGTCGCGAAGCTCGCGGGACGCCCGCTCTACGAGAAGGACGCCTCCGACGACCACGGCGTCGCGCTGTACTGCTATCGCGCGGGCGACTTCATGGCATCGCACTTCGATCGCTGCGGCGACGCGCCCGGCGGCTCGTACTCCGTCACGGTGGGGATCGTCGACGACTCGACGAGCAAGCTCGCGTGCCGGATCTCGGGCGGTCGCAGCGTCGACCTCGCGACGAGCCCGGGCTCGCTGACGATCTACAACGGCTCGCGCGTCGCGCACGCCGTGACGCCGCTCGGCCGCGGCGAGCGACGGATCGTACTATCGGGGAGCTACCGCACGCAGCCGCGCCCCACGACCGTCCCGCACCTCGCCCAGCGCGTGATCGAGGGCGTCCTCTACTTCGGATGGCCGGGGCGTGAGCGACGCCGTCGGTGATCTGTGCTGGGGCTGGGCCGAGGTCGCCGACGACGGACCGAGCGCCGCGGGTCGCCGCGCGGCACGGAGCGCTCTCGACGCGTTCGGCGCCGGGCTCGTCCTCGCCCACGATGGCTCGCGGCCGATCGTCACCGGTGGTGACGCGTCGATCTCGATCAGTCACACCCGCCGCATCGCGGTCGCAGTCGTCGGTCGGACTCCGCTCGGCGTCGATCTGTGCGAGCTCGAACGTGGGCCCAGGCTCTGGGCGTTGATCCCGCGGTTCGCCACGCCGCGCGAGCAGGCGTTGATCGCCAGCGACCGTGATGCCGTCGTGCTGTGGGCCGCCAAGGAGGCTGGACTCAAGGCGCTCGGCCTCGGGCTGCTCGATGGCGGCGTGTTCGACGACCCGGAGCACTCCCCGGTTCACCTCGCGTCCCTGGTCGCGTACGCGCGGCCCGATCTCTCGCTCGTGATCGAGGACCGCGGCGACGCGATCCTCGCGCTCGCCTATACGGCGCCGTCGACGACGACGGTCGCGCCGTTCATGTAGCTGTTGCGATCGGAGACTAGCATCGCCGCGAGGTTCGCGACCTCGTCGAGTCCGCCGACCCGGCGCAGCGCGCAGTGGCGCAGGTAGTCCTCACGCCGCTCCTTGGGGAGGTGATCGCCGATGCCCTCCTCGAGAATGCCGGGCGCGATGCAGTTCACCGTGATGCCGTAGCGCCCGATCTCCTTCGCGAGCGCCTCGGTGAAGCCGCGCAGTGCCGCCTTCGCCGCGCAGTAGTGCACCGGCGCATGCATCATCTTGTGGCCTGCGAGCGATCCGACGTTGAGGATCCGGCCGCGCTTCAGCCGGACCATGCCGCGCAGCACGGCCTGGGTGACGGTGAACGCGCCCTTGACGTGCGTGTCCATCATGCGGTCCCAGTCCTCCTCCTCCATCAGCGCGAGCGGCACGACCTGCCCGATGCCCGCGTTGTTGACGAGGATATCGACGGGCGCTCCCGCATCGCGCTCGATCGCGCGGACCATCTCCGCCACGCCCGCGCGGTCGCAGACCGAGACCTTGTGCGCCCATACGGTGCCGTGAGGTTCGAGAGCCGCACGCGCGGCCGCTGCATCGTCGTCGGAGCTGCTGTAGTTGAAGGCGACCCGAGCCCCTTCCGCGAGAAGCGCACGACAGATCGCGCGTCCGAGTCCACGCGATCCGCCCGTGACCAGTGCGACGCGGCCGGCGAGCAAGCTCACTGCACGACTCGCAGGAGCTTCGACTTCGGCGTGTCAGGTCCCTGCGCGGCGCCGCGATGGAACATGTTGAAGCCGCACGCCGGCATGATCTTGCCGTCCTCCTGCGGATAGTGATGGCAGCACTTCCGCAACCGCTCGAGATCGAAGTCGTGGCGATCCATGTAGTGGTGCAGGAAGATCGACTTCGACTGTCGCTCGCTCGCCAGCGTCTGTTCGCGCATCGACAGCGGACGCGACGGGAACATCTCATCGAGCGTCCGGCGCAAGGCACGCAGGATCTCCTTGCCGCGCGGAATCTCGTCCTGGCGCGCGAACACGTCGTGGATCACGTCCTGGAGCGCGTCCTCGACCTCGGTCGACGCCGGCAGCGTGGCCGACGAGCGCAGCAGCGTCCCGTACTTCGTGAAGTCGACGAACCGGGCGAACGGCACGGCGCTGCCGTCGTCGAGCTTGAGCAGGTACGTGAGCGACACGCACTGCGGGTGCGAGCACGGCAGCGGAAAAAAGTCCTCGTACGCGAGGACGCCGCTCGTCTGCTCCGCGACACAGCGGATCACGCCAGGGATGGTCAAACGATCCATCGGATCGTGCGAGAACTTCCCGCCACCAAGGCCGGTGAACGCTGCCGGCTGGAAGTTGAGCGACAGGATGTGGCTCTTCGCGAGGAGCAGCTCGACGGCCTGGCCGATCTGGTGATCGTTGATGCCCTTGGTCGCGACGAAGATCAGCTGCGTGGGGATCTGGAGCTCCTCGAGAATACGCAGCGCGGCCTCCTTCTCGCTGCATAGATCGCGACCGCGGATCGCCTCGTGGGTCTCCGCGGTGAACCCGTCGAGCTGGAGTGCGATGTACGCACCCGAGGCCTTGATTGCCTCCGCGAATGCACGGTCCTTCCCGAGGCGCAGCCCGTTCGTGATGATCACGACGCGCTGGATCTCCGGGCGCGTGGCGATCGCGATGAACTGCAGGAGCTCGGGATGGCTCGTCGGCTCTCCGCCCGACAGTGCGATCGACTCGCACGTTCCCTCGGCAGCGACCAGCCCGTCGACGATCCGCTGGAACGACGCGGTCGACATGTGCTTCGAGTACTGGTTATTGACGATACAGATCGGACACTCGAGGTTGCAGTGGTCCGTGATCTCGACGATCGGCAGGCACGTGTGCTGCTCGTGGTCACCACACGTCCCGCAGTCGGTCGGGCAGCCGTGCTTGACCTCGTTGCGAAAGATCAGCGGCTCCGTGCCCGCGCGCGCGTAGGCGTAGGCCTTGACGTAGTACGCGGCGTCCTCGGACACGAGCGCCTCGGACGGCCCGCACTTGCTGCAATCCTTGACGAAGTAGACGCGCCCCTCGCGGATGGTCACGGCGGCGTCGATCAGCGCGAGGCAGCTCGGGCATGTCGACGTCGTGTGCTTGAACACGCCATCTTGCTTGCCCCGCGCGAGGAACGCCTCGACCCAGGTCGCCGAGCTCGGCGACACGGCACGCTCGCTCGGTCCGCACGCCGGGCAATGGATCAGGTTGAACACGGCATCGTCGCGCAGCACGACGCGGCCTTCGATCGCGGCGTCGCACGTCGGACACGTGGTCTGCTCGTGGGCAAAGAACGTGTGCGGCTTGTCCTTCCGCACCCCCGGCTCGCAGCTCGTGCATTCCATGGCGCTACTGTCGGTAACCGAGCCGCGAGCGTCAACGGGCAAGACCCGGCAACGTCGTCGGTGGACGTTGCAATCCCCGCCATCTGCGCGCGATGCTGCCGGCGGTGCGCTACCTGCTCCTCGACCGGATCACGCTGCTCGAACCCGAGCGCGCCACCGCCGTGAAGTGCGTGTCGCTGTCCGACGATGTGTTCGTCGATCACTTCCCGGGACACCCCGTGATGCCAGGTGCCCTGATCGTCGAGTCTCTCGCCCAGCTCGGCGGCGTGCTCGCCGAGGCCGCGATGCGCGAGCGGGGACGCCACGATCTGCACGCGCTGCTCACGATGATCCAGCGCGCCAAGTTCCGGCGGATGGTGCGCCCCGGCGATCGCCTCGAGCTCGAGAGCCGGATCGTCACCGTCAGCGAGGACGGCGGACAGGTCGCATCGACCGCCACCGTCGACGGTACGCTCGTGGCCGAGGCCGAGCTCGGCTTCGCGTTCGCCCAGGTCAAGAGCGAGCGCTTGATCCAGCGGCGTCGCGACATCCTCGACGTGTGGCTCCACGGCACCACGGATCCGGAGCGGGAGGGAACGTGACCCGGAGGCGGGCGTGGGTGGTGGGTGTCGGGGCCGTGACGCCGCTCGGCGAGACCTGGACCGCGAGTGCCCGGGCGCACGCCGAGGGTGCATCCGCGATCGCGCGCATCACCCGCTTCGACGTCACGGGCTTCCCATGCACCGTCGGCGCGCCGATCGAGATCGACCCGGAGACCGATCGGCGCATGCCGATCGCGCTACGTGCTGCCGCGGAGGCCTGGACGCAGGCCAGCGTCGACGTCGCGCGTGACCGGATCGGTGTGTTCGTCGGAGCCGAGGCAGGCCGCCCGGACTTCGGGGCCGTCGTTGCGCTCGCGCGTGCCTCGAGCGGTGATCGGCGCACGCTCGCGGCGCTCGCGCCGAAGATCGCGCCGAGCGTGACGTCCCCGGGTGCGATCGCATCCGCGCTCGCGCGAACGATCGGTGCCGACGGCCCGGTCGAGACGGTGGCACTTGCCTGTGCGTCGAGCGCCGCTGCGGTCGCCGAGGCCGTGCGCGCGATTCGCTCTGGTGAATGCGATGTCGCGCTCGCCGGTGGCGTCGGCGCGGATCTCGACCAGCTCATGCTCGCGAGCTTCGGAATGCTCGGCGCGGTGTCGGCGCGAGGCGTCGCCTGCCCGTTCGATCTACGGCGCGACGGCTTCGTGATCGGCGAAGGCGCAGCCTTCGTCGTGCTGTCCGTCGATCGCCGGGGCGCGATGGCGGAGCTTCTCGGGATCGGGCGGACGATGGACGCGTACCGGCTCACGGCGCCCGAACCTGACGGCACCGGTGCGACGCGTGCGATGCGGGCCGCGCTCGCCGATGCCGCGCTCGATCACGTCGACTACGTGCAGGCGCATGGCACCTCGACGCCACTCAACGACGCCACCGAGGCAGAGGCGATCCGCCGCGTCCTCAACAAGTCGATCGATCGCACGCGCGTCGCGTCCGTCAAGGGCGCGATCGGTCACGCGATCGCCGGCGCGGGCGCCCTCGGCCTTCTGTGCGGCATCGAGGCGGTCGCGCGCGGCACGCTGCTACCGACGGCGGGCCTCACCGATCCGGATCCGCGGTGCGAGCTACCGCACGTGATCGGAAAGGCCGTACAGGCAGCGGCGGCGACCGCGATGGTCAACTCGTTCGCGTTTGGCGGCGCGAACGTCAGCCTCGTGGTCGGTGCCGCATGAGCGTGGCGATCGTCGGTGCGGCAGCTGTCAGTGCACGCGGCCTCGGCTGGCGCGGGCTCGGCGATGCACTCGGGCCGGCTGCGACCGCGGGGCGCGACGCGACCGCACCTCGCGACGCAACGGCACCTCGCGACGCGAGCGCACCACGCCACGCGACCACGATTCTCCAAGCAACCGCGGTACTCGCGGACACCCACCCCGCCGTGCGCGGCTTCGCGGTGCCCGCGATCCCCGAGGACCGCGATGCGGGCGATGCGAAGTCCCGGCGCCTGATGTCCCGCTCGGCACGGCTCGCCGCGATCGCCGCACGCGATGCGCTGCTCGAGGCGGGATGGACCGAGCGCGCGGACGTCGGCTACTGGCTCGGCTGCGGCGCCTCGGGGGGACCGCTCGGCGAGATCGTCGCGATGCTGAACATCTCGATCGAGGACGGCGCGGTCTCGCTCGGCAAGCTCGGTGCCGAAGGGCTCACCGCGTCCAACCCGCTGCACACGTTCCAGGTCCTCAACAACTTCGCGATGTGTCACGGCGCGATCCTCGAAGGAACCGGTGGCCCCAACGGTGCGTTCTTCTCGCGCGGGGCCGGGACCGTGCATGCGCTCGCCGAGGCAGTGTTCGCGATCGAGGA
>JANOPP010000640.1:0-2328 GCA_031421915.1 Myxococcales bacterium | reverse complement strand
CGCCGAGGAACCCATCGCAGCGTCAAAGAACTCGCCGAATCCATCACCCAATGGGTCGGAACCTGGAACGACGACCCCCGCCGGTCGAGTGAGGCGGCTCCCAGGCCGCGGAGCACCGGATCTCCGTGCGCCCGGCGGTCTGAAGCTTCCCTCCGTCCCCCGGCTGGCTTCTAATCTGCCGCTCGAATCGCGCCGCATGGAACCCGGGACGCCCGGCTCCCGTGCGGTGCTCCACCGCACCGGAATCCATGGCCTTCGACTGGGACAAGCTGACCGATCGTCTGGGGACGATCGGCGAGAACGTCGGCACGACGCTCAAGGGCATCTTCGGCGCGCGCAACGAGCGCATGGTCAAGCGGCTCGAGCCGCTGATCCAAGAGATCAATGCGCTCGAACCGTGGGCCAAGGGACTCTCGGCCGAGCAGTTCCACCAGAAGACGAACGAGTTCAAGGCGCAGTACGCGAAGGGTGAGAAGACCCTCGAAGACTTGATCCCCGAGGCCTTCGCGCTGTGCCGCGAAGCCGCGGTGCGCACGCTCGGCATGCGCCACTACGACGTGCAACTCGTCGGCGGGATGATCCTGCACGAGGGCAAGATCGCCGAGATGATGACCGGCGAGGGCAAGACGCTCGTCGCGACGTTGGCGCTCTACTTGAACGCGCTGTCCGGCAAGACGGTGTACCTCGTCACGGTCAACGACTACCTCGCGCGGCGCGACGCGGCGTGGATGGGGCCGATCTACGACTACTTGGGCGTGGCGGTCGGATCGATCCAATCGGACATGGCGCCGTGGGAGCGCCAACCCGTCTACCTGTGCGACATCGTCTACGGGACGAACAACGAATTCGGCTTCGACTACCTGCGCGACAACATGAAGTCGCGCGCCGAGGACCAGGTCCAGAAGGAGCTCGCCTTCGCGATCGTCGACGAGGTCGACTCGATCCTGATCGACGAGGCACGCACTCCGCTCATCATCTCGGGGCCAGCGGCCGACACGAGCGACAAGTACGCGCTGGCCGACGAGATCGCGCGCAATCTCGAGAAGGACGTGCACTTCGTGGTCAAGGTGAAGGAGCGTTCGGTCGCACTGCTCGAGGCCGGCATCGAGACCGCCGAGAAGCTGGTCGGCGTGCCGAGCTTCTTCGTGCCGCCGCACGAGGATTGGCTGCACTTCATCGAGAATGCGCTGCGTGCGCACCATCTCAACCGGCGCGACACGGAGTACGTCGTCGAAGGCGACGAGGTCATCATCGTCGACGAGTTCACGGGCCGGAAGATGACCGGTCGGCGTTGGTCGGACGGCTTGCACCAAGCGGTCGAGACCAAGGAAGGGCTGAACGTCAAGCAGGAGAACCAGACGCTCGCCACGATCACGCTGCAGAACTACTTCCGGATGTTCCGCAAGCTCGCGGGCATGACGGGGACGGCGATCACCGAAGCCGGTGAGTTCCACAAGATCTACAAGCTCGACGTCGTCTCGATCCCGACGAACATGCCGCTCGCGCGCCTCGACCACGAGGACGTCGTGTACCGCACCGCGCCCGAGAAGTGGAAGGCGATCGGCAACGAGATCGCGGACATGCACGCCAAGGGACAACCCGTGCTCGTCGGCACGACTTCGATCGAGAAGTCGGAGACGGTTTCGAAGATCCTCACCGGGCGCGGCATCCCGCACGAGGTCCTCAACGCGAAGAACCACGAGCGCGAGGCGACGATCGTCGCGCGCGCCGGCGAACGCGGCTCCGTCACGGTCGCGACGAACATGGCCGGCCGCGGCACGGACATCAAGCTGGGCGGGAACTTCGAGCACCGGCTCGAGGAAGCGCTGAAGGCCGCGGGCCTGACGCTCGGCGACCCTGAGAAGCTGGCCGAGATCGACGCGGTTCGCAAAGACGTGCGCCAGCAGTGCGACAAGGACGAGAAGGAAGTGCTCGGGCTGGGCGGCCTCTACGTGCTCGGCACGGAACGCCACGAGTCGCGGCGCATCGACAACCAGCTGCGCGGTCGCACCGGTCGGCAAGGAAACGTCGGGAAATCCCGCTTCTTCCTGTCGCTCGAAGACGACCTGATGCGGATTTTCTATCGCGACTGGGTGAAGAACGCGATGGAGAAGCTCGGCATGACCGAGGACACCCCGATCGAGTCGGGGATGGTCACGCGCGCGATCGGTCGTGCGCAGAAGAAGGTCGAGGACCGCAACTTCGAACAGCGCCGCTCGCTCCTCGAATACGACGAGGTGATGAACGGTCAGCGCAAGGAAGTCTACGGCACGCGCCAGGACGTGCTCGAGCGGATCGAACTGCGCGAGAAGGTCGAGATGATGCTCG
>JANOPP010000639.1:0-1542 GCA_031421915.1 Myxococcales bacterium | reverse complement strand
AGCGGCCTCCTTGGCCGCTGAGGACGGCGCGACGAGGCCGACGCAGCAGCGCGACGGCGTGCTGTGCGGAGCGACCCGACTTGTTCAACGGGCTGCTAGGGTGAGTCCATCCTTCGCGGCAAGAATCGCCCTGCTTGCGTCATCCCTGCAAGAATGCGCGACGACGCGGGTTCGTCGTGACCCTCGGCGAAGCGTCGACGCCGCAAGGATGCCGCAAGCGCGGTGAGTATTGCAGCGAGTGATGGACTCGCCCCACTCGAGGGTGCTCGCCGCCTCACGTCGAGTCAGCAACGCTCTCCAAGCCGAGTGCTCAGGTACCGAGTCCAGATGAGTGAATCCGGCACGAAGCTCAGTCTAGTCTTCGTCGCCTCCACTCGGGGTCACGCGATGCATGGAGGATGGCGAGGATCACGATCTTGTCCGAGTCCACTACGTAGAAGATCTGGAACGGAAACCGCCGCAGCGAGATCCGCCGCATCTGAGCCTCGACCGGCGCACCGGAATTCGGGAGCCGATGAAGTCGGTCCAAACAAGCGTCGTCGGAGCGCAGGAACTCTGCCCCAAGTCCGGACGATTGGGATTCGTACCAGTAAAGGGCCTCCGCCATCTCGACGGCAGCACTCGCGTCGAAGGCAACGTTCACTGCCCTGGACGGAGACCCTTGCGGACTTCGTCCCAGGACAGCACGCGCGATGGATCGCGGCGATAGGCCGCAAGACGCTCACGCACGATCACGAGTTGTGCGTCCGTCACGGGAAGGCGCTCGACATCGCGAGCGACGCTGTCCCAGATCTCCTCGACGAGTTCGATCCGTTCCGGAACGGAGAGGCTCTGCCAATCCTCAGGCTGGAGCTGCATGGATCTATCCTGGCCGGAGGTCGCTCTCTCGGCAAGCGCTCCCACCCAGCCGGCCAGCCCAGGCACTCAGATCCGATGCATGAACCGGAACACGCGCTCGTGCATCACGCGCACGATGTAGTCGTCCTGACCACCGAGGCACTCCATGCAGCGCTTCAGCTCGCCGAACTTCGAGCCCGGGGGCAGCTCCACGGTCAGCACCATGTGGAAGTAGCCTTCGATCATCTTCTGCGAGATGTCGTGCACGCTTCCGCCCGACTTCGCGAGCGCCGCGGTGATCTCGGCGAGCACACCCGGACGGTTGCGCCCGACCGCCGTGATCACGACGTTCGTCGCGGGATCGTCGTCCTCGGGCTCAGGGAGATTCGGCAACGAGCGACGCGCGCGCTCGGCATCGGGGCCGCGATCCGGAGCGGGATCGGCGTACGCGCCGCCAGTTCCGGTCACGAGGCGCACGCCCATCTCCTCCGCGGCGGCGACGGCGTGCGGCGTCGCCAACGTCTCCGAGTCGACGACGAGTTGTCCGCCTGGCTTGGCCAGGCGGCGCACGTCTTCGGCGGTCAGATAGCGACGGGACACGGTGATTCAGCGATCAGAGGTGGCGCGCCAACTCAGGGTGAGGCTGCGGGATCACGACTTCGCGTGCGAGCAGTCCGCGCTCTTGCGCCACGCGCGCACCAGCGC
>JANOPP010000638.1:0-6861 GCA_031421915.1 Myxococcales bacterium | reverse complement strand
TTGTGGAACGTCAGGTTCGCGAACGCGACGCGCTGCAGCTTGTCGACCTGGTAGCCGAGCGCCTCGATCATCCGGTGGATCTGGCGGTGCTTGCCCTCGTGGATCGTGATGCCGAGCCAGGTGTGCTTGCTCTCGCCCGGCAGGACGCCGACCTCGGCCGGCATCGTGGTCGTGCCGTCGTCGAGCTCGATGCCCTCGCGGAGACGCTCGATGTCTTCCTTGCGCAGCTGAGCGTGGACCTTGACGTGATAGGTCTTCGGCACGTGCGAGCCCGGCGCGAGTAGCTTCGCCGCGAGCTCACCATCGTTCGTGAGGAGGAGGACTCCCTCGGTGTAGAAGTCGAGCCGACCGACCGGCTTGACCGGCACCGGCACGTTCGGGAGGTAGTCCATCACCGTCGGCCGACCACGATCGTCGGTGACGGCGGTGATGCAGGCCTTCGGCTTGTTGAGGAGGACGTAGAACGCGTCGAGTGCCGCCACGGCCTCGCCGTCGACCTCGACATCGTCGGTGTCCGGATCGACCTTGGTGCCGAGCGTGGTCACGACCTTGCCGTTGACCTTCACGCGCCCTTCGGTGATCAGCGTCTCGCACTTGCGACGCGCGGCGACTCCCGCCGACGCCAGGTAGCGCTGCAGGCGTACGGGTTCACCCATGACTATTCCGGAGACTCGCCGGACGACACGAGCGTCTCGGCGTGAGCGAGCACCTCGGCCGCGATCAACGGATCGACGATCCGCGTCTGCGATGGGTCGAGGTCAGGAAGGTCGGCGAGCGTCATCGTTTCGGTCACGGGGTCAAGGTCGCGCGTCTCGAGGTCGGTATCTACGTCTGAGTCCGCCTCGTTGTCGTCGGCGGCCAGTTCGACCACGATCGGGGTGACCTGATGGGTCTTGGCGTCGACCGAGAGGGTCTCGTCGAGGCTGTCGGCCTCGTCGCTCGCCGCCTCGACCTGCAGGCCGACGGCGTCGCTCGTCGCGTCGGCGGAGACTGCGTCATCGATCGAGTCGGAGTCGTCGCTCGAGGCATCGGTGGTCAGTGCGTCGTCGCCCGCCGTGTCGGCGGAGATTGCGTCATCGCGCAGGTCCGCGTCGTCGCTCAGCTCGGCATCGTCGCTCGCAGCCTCGGCCGAGATTGCATCGTCGTCCAGGTCGGCGTCGTCGCTCGCCGCCTCGGCGGAGATTGCGTCGTGGCGCAGGTCTGCGTCGTCGCTCAGCTCGGCGTCGTCGCTCGCCGCCTCGGCGGAGATTGCGTCGTCGCTCAGGTCGGCGTCGTCGCTCGCAGCCTCGGCGGAGATTGCCTCGTCGCTCGGGTCGGCGCTCGCCGCCTCGGTGGTCAGTGCGTCGTCGCTCGCAACCTCGGCCTGCAGGTCGGCGTCGTGGCTCGCCGTCTCGGCGGAGATTGCGTCGTCGCTCAGGTCGGCATCGTCGCTCGGGGCGTCCGCGCCCTTGGCGAACATCGTGGTCTCCTCGGCACCCGCAGCGTCGTCGCGTGCGAGCACGTGCTCCGCAAGATCCGAGAGCGAGCGCGCGCTGACCTCATCACCGCCGGCATCGCCGCCGTTGTCGACATTTCCGCCGCCGTCGCCGCCGAAGCCGGACGAGCCACCGCCGTCGTCGCCACCGCTGCCGCCGCCGCCGCCACCGTCGCCACCGCTGCCACCCTCGTCGCCGCCATCGTTGCTGCCACCACCCGGCTCGATGCCGAGGCGGGTGCTCATGACCTTGCGGCTCTCGTCGGAGAGCTCGGAGTACTCGCGGAGCGTGGGCAGCTCGCGCAGATCGCCGAGGCTGAAGAAATCGAGAAACTCGCGCGTCGTGCCATAAAGCATCGGCCGACCCGCTTCTTCCTTCTTCCCCAGCACGCGGATCAGCAGGCGATCCATGAGGAGCTTGAGCGTCGCGCTCGAGTCGACGCCGCGAATGTCGTCGATCTCGGGACGCGTGATCGGCTGGCGATACGCGATGATCGCGAGCGTCTCGAGTTGCGCGCGAGAGAGGCGCACCGGCCGGCCCGCGATCAGCTGTTGCACCCACGCGGAGAACTGCGGGCGCGTCCGGAACTGAAAGCCGCCCGAGACTTGCTGCAGCACGAGGCCGCGCTCGGCGTAGTCGATCGCGATCTGCGCGAGCGCCTCTTCGAGCCGGCGCACGTCGCTGACGCGCGTGAGCTGGCGGAGCCGCACCACGGTGATCGGCTTGTCGGACGCGAACACGAGCGCCTCGACGAGCTGCTTGAGCTGGACCGGATCCATCGACGCTGCCGTGATCGGCATCGCCGCGCCCTCGACCTCGGCATCACCCTCGGCCTCGGCATCGACGACCTCGATGCCCTCGCCGCCCTCGCCGCCCTCGCCGCCCTCGGCGGCATCCGCGGACAACTCGGCGCTCTCGGATGGCTCGGCATCAACCGACAGCTCGGCATCATCCGACAGCTCGGCATCATCCGACAGCTCGGCATCATCCGACAGCTCGGCATCAACCGACAGCTCGGCATCAACCGACAGCTCGGCATCAACCGACAGCTCGGCATCAACCGACAGCTCACCCGGATCCTCGCTGGGCTCGGCATCGGCCGACAGCTTGGCCTGGTCCTCGGCCTGATCGGCATCGGTCGACAGCGCGGCGGATCCGTCCTGGATCGAGGTTGCCTCGTCGTCTGCCGGGGCCTCGAGAGCGACCAGGTCGGAGGCGTCTTCGGTGAGCACCTCGACCATGGCGCCGTCCTGCACGACCGCGATGGTCGCAGAGCCGTCATCGGCCATGGGCCCGCTGCCCTCGGCCATGATTTCCTCAGGGACAGCCTGCACTTGGACAGGCTTGTGCTTGGATCGACCGCGCTTCTTACTCACAGGATCACCTTGGCTACCACGGCGGTCCGACACTACTACCGATAGTCGTCGCCGCCGGCCACGGTGTGCTCCATGCGGGCACGGAGATCGTCTCCCGCGCGCTCGATGAAGATCTCGGATTCTCCGCCGCCGGGTTGGGTCAGCGAGATCAGGCGGAGCTTGGACATCTCGAGCAGCGCGAGGAACGTCACGACACCCTCGTGGCGAATCTCCGCGATCGACCGCGCGACTCCATCGCGCAGGAAGGTGAACATCGAGGTGAACGTGAACCGGCCCTCGGTCTCGAGGCGGTCGGTCAGCTCGGAGATCTTCTGGCTGACGCTGAGGCGATCGATCAGGACGTTGTGGGCGACCTTGACCTTCGCCAGCTTCATCACGCGATCGAACGCTTCGATCAGCTTGTGAACCGGGAACGGCGCGAGTGGCGCGACCATGTCCGCATCGACGCCGTCGCTGACCGCATCCTCGGCGGAGGTGCCGCGGCTCCACACGTTGCGACCGACGACCGGGCGACCACCGAGCTGGTCGGCAGCCTCCTTGTACTTCTGGTACTCGAGCAGGCGGCGGATGAGGTCCGCGCGGGGATCGAGCTCGACTTCACCGTCCTCGTTCGCCTCGGTCTCCTCGTCCTCGAGCGGCTCGGGCGTCGGCAGGAGCTCGCGCGACTTGATGTGGCACAGCGTCGCGGCCATCAGGAGGTACTCGCCTGCGACATCGATATCGAGGCTCGCCATCGCGTCGAGGTACTCGAGGTACTTCGACGTGACGAACGAGATCGGGATGTCCATGATGGACAGCTCGTGCTTCTTCACGAGGTGAAGGAGCAAGTCGAGTGGGCCCTCGAAGACGTCGAGGGCTACCTGGTATCCAGCCTGTTCCATTCAGTTCACGATCGAGTTGATGAGCGAGTACAGGTGACTCGTACACCAAAGTGCCGGCCGAACAAATACCTGCGACAGCGTAGGAATGAGCGCGAACGCCATCACGATGAACGGGCCGAAGCGCGCGAACTCGTCGAACTTCGCACGATGCTTGTAGGGCATGAACTGCTGCGCGACATGACCACCGTCGAGCGGCGGGATCGGGAGCAGGTTGAAGAACATCAGGACGAAGTTCGTGATGACCGTGTACCCGAGGATCCGGGACATATCGCCGGAGCCCGACAGCACGCCCTGAGTGACGAGGATCGTATGCGTGATCGCGACGACGATCGCGAGGACGAGGTTCATCCCGGGTCCCGCGATCGAGACCAGGATTTGTGCCGTGGACATCTTCCACTTGCGGTTGACCCGATTCGGTTGCCACTGAACCGGCTTGCCCCAGCCGAAGCCGCCGGCACCGCCACCGGCGGCGCCCCACAGCCCACCGGCCAGCGGCAGGAGGAACGTGCCGATCGGATCCGCGTGCGCGAGCGGGTTCAGGGTGACGCGGCCCTGGCGGCGCGGCGTGTCATCACCGAGCAGGTCCGCCATGATCGCGTGACCGAACTCGTGGAGCGCGATCGAGATCAAGAGAACAAAGAGTCCGATCAGAACCCAACGAACCGCTTCTGGTGTCAGGTCCATCCCGTGCGTCCTGGTGCGGACTATGGCTGGACCGAGCCAGGTTCGCAACCCCTCAAAACTTGCAGAAATCCGGCTTTCGCCGACGATGAATCATGGCGCGTCGCCTCCGGCTCGATGAAGCCGTGGACCTGTTTCTCGACCACATCAAGGTCGAGCGTGGTCTCGCGCGCCTGACGATCGACGCGTACGGCCGCGATCTTGCGCGGTTCGTCGCGCACCTGACCGAGCGAGGCCGCGAGGACGTCGATGACGTGACGCCGACGGACGTGGCCGACTTCCTGATCAAGCTGTCGACCGAGGGGCTCGGCGCCCGGAGCCGCGCGCGCACGCTCGTCGCCGTGCGGGGGTTGTGCAAGCACCTGGTCGGCGAGCGCTGGCTCGAGGCGGATCCGTCCGAGCTGATCGACGCGCCGCGGACCGCGCAGCGGTTGCCAGGGATACTCGGGGAGGAAGCGATCGCGCGGTTGATCGCGCAGCCGCCGGACACCGCGCGCGGACGGCGCGACGCCGCGATGATCGAGCTCGCGTACGCGTCCGGGTTGCGCGTGTCCGAGCTGGTCGGATTGCCGCTCGCGGATGCGAACCTCCACGCGGGGTTTGTCCGGGTCACTGGCAAGGGCAACAAGACCCGCCTGGTCCCGATCTACACGGAGGCGCTCGGCCGGCTCACGCGCTACGTCGAGCGGGACCGTCCGGGTTTCGTCAAGGACCCGAAGCAGCGTGCGCTGTTCCTGACCGACCGCGGCGGACCGATGACGCGGCAGGGATTCTGGAAGCTCTTGCGCGATTACGCCCGGCGCGCGGATGTCCGGTTGCCGTCGGGCGGCGTGTCGCCGCACAAGCTGCGGCACTCGTTCGCGACGCACCTCGTGGAGCACGAGGCGGATCTGCGCGCGGTGCAGGCGATGCTCGGACACGCGGACATCGCGACGACGCAGATCTACACGCACGTCGGACAGGCGCGCATGATCGAGCAGGCGCGCAAGCACCCCCGGGCTCGCAAGCATCCCCCGGTCCGCTAGAGTACGATGCCCCCATGGGGAAACTCCGCGGGGCGATCGCCCTGCCATTGATCGTCTCGATGTCGTGCGGCCCGTCGCGGGGGGCGCTCGAGCCTGGCGGCGGTGGTGGCGGCGGCGGAACGGTCAAGGACTACGCGCCGCTCACGATCAAGGACGACGCGAAGGCAGCGAACCAGGCAGTGATCCTCGGGACCGATGCGAAGAATGGCTCGACGGTGCTCCCCCTGCCCGCGCTGCCGACCAAGGGCCTCGTCGACGCGATGTTCGTGAAGCTCGGCGGCACCGAGATCGCGACCGGCGGCTCGACGCCCGTGAAGCTGTCCACCGAGCCGAACGCGGATGGCTCGGTGCAGGTCGGCATCTATGAAGAGCTCGCCGGTGGCACCGGATCGCAGTGGCGTGCAGGCGTGTGGGTCTCGGCGTTCGTCGCCGCGTCGACACTCGGCAAGGACCTCACCGACTTCTCGTTCTCGGCGGCATCGGGTGGCTACATCGATGGCGCGTCCGCATCGGGCCTGATGGCCGGCGGCTTCCTCGCGACGATGACCGGCGAGAAGATCGATCCGCTCGTGACGATGACCGGCATCATCAATCCCGACGGAACGATCGGCCCGGTGTCGGGCATTCCGGAGAAGTTCACGGGCTCGATCGAGAAGGGCAAGCGCAAGCTCGGCTACCCGATCGGCATGCGGTTCTCGAAGTCGGAGGCGACCGGCAAGGAGGTCGACCTCGTCGAGCTCGCGAAGTCCAAGGGCGCCGAGGCCATCGAGGTCGCGAACGTCCAGGAGGCGTACAAGCTCCTCACCGGCAAGTCGCTCCCCGAGACGGTGCCCGTGGCCGAGACCGACATGGCCCTCGACGACGCGACGATCAAGGGCATCGACGCCAAGTACAAGGGCTGGCAGAAGAAGCTCGCCGAGGAGTGGGCCGCGTTGCTCCAGCTCCAGCAGGCAGGCCGTCTCCCCGCGTACTTGCTCTCGATGGCAGCCGAGGCGCAGAAGTCGGCCGAGCGCGCGGAGCAGCTCTACAAGCAGGGCCTGATCGCGGGCGCGTACTCGAAGATGCTCCACGCGTGGACGTACGCGGCGAGCGCGACGGAGGTCTACGACATCCTCCAGAAGATCCAGGCCGGGGACACGCAGGGCGCGATCGCGGCCGTGAGCACACTCGATCAGCTCGACACGATCACGAGCGATGCGTTCAAGCGAATCGGAGCGATCAAGCCGAAGACGCTCGGTGGTCACCTGTTGATGATCGCGTCGTTCCAGGCCGCGCTGCGCTCGTGGGGCTACAAGGCGTTCGCGAAGGACCAGGTCGGATCCGTCAAGGAGCTGATCGGCATGCTCGCGCGCCGGAGTAACGCGGAGCTGCAGAGCGCCGAGGTCGCCGAGGCGGTCGTCGCGCGCGTCGCTCCGACGGTGCT
>JANOPP010000637.1:0-9889 GCA_031421915.1 Myxococcales bacterium | reverse complement strand
GTTCACAACAACCGACTCACCAAGATGGGACAGACCCTTGGTAGTCCGATGTTCATGGCGCCGGAGGCCTGTCGTGGCGAGGATGTCGATCATCGAGCCGACATCTACTCGTTTGGCATCCTGCTGTACCTGATGTTCTGCAATCGCCTCCCGTTCGAAGACGAGAGTCTTCTCAAAGTGCTGCAGATGCAGTCGACGATGCCGTTGCCCCCGCCGCGGAGGGTCAACCCATCGGTGTCGGCTGACATCGCTCGCGTGATCGAGACGGCGCTCATGAAGGATGCCGAGATGCGGTATCCGTCCATGCTCGATCTCCTCGATGCGTTCGAGGAAGCCCTCCCTGCCGGGGCAGATCAACTGTTGCTGGAGCAACAGCGAGGCAGCACACAGGCGATTCGCAGGACGCCGTTCCCGGGGGTCACGCTCGCGCCATCGTCGTCGTCGTCGATGGCGGCCGCTCCGCGAGAGCGTTCGACTCCGACGTCTCCTCCTCTGCCAGCTCCGACAAGCCATCCGCCCGCACCACAGGCACGACGCAAGGGACTGATCATTGTGGTGGCGCTCTCCATCGTGTTCGGTGTTTTTGGAGTGGTCTTTGCGATCCAGCGGATGTCGCCCAAGGTGAAGCCAGCGGCTGGCGCGGCGGAGTCGACCGTGCCGACACAACCTCCGGGCACGCCAGCTTCGGATCCCGCCGTGCCAGCAAGAAACGTTGGGGCCTTTGTTCCCGAGGTCCCTTCTGCTGGCAGCGGAGCCGAGCCCCGATCGAACAAGCCAGCCCAGGTAACGCTCAGGGTCGCCACCACTCCAGCCGGAAGCACGGTCACGATAGGTGGCAAGCGCCTGGGCGTCACGCCTCTCCAGATCTCGGTCGATCGACAAGCCGCGCCCGGTGAACTGGTTGTCTCGCAGCCAGGCTATGTGGACGTCGTCCGCAGCCTCGCCTTGACTGCCGACGTGACCCTCGCACTCGAGCTGGTTCCTATCAAGATCGTGGCGACGTCCAAGGCTCGGCCAAGTACTCCGCCGAGGAAGCCTGACAAGGCCGTAAAGACCGAGAAGGTCGAGAAGGTCGAGAAGGTCGTTCCGAAGAATGGCGAGCAGCCGCTCGACATTCGAATGACGCGCTAGCGAAATTCCCAAGGGGTATCATGTCTCGAATTCGTTCCCTCGTGGCATCCGCGAGCATCGCCTGTTTGCTGGCCATGGTCTCGATCACCCCAGTCTTTGCAGATGGGGTCGCGGATGAAGCAGATCTGCAATTCTCCGTCGGCGCGGAGGCCTACTCCAAGGGCGACTTCACGGGCGCCTTGCAACACTTTCTCGCGTCGAACCGGCTCGTTCCTAACCGCAACGTGATGTTCAACATCGCGCGCGCCTACGAACAGCTCAGCCGCTTCCCAGATGCGTATCGCTACTATGTCGATGCGGGGCGTGGAGAGAGTGTCGACTCCAAGCTCAAGAGCGATGTCACGGGAGCACTCGCTCGGATCGGTCCGCGCGTCGCGGTGATCTCGATCGAGACCGTCCCCACGGGGGCCACGGTCTACCTCGATCGACGCGACCTCGGATCGGTCGGCACGTCTCCAGCGCAGCTGGGTCTCAAGGCCGGCACTTACACCATCCTTGTCGAGCTACCCGGTTACGAGCCCCAGAAGGTCGAGAAGGTGGCGGGCACGGTCGGCGAGACCAAGTCGCTCAAGCTCGAGCTCGTTCGAATCACCGGCAAGGTCGAGCTCGTTGGCCCTTCTGGCACCTTGGTGCGGATCGATGACGAGCGCGGTGCGATCGCCTGCACCTTGCCATGCACGCTCGATCTCGCACCGGGCCCACACATCGCATACTTCGAGCGCTCCGGTTTCACGGTTTCCCCGCAGACGTTCACCATCGAGCCGCGCAAGTCCATCCGAGCGAACGCGAACTCGGTCGCTGTCGTTGGTTCGCTGCTGGTCTCAGCCGACGAGTCGAACGCCCTCGTCGAGATCGACGGCAAGGCCTACGGCTTCACCCCCGCGGTGATTCCCAACGTACCCATCGGCAAGCGCACGGTTCGCGTCAGCTTGCGTGGATACCAACCAATCGAGCGCGTGATCGAGATCCGGACCAACACACAGACGGACCTTCGCGACCTCCGGATGACCCCCGAGCGGTCGGTCTCGGCGGCATCTCGCCAGACCGAGAATATCGACGACGCCCCGGCATCTGTCACGGTCATTTCTTCTCAGGAGCTCGAGGCGTTCGGCTACCCGACGATCCTGGAGGCGCTCCGCGGGGTTCGTGGTTTCGCGGTGAACTTCGACAGCATCTACGGCAGCGCCGCGGTGCGAGGCCTCGGACAAGCCAACGATTTCTCCAATCGGCTCCTCGTCCTCTCCGATGGCGCGGTGCTCAACGAGAACATTCTCTACCAACCGTTCATCCACTACGATGGTCGCGTCGATCTCGGGGATGTGGAACGGATCGAGATCGTGCGTGGTCCCTCGTCGGTACTTTATGGCACCGGAGCCGTCTCGGGCGTCGTGAACCTGGTGATGAAGGGCCGTGACGATCCCAAAAGCATTCACGGCCAGATCTCGAGTTACGACAACTCGACATCGCGCGCACGTGTCGGTTTTGTCGAGCGCTTCACCAAGTATGCCGGCGTCTGGGCCAGCGTCGCCGGAGCCACCTCGCAGGGCCGCGACGTCCCGCTGTTGTTCGATGCGGGATCCGGCGACGTCACCTCGAACGTGACCGCCGGCTTCGACAAGTTTCACGCGTACACGTTCACGAGCAAGGCGTGGTATCGCGATGTGACCCTCCAGGTCTTTGGTACGTCGCGCGAGAACTCGATCCCGACGGGAAACTACTCGTCACGGTTCGGAGACCCCCGCAACTTCGGCAATGACGGCCGGTTTCTGACCGAGCTCAAGTTCGACCACGCTCTGTCCTCGCAGGCCAACCTCCTCCTTCGCGCGCACTACAACTACGCCTACTACCACCTCGACTACTGGTACGACGGAGAGATGCCCGGCGAGACCTACAACTACGAGGAGACCTATCGCAGCGCTTGGCAAGGGGCCGAAGCACGGCTCACGTTCACTCTCGCCAAAGGGTTGACGCTCGCCGTCGGAGCGGATGCAGTGTTTCACACCAAGGTCCAGATGCGCGCCGGCGACATCGAGGACGGGATGCTGGTCACGGCACTCGATGTCCAGGCTCCGTACCAGGTAGTCGCGGGCTCCGCCCTGCTGGGCTACAAGCCGAGCAAACGGTTCAGCGTCCAGGCCGGAATACGTTTCGACTACTGGAACCTGAAGGGCAACGAGAACGCGCTGCCCGGCGAGGACGAGGGCGCCACCACCTTCCCGGCGCTCGCACCACGGTTGGCTGTCATCTACAAACCCGATGACGCCAACATCATCAAGTTGATGGCTGGCTCGGCGTTCCGTGCACCATCGGCGTACGAGTACTTCTACAACGACGGTGGCACGACCCAGGTCACGAGCTCGACCTGCGGCGCCTCGCTCAGCCCCGAGAACGTGTACTCGCTGGAGGCCGAGGTGACCCATCGTTTCAACCTGGACTGGGTCGGGCTTGCCTCTGTCCACGGGACCCTCGCACGTGACGTGATCGAGACGGTCCCTGTTGGTGACGCGTGTGCGGCGAGCTCGGGTGCTGCAGCTGATGCGATTTACTACCGCAATGCAGCCGTCGACCAGCGAATGCTCGGTGTCGACTTCGAGGCAAAGCGCGAGCTTCGTGCCGGCATCATGGCGTCTGCGCAGTACGGATATCTGTTCGGTCGTTATGCTTCGTCGCCCACCACCGACCCCAGCCAGCCGCAGAGCCGCATCCTGCCGAACGCACCCTCGCAGTATGCCGGTTTCAAGGTAATGGTTCCGATTGTCCAGAATGCGCTCGGCGTCGCCCTACGTGGCGCGCTCGAAGATCGACGCCGGATCGATATCAGTGTCACGGACCGGAGTGAACGCGCATTCGTCGCGGACGCCGTGGTGTCGGGACTCGTGGCCCGCTATCAGGTTCGGTACTCGGTCGGCGTCTACAACTTGCTCAACTGGCGGTACTCGCTCCCAGCGCAGCCGTACGCATCGAGCCTGATGCCGCAGAACGGCCGCTCGTTCATGTTCAGCCTCACCGCCACACGCTGACGCTAGTTGCGGCCGGGCCGCAGGCTTCCGAGCGGAGTCGAGGTGTCGAAGCGGATCGGGCGACGCTTGCCCTTGCTCGCGGAGCTCGACGACGCGACGCGTTTCTTCGACGACATGCGCTTGGTCGCCGTGCGAGGCGGAGCGTCGGAGGCGTCCGGGACCGTCGGGGTCCGGGGCGCGGCGGCAGGCGCCTCGACCGGGAGGTTGAAGCTGTCGTCGGTGACGATCGGTGCGACCTCCACGGGCATGGTCAGGGTCGGGGCGAGCGCGGCAGAGGTCGCGTTACCACCACGGCTCTGGCTCGAGTAGGCGAGGTAGCCGACCACGAAGATCAGGGCCGCGATCAGGCCGAGGGCCGGAGCGGCGAAGCGCTGCCACGCACCGTGGAGGTGCGAGAGCCACGGATCCTCGAGGTCGGACATCGGCAGCGGCGCGACGCGCTCGGTGTCGAGGTGCTGGCGAGCGGCCTCCTCGGCGTACGAGTAGAACGCGACCGGCGCGCGCAGGGGCGGAGGCAGCGGAGTACGCGCGACGACCGGAGCACGCATGACGACCGGAGCGTGCATGACGACCGGAGCGCCGGTGTGGGGCGTGCCCACCGCGGACGTGCGCAGCGGGGGGAGCGGTGCGGCCGAGCGCTGAACGGGAGGTGGCATGATGCCGAGCGAGACCCGGCGGCTCGACCAGTGGGGTCCGTGGTCGATCTCGGTCGCATCGTTCTCGACGTAGTCGAGCAGCTTCGATCGGGGGGACAGCATGGGTGGGCTCCAGGTGCGCGGCGAGATGGCTGTCCTCTGCCTCGTGCACGCGGTGGACCACCCGGGAACGCTGTGGTCTCGGTGCGTTCCGCCAGGGTGCGTTGGCGGTGGCAACCGAGATGGCCGGGTCGTGGGGCCCGGGGACGCTAGCACTGGCTATCGGGAGACGGCGGTCTGCGGGTTCGCCGTGGGCGGCGCGACGATGGTGACGTGGATGTCCTGACCGCCATCGGCTGTACGCACGCGGATCGTGGTCGATCCCGGCGTCTTGCCGACGACGACAATGGCGGAGGCCGTCTGCTGGTTGCCGTGCATCCCGGAGCTCTCGAGCTTGCTCAGCGCGCCCGTGCGAACCTCGGCGATCGAGGGATCGTCGGCGACCGCGCGCATCTTCGCGCACGGTCCACCTCGGTTGCACGTCACGGCGATCGCGACGCCCTGCGAGAGCTCGAGGCGGTAGCCCTTGGGGCCCCAGAAGCCGTCGATCGCGTCGAGGCGTGCCGCGCGCGAGGGCGGTGCGGCGGACTGGGCGGCGAGCGTCGGAAGACAGCCACCACCGAGCGCGGCGAGGAGGAGGAGCAAGGAGGCCTTCACGGCAGCACCTCGATCTCGAACGAGGTCCTGGCGTCGCCGAGCGCCACGGTGACCGTCGCGGTGCCGGGCGCACGTGCGCGCAGGCGCCGCCGATCTGACGAGCCGTCGCGCATCATCGCGAGCGCACCCTCGGCGTTCACGGTCCACGTCGCGTCGCTGCTACCCGCGAGTCGCTGCGCGCCATTCCACAGCGTCGGCACGAGCGTGATGTCCTCGCCGACGGTCAGGCCGATCGCACCATCGATGCGATCGCCGTCGCGACGCGCGACCGTGATCTTGGTGACGGGCGCGACCCAGACGTGGACGAAGTCGACGACCGCGCCATCCTCCGTCGAGATCAAGACGGCGCTCGTGCCGGGCCGCCTCGCGAGCAGGACGCCGTCCTCGACGGCGAGCACGCTCGAGTCCGCGCTCTGCAGGAGGAGGTTCGGTGTCGTACTGCCGGCGATCTCCGTGGAGACGTCGGGGTGGAACCGGCTGCCGATCGCGAGCGGAGCCATCGGATGGCGGCGAGAGCAGGCAACGTCGTCGGCGGCGCACTGTCCGACGATCGTCGCTTGCTTCATCGCACCGCCCATCGCGCAGCCGGTGAGAGGAACAAGACACAGAAGGATTCGCATATGTCTTTCGAACGACCCGCGACGAGGTGCCTTACACTCGCGGACATGCGCGCTGTCCTGTGGGTCACGGTTCTCGCGCTCGGATGTGATCGCGGACACCCGCGCGAGAAGTCGGCGGCGCCGGTGCCGCCGCCGTTGCCAGATCGTGCCGCGTCGTCCGCATCGAGCGGTGCTGCCTGCACGCTCACCGAGAATTCTGCGCGGTTACCCGCCGCGAAGCGTGTTGTCGCGATCGGGGACCTCCACGGCGATCTCGCCGCAACGCGCAGCGCGCTCGTGGCCGCCGGCGCGATCGACGCTCGGGATCGCTGGATCGGCGGCGACCTCGTCGTCGTCCAGACCGGCGACGTGCTCGATCGCGGTGATGACGAGCAAGCGATTCTCGACCTCCTCTACAAGCTCGAGGTCGATGCGAAGGCGGCAGGTGGCGCGTTGATCCCGCTGCTCGGGAATCACGAGTTGATGAACGCCGCGGGCGACTTTCGCTACGTCACGCGCAACGCGATGACCGACTTCGACGAGGTCGCGAAGAATCGGCTCGCGGCGCTTGCACCCGGTGGCGTGTACGCCAAGAAGATGGCGGCGCACAACGTGATCGCGATCGTCGGGGACACGGTGTTCTCGCACGCGGGTGTCCTCGCCGAGTGGACGACGCAGATCGACGAGGTCAACCGCTCGTCGCGCTGCTGGCTCGACGGCCAGAGCGGCGGCGTTGCGGACGGTCCGTCCGCGCTGACCTCGGAGGATGGCCCGGTGTGGACCCGCGCCCTCGGCATTGATCCTGTCGATTGCACGGCCGTGAGCAAGGCGCTCACGGCGCTCGGCGTCGCACGGATGGTCGTCGGCCACACCGTGCAGCCGCAGATCACGTCGGCGTGCGACGGGGCCGTGTGGCGGATCGATGTCGGGCTCGGCAAGAACTACGGCGGGCCGATCGAGGTGCTCGAACTCGTCCCGGGTGCGCCGCCGAAGGTTCTGCGCGGTACGCGCTGAACGAACAAGCCCAGCTCGTGCGGAGCTGGGCTTGGTGCGCGTCAGCGCCCGAGGAGCTGAGCTCGCCTGGTCAGCTCCCGAGGAGCTTGAACTCGACGCGGCGGTTCTTGGTGCGCGCGTTCTTCAGTGCGCCACCCTTGAGCTTCGCCGGGTTCGTCAGCGGCACTTCCGAGCCGTAGCCCTTGGACGACAGACGGCTGACGTCGACGCCCTTGGCGACGAGGTAGTCGCGAACCGCGTCCGCGCGCGCGGTCGACAGGGCGATGTTGTCGGGGAACGCACCCTTCTTGCCGGGCGGGACGTCATCGGTGTGGCCCTGGATCTCGACCTTGAGATCCGGGAACTCGTTGAACGCCTTCGCCGCGCCGTCGAGGACCTTGAACGAGGTGGGCAGGATCTGCGCCGAGCCGCTCTTGAAGTTGATGCCCTTGATCGTGCCGGAGAACTGCTTGAGGGCCGACGGAATCGTATCCGGGCAGCCGTCGTCATCCTGATAGCTGTTCTTGGTCTCCGCCTGGTCCGGACACTTGTCGGAGGCGTCGAGGATGCCGTCGTTGTCCTTGTCCGGCGGATCCATGTCGATCTCGGGCTCGTCCACCGTCGGCGTCGGCGCGATCGCCGCGACCGGGAGGGGCTTGGAACCCTTCGGCCGAACTTCGCGGCCCGCCGGGCACACCGGCAGCGCGTCATCGCCGCGCTCCTGCACGACGCCACCGATGCGTGCCGGGCCCGCGGCACCGAGCACCTGGAGGTAGGCCTCCGGGAGGCCCTGCGCGATCAGACGCGCCTTGACGGCGTTGGCGAGCGCGGTTGCATCAGGCCCCTTCGGCAGTGCGATCGCGACCAGCCACTTCGTGACCGTGTAGTTCGACATCATCACGGCAGCCATCTGGTCGACCGTCGCGAGGCTCGCCTTGGTCAGGCCGTTCCTGTCGACGACCGGCATCTTGTCGACGACGAGGCGGTCGCCATCGAGGCGGACGCCGCTGCCGGCGATCAGATCCGGATCGAAGCAGCCATCCGCATCATCGACGCCGTCCTTGTCCTCGGGGCACAGCGGGCACTTGTCACTGGCGTCGACGATGCCGTCTGCGTCGTTGTCCGTCTCGGGGCAGCCGTCGCCATCCTCGAACGAGTCCATGTCCTCCTCGTCGGTCGGACACTGGTCCTTGTCGTCGAACAGGCCGTCGCCGTCGGAGTCGCGCTTGTTTGCAGGACAGCCGTCGTTGGTGACCGGCGGCTTGTTGTCCTCGGCGTCGTTGGGGCACTTGTCAGCACCGTCGAGGATCGTGTCGAGATCGTTGTCGGGCT
Organism: Myxococcales bacterium; assembly: GCA_031421915.1. Classification (GTDB taxonomy): domain Bacteria; phylum Myxococcota_A; class Polyangia; order Haliangiales; family Haliangiaceae; genus JABFXX01. The sequence continues at coordinate 1,462 of JANOPP010000637.1, read as the reverse complement.
CGGGGCAGCCGTCGTCGTCATCGAAGCCGTCGAGATCCTCGGCCTGCGTCGGGCACTTGTCCTCGGCGTCCGCGCGGCGATCGCCGTCGGAGTCGTCGTCGGGACAGCCATCCTCGTCTTGCTGGCCATCGCGGTCCTCGGCGATCAGCGGGCACTTGTCGCGAACGTTCGGGATGCCGTCACCATCGCTGTCGCGCACGTCCGGCGCGTAGCCGAGCGAGATGAAGAACCGTGACTGCGGCGAGCCGATGCCCTTCACGAGACCCGCGCCGCCACCGAGCACGACGGCGACCGAGGGCTTCACGTAGATGCGGAGACCACCCTCGGCCTCGAGGGGGCTCGCGTCGAGGCTGAAGTCGGGCAGACCTGCGCGACCGTAGCTCTCACCAATGATCGAGAACCGATCCGTGATCCGGATCGCGGCAGCGACACCCCACGTGAGCTGCTGGCCGATCGTGCTGTCGTAGATCTTGCGCGGCTTGCGGAGCATGATGCCGCCGTTCGCGCCGAGCGACAGCTTGCCGACGTCGTACTGCAGCGCGAGCCGGCCGCGCGCGGTCGGGAGGTCGTCGCCGATGAACTTGCTGTCGTCGCTACCGAAGGACGAGGGGAGCGTCACGCCGACGATGCCGCCGACCTTGAGCGAGCCCGAGCGGTGCAGGCGGTACTTGGCTTCGACGAGGAGATCGCCGAGGCCGGTGACGCCGAGGCCGTTTGGATCCTCGTTGCCGGTCATCGGATCGAGGCCTTCGCCGGTGAGCTGGAAGATCAGCGGCAGATTGGCGCCGATCTGGAGCTTCGGGCTCACGCCGTAGGCGGCGGTGATCTGCATCGCCGCGATGGACTTCACGACGACCGTCTTCTCGTCCCCGACGACGTCGGGCATGTTCGGATCGACCTCGTAGATCGAGAACGGCTTGGTCAGGTACGTGAGCACCGCGTCGACCGCGAGCTGCTTCTCGTCCGCGACGTCCGCGTTCGAGACCGTGAAGAAGGTCTTCGGTCCGATCGCGTACTCGAAGGTCTGAACGTCGATCGCCTTGTCGAACGGTGGCGATGCTTGAGCAGCTGCCGAGCCTGTGGTCGCCGCGATGACTGCGACGCCGAGGACGGCGCCGATCCCCCATGGATTGCGCATTGACAGCATTCTACGCCGGATGCCGTCACCGACGGATCAACGGCCGGGGCGACCTACATCCCGGCGGCCGCCTTGTGGGGTATCCGCCGGGTAGGAGACCCGTTAGGGATCTACTTCGGTAAGGTCATGTTGAACGTCCAGATCACGACGGAGCTGACCGGCTTGTCGTCGGTGTCGATCGCCGGCTCGAACTCGAGCTTCGTCGCCCGCTCGAGCGCGAGCTCGTCGAGGCCGTGGCCGAGCTTGTTGAGCAGCACGCGGGTCCGGACCTTGCCCGTCTCGTCGACCAGCAGCCGGACCCGGATCGCGCCCTCGATGCCTAGC
>JANOPP010000636.1:0-14246 GCA_031421915.1 Myxococcales bacterium | reverse complement strand
TTCGGGCAACGGCAAGTCGAGAGCTTCCATCGCCTACAGAACAACTGCCATGGCCTCCGGATTCCCACGTTTGTTGATCTCGATCGTCGCCGTGTAACCGCGTGTTATCCGATCGCTTCACCAATCGCGGCCCGAACTCTGGAGCCCGATCACCACCTCCGCACGTTCTCAGGAATGCTCCTGAAACCTGAAACGGCAGGGACGCTCACTCCTGGGCGAGGGATCGCGCCGGCACTCTTGCCGAACGTAGCGTCGAGCTCTTCCAAGTGTGAAAGCTAGCGCTGGTGTTCGATCGTAAGTCCTCGCGCTGCCACGTCGTGACAGCGTGACGCGAACGCAGTAGGCGCCGCGCTACGCGCTACGGCGTGGAGGGCGCCGCGGTGATCGCCGCGAAGTCCCAGGGCAGCAGTGTAAGTCCTCGCGCTGCCACGTCTGTATCCGCTGCATGAGCCCCGTCTCGTAATCGCGTCGAGCGCGGCGCATCGTGCCGTGGATGATCGAGACGAGTACGACGGCGGAGACGTGGGCGCGGCGCGTGGAGGCGTGGCGCGCGAGCGGCAAGCGAGCCGAGGACTTCAGCCGGCACGAGGGCTACGCCGCGAGCACGTTGCGGTGGTGGTCCTCCAAGCTCAAGCATGAACTGCCGGCAGCGCCGGAGGTCCGGCTCGCTCGCGTCGTGCGGACTGCGACGACGTTGCCGACGCCGACTCCCTCGGTGACGTTGCCGGCGGCGGTGATCGCGGCGGCGAGATACGCGGCCGGATCGATTCCGTGGAGCTTTGCGGTCTCGAGGATCGTGTACAGCGTGGCGGCGACCTGGGTGCCACTGCGTGACTTCGAGCCGTAGTGATTCTTGCGGCCGACGACCGGACCGCGAATCGCTCGCTCGGTGGCGTTGTTGTCGAGGGGGATGCGGGCGTCGTCGACGAAGCGTGTGAGCCGGTCCCAGTTCGCGATCGCGTACGCGGCGGCCTTGCCGATCGAGATCGAGGTGAGCGTGGCGAGCTCCCACAGCCATGTCTTGAAGTCGGCGAGGATCGCAGTGGACTCGGCACGGCGCAGCTCGCCGCATCGCGCGATGTCACCCTCGGCGCGCGCGTCGATCTCGTAGAGCGCACCGATCCACGCGAGCGCTCGCTCAGCCTCGGGGTGATCGGGCTTGGCCTCTTCAACTTTGCGAAACACGTGTGCCCAGCAGCCAGCGAGCGCGACACCCGGGCGCGCGCGCCGGCGCCGTGGGTCGCGAGCGCGTCGCAGACGATCGTGCCGGTGTAGTCGCCGACGAGCTCGGTGAAGGTGGCGGCGCTCTTGTCGTCGCGGATCCGATGCACAACGACACCCGGTGCGGTCAGACACCACATCTGCCACGGCTTGGAACCCGCCGACTCAAGGCGCGGCCATCCGGTCTGGTCGAGACCGATCACGGGTCGCTGCAGCACGTGTACTGCGAGCGCCGCGTCGACGAGGGTGAGTCGTTTCGCGATCGCGTAGGCGAGATCCCACAGCGTCTGCGACGTGACGATCAAGCCGTGCCTCTCGAGGATCCGACACTGCCGCTCGAGCGGGATGAGATCGAGCCACTTGTCGAGGACGACCTTGATGGCGAACGCGAGCGAGTAGCGACTGCCCGGCAACGCGCGCTCGGGACCGAGCGCAGTCTCGATGCAGCTGCCGCATCGGCACACGTACTTCTGCTGCTTGACCTGGACCAGCTCGTAGCGAACCTCGACGACATCGATCAGCTCGGACGCCTCGAACTGGCCTGTCATCGGGCGCAAATCACCGCCGCAACTCGGGCACGCACGATCTGCATCGTCGAGGGTGAACATCCGCTCGATCACGGGCAAGAGCGGCGGCGGCGTCGGGCCGGTCGTGGTGCGCTCGGCTCGCTTCTTCCGGTCGCGCTCTTCAGCGCGCTTCTTCTGCTCCGCCTCGGCGCGTGCGACGGCGTCGGTCGCGAGCTTTGCCTTGGCCTGCAGCGCCTCGAGCATCTTGAGCGTGAGCTGCAGATCGCCGGGCTTGCCGCGGAGCCGCTCGATCTCGCGGCTCTTCGCGGCGATCACGTCGAGGAGCTGCTGGATCTGCGCTTGCTGAGCCTGCGCGATCCGGCGTAGCTCCTCGATGTCCTGCTCGCGATCCAGATCGAGCGCCACGACTTCTTATTGATCATATCGCGCGATCCGAAACAAGAGATTTCCGCTCGACTGCGATCGGCGACAGCGCGTGCTTGCCGACGAGCGTGCGACCCTCGACGAACAGCGCGAGCTCGCTTGCGGTGAGCCGCACGACCTGACCGTCGTCGCGCCACAGCTTCGCGAACGTCCCCTTCTCGAGCCGCTTCTGAAAGATGCAGAGGCCTGTGCCGTCCCACAGCAGGACCTTGCACAGCTTGCGCGACTGATTCACGAACAGAAACAGCTCACCGCCGAGCGGGTCGCGCTTCAGCCCGGTCTGCACCAAGCCGTACAACCCCTCATAGCCTTGCGGAGATCCACGGCGGCCGGGAACGCGAACACGCGAACCGCCCGGCTCGTACCGAGGATCACGCGAGGCCCTGCAAGATCGCGATCGCATCGGCGATCGCGACGCCCTCGATCCGCAACCCCGTCGGCGACACGAGCGTCACCGTCCCCCGCGGCGGCGCGTCGATCACGTCCACCGGCAGCATCGCCACCCTCGTGTCCGGACGCGGCGTCGCCCAGCGCTTCAGCGTCTCCTCGGGAACGCCAACCGCGCGCGACAGGTCGCACCACCAATCGCCCACCTCTCGGCGAGCGCGAACCCACGCGGTGATCCGCTCGCGGAGCAACGGCGGGAATCGAGCGCCGCGAGCACGCCGCAGGCGATCGACGCGGCGTCGGAGCTCTCTCACCTCGCGGTCCTGCATAGGGCCGCGCACCTCAGCACGCTCGCGTCGTCAGGTCACGACGTGGCAGCGCGAGGACTTACGACGGAGAATCCAAGCTGGGGAACAACCGGCCCTGCAACATCGCGTGATTGTTGGGCGCCGCAATAATCGCACTCTAGAGGTCAGGGGTTCGATCCCCCTAGGCTCCACCAGGAAACGGAAAGGTCTCGCAGCGATGCGAGGCCTTTTTGTTTTGCGGCGCGCCGGGAGCCGTTCCGCAGGTTCCGCAGATCTAGAGGTGCCCTGAATCTCCAACGGCTTGCGTCCGTGAACGTTCCGCACGACCCGTGATCGGCGTTGGCTGCGGACCGATCTCGCGGCGCTGTTGGTAGCGCAGTGCTCGTGCATCACACGGCAACGACCGTTGCACTCTAGCGACCTCGCCAGTAGCCAGGTTCGCGTCCGCCGTACACGACGGCGGTGATCACGATCTCGGTCTCCATCTCGAGGTAGACCAACACGCACGGGAACCGACGCAGCACGAACCGGCGCTCGTCGCCGATTCCGTCGAACCGCTGCCAGGCCTCCGAATCGCGCTCGATGTGGTCAATCGCGTCGAACGCCGCGCCATATAGCTTGTCGCCCCAGCCCGGCCTCGCACGATCGACACGTCGTGCGGCATCCTAAAGCTCCGCTGAGGCGGCCGGGCTGAACCGGGTGCGCTTGCTCACCGATCGCCGGACCGGAGCCGGGCGCGCATCTCGTCGATCGCGGTACGCGCGTCCACCGTTTCCACCGCACCACGCTCGATCTCCGCGCGTCGACGATCGAGCTCGGGGCGCCAGACCCGTGCAAGCTCCTCTTCGCTCAGCGAAGGTTCGGCGTCATCAAGCCCGTCCGCGCGTCGCAGCGCGTCGGCCAGTTCGGCGCGCTCCTCGGCCGTGAGGCGAAGAGCTTGCTCGAGAAGGGCCTCCGTAGCGGCGGTCACGTCTCAAGAATAGCCCCGACGCCCAGCGTCGTCGATGGGCTCGTACGTAGCCTCTTCTCGGCGGTTCAACAAGGAGGGCAGATCTTGGGTCGCAGTGAACAGCCGACCGTTCCGCAGATTCCTCGACGGTGATTCGCGGTGTGCGGAACAAGTAGCGCCGCAACATCGTGTGATTGTTGGGCGCCGCAATAATCGCACTCTAGAGGTCTCGCCAGTCGTTCGATATCTCCCCCTAGGCTCCACCAGGAAACGGAAAGGTCTCGCTGCGATGCGGGGCCTTTTTGTTTGAGGCCTCGTATCCCGCTCCGTGGCGAGCGAGCCCATTACGGTAGATTCCCGCAATGGTGGATAGGGACAAGCTAGGCGAGGCGGCGTTCCACCACATCGAGGAAGAGCGGGTGGAAAACCGGCCACTTCGGCCGAGACGATCACCGACTCGAGCGAGCCAACACCGGCCACTTTGGCCGACGTGATCACCGACTCGGCGCCGGCAACGGCGCTGACGGCGAGCTCGTGCGAGCCGTACCGCGACCTCATCACGCGGTGGCTCGAGGACGGTCGGACCACGATGTCGATCTGGCAGCAGCTCGTCGAGCAGCGCGGTTTCACTGCGCGCTACGCGACGGTCAATTGCTTCGTACGCAAGGTACGGAGGAATCGGAAGCATCAGCTGGTGGTGGTGGTAGGCTGCGTCGTCGATGGGAGTCGAGTACACGCACGGGCTGTTTGTCGAGGACACCAAGTGGCGACCGACATGGCGAAACGTCGACCAGATCGATGCTGTGTTGCGGCGCTGGGGATTTGTCCGTGCGGAGCCCGCTTATTACGCCTTGGTCGACGAGAACGCCGACGAGATCAACGAGATAGAGGCTCGCTCCTTGCCGGCCAATCTGCTGGTCAGATACGGCACGCTCAAGGGCAAACGCGCGCGCGCTCTGATGGGCGCGTCGATGTACCCAAAGCTCGCGGACAAGAATCGCTACATCGGGTCGACGTCCTTGCACCTCGGCTCGGACTACAAGGTGCTCCAGGTCGAAGGTGAGGAGGTGGAGGTCAGATCGCCCGCAAAGACCAGGAGTGAACCCGTCGACCCTGTCTATTTTCATAGCGGGCTCCCCTCTGCCATGATCGTCTATCCGGCGAGTTGGACTTCGACGCGACCAAGGACTGACGGACCGAAGAGCTTTGATCGCGTATGGCGATGCGCTGTGCTGCTCGAATGCGACAAGGATGTTCCGGCGATCGCCGAGGACGCCGGAAAACTTCCCGCTCGCGACTTCGTTCGCGAGCTCGCCAAGGCTTTCGGAACAAAGCTCGTCGAGCTCGGCTGGTTTCACTAACGGAGAGACTCACTGCCGGTTCACGGGTGCTGGGGCGCCGGATAGAAGCGCGCGCGTGAGCTCGCCGGTGCCGGGCGTGACACTCGGCTGCGTTCGAGTCCCTCAATGAGGACTCGCCGTGCCGCTACAACGTCGGCCCTCGTTCTCGAGCCGCGCCCCAGATCGAATGGATCTCCACGAGCGCGTGCTCGGGATCATGGAAGTAGTAGACGTGGCAGCGAGTCTTCTTCATGAGCACGCGCTGGATCAACTTGTTCCGCGCTTGACGGTAGATCTGACCGACCTCGGGCGTCGATCTCAGCAAGTCGAGTGTCTGCTCGAACTCGTCGACGAAGAGTTCCTTGGCGTCACGATGTTCGCGCCACCATTCGTCCTCCGCTTCAAACCTACGCTGAGCCTCAGCGAGCAGGACGATCTGCACGACCCGCCCTGTACTGCTTGAGGTACTCTCCGGCATCCATGCTTCGACCTGCCTCGGAGTCGTCCAACGCACGGTCCAGCGAGGCGTGCAGTTCTGCCCGTTCCTCGGTCGTTAGCTTGTCGTCGATCACGACAACTTCGACTTCAGCACCCTCTGGCAGGTTGGTGGGTTCGTCGACTACGAGTCGACCGTTCTTCACCTGAACCTTGAGCGCCTGCATGTTGTCAGAGTACCGCGTAACGACGGCGGTGAGTCCTTCGACGAGGTGCTCGCCGGGCGCGACCGCCACCGTTCCCCCGAATCCTCGACGGAGAATCCAGGTTGGGGAACAGAACGACTACGCAACATCGCGTGATTGTTGGGCGCCGCAATAATCGCACTCTAGAGGTCAGGGGTTCGATCCCCCTAGGCTCCACCAGGAAACGAAGTCGCCGCGTAGAGATACGCGGCGATTTTGTTTTCGGCCCAGAGCACTGGCGCGAAATGCGCCAGCGGATCGGATGCGCTGGGGCGTTTGACGGTTCTGCTACGCTCGTCGCGTGGGTGGCCATGAACAACTCCGCCCGACGCTGGAGGACGACCTCGACATGGAGGATCCGCAGCTCGGAGTTGACGCAATGGCAGGGCCAGACGCGGTCGAGCCGTATCAAGGACCGGGCGGAGGCGCACCCAGCGCGATCGTCGAAGCGCTTCAACACTACGCCGACGACGACGAGGCGACGACCATCACGGAGGACGTCGACGAGGTCGGCGCCGCCGCCGATGTGAGTGCGCTCACCATCGACGCCGACGTGGCCCAGGCCGCGGGTGACGGCGTCCTCGATGGGGGCGAGTCAGGCGGGCTCGACACGGATCTCGGAGAGCTCGGCGATGTCGTTCGCGCGAACGCGGGCCCCGCGATGCGGGCGTTCCGATGCCGCCCGCGCCCGCACCGCTCGACGCAGCACCCGCGCCCGATGTTGCACCGGCGTCCACCGATGCGGGCACGCCGGCTCCGGTGACGGATGCGGGCGCGCCGGCTCCAGCGACGGATGCCGATGTCCCGGCGACGACGACGACCGGTGACGCGACACCTGCAAAGAAGCCTGGCCGTGGCGATACCGCGGCACAGAACGCGAACTGGGAAGACGTCAGGACGGCGCCGACCGACGTGGCGACACGCAAGAAGCTCGACATCGACTGGATGCCAAAAGGCGTCTTGCCGGAGGTGCTCGACTCGATCGATTCGAGCTACTCCAACACGAAGCACGACAAGCGGCGAAAGAAGGCCGTTCGGGCGGCTCTCTCCAAGTTCGACAAGGATCACGCTCCAGAGCTCGATACTACGCGTGACGAGATCGCGGCGGAGAATGGGATCTCGCGCAACAAGAAGAAGAAGTACAGCAAGCAAGATCTCGAGACGATCGAGAACGACCCGCGTTACAGCGAGGAGAAGGAGCGGATCGCGGAGCTTCGCAAGGACAGCGAGGCAGAATCAGGCGCCGTGTATGACGAGAGCGTCGAGGTCGCGGACTCGGCGCAGTCCGTCACTCGACCTGGTGAAGCAACGATCGAGCGGAGCGGCGGCAAGGCGCTCGCACGCACGAACTTCATGGCGTGGTCGACCTACCTGATGGGGAACCCCGAGAAGGTCAAGAAGCACTTCGGTGGAATCCGCGCGACGGCCGGTGACAAGAACATGCTCATGGCCGATGGCTCGGCGAAGCGCTTCGAGGCCGCCAAGAAGAAGTTCGAGGAAGAACATCCTGGCTACACCCTCCCCCATCCCGGCTCGACGCAGAGCATGCGTGACCTTCACCAGAAGCGAATGGGGATCGGTATGCTCGGTCACGCGCTCGGCCTGGCGATGGACTTCTCCGCGGTCGAGAATCCGAACCTGAAGGGGCGCGACACCGACGTGAAGGGTGTGAACGCCTACATGCTCTCGCGGTTCGGTGGTGGTCGCTCGGAGATGGCGATCAACGAGGACGCCGTCGAGCAACTTGGCAGGGACACCGAGAACAAGAAGGACACCAAGGGGAACGCGACATCCGCGAACGTCGTCAAGCAGTACGGCGAGATCGTGAAGACGTCTACCGACTTCCAGTCGTCTCTGTCGCCCACTCAGATGGCCAAGCTGCGCGAGGGTCGCTATGCGTACTTCAACAGCAAGGCCGACGAGAACAGCCTCGCGGCTTTGAAGAAGCAGGAGAAGCGGACGAAGGACAAGGCGAAGCGCGCCACGATCACCGGGCAGATCCAGGCGCTCGAGACGAAACTCGCGCCAACGCGGAAGCTGATCCAGGCGCGCCTCGATGCCGCATTCTCCGGCTGGACATCGCCGCTGGACACCGAGATCAAGAAGGAGAACGGCACGGTCAGCGCGAACATCTCCGCTGCAGATGCGTACAAGGCGGATGCGAAGCGCTTCGGCAAGCTGAAGAAGACCGAGATCGACACGTACGCGCAGCTTCACGGCATGGGGCTGCGCGCAGACTTCAAGAAGTCGAAGAAGTTTGGTTCCTTCGAGTCGATGATCAAGGCCGAGATGAAGAAGCGCGAGAAGGACGCACGCGAGAGGGCGACGTACGCGACCAACTCCGTCGCGGTCAAGCAAGCGCTCGTCGACAAGCTCCACGATCCGTCGCGAGTCTTCGGCGAGGGCGTGCAGAATCCCGACTCGACGTGGTCGACGAAAAAGGACTACACCGATGTGTCGGTCATGCAGCTCCTCGAACACGGGTTCGTCAAGAACGATAGTGCGCCCGAGCTCGCGATCGATCCCGCCACGAAGTTGCCGATCGATCCGGTCACCGGCAAGCCGACGAACAAGCGCAAGGCCGTGTTCAACGGCGACACGTTCGAGATCCTCGCGCGGTACGGTTTCGCTCCGGGCTCCAACTTCGGCGACACGATGCACTTCGACGACATCCGGGGGTACTCGGATGCGGTGCCGGGTGGACGCCACGGCGACAACATCAGCAAGCTCAAGTTCAGCCCGGAGGGCGAGTTCATTCCACCGCCCAAGGCACCCAAGAAGAAGCGCCCGCAAGAGCCGTGATGCGCTGTGTTCTTCTCACCATCGCAGTGCTCGGCTGCGACCGCACGCCAAAGGCCGTCCCAGCGCCGACGGCGCCCGAGGATGCTGCGCCGAGCATCGCGCCTCCAGCGGTGCCTGCACCGGAGATCTCGGTCGCGCGCGAGAAGACCAGCAAGGGTGGCGAGGTGATCGCGATCGGCGCACCGCGGATGCAGGTCACGCAGCACCGGCCGTACGGGCTTGCAGCTCGGCTGTCGACGAAGCGTGCGTTTGCCGTCGATCGCGATGAGGTCAAGGTCTTCGAGCTCGACGGCGGAACGCTGATAGGTCGGTACGAGGTGCCCCCGATCTCGGGCGACGCGACGATCGATCTCGCGGTCTCGCCCGACGGCCGCTGGCTCGCGATGGAACGCCTGAATGATGCGGCAGTGCGCGAGACGCCGTTCGTGGCGGAGGCGTTCCGCGCTCCCCTGTGGCCGTGGCAGTTCTCGGCCGACTCGAAGGTGCTGCTCGGTGAGAAGGACGGCGCGTTCGTGGCCGTCGAGGTCGTGCGCGGTGGCCCGACTGCGGGGATGCCAGGCCAGACGGCACTGTACCCGAACATCAGTCTCGCGATGGGCCAGCTCGACGGGAAGGCCTACTGGATCCGCGCGTCAGATGCGGTGCGCTGGGACCGCGCGAAGAACACGGTGACGACGTTCGCCAGGGCGACGGCGGTGTGGTCCGATGCTCGGATCGCGGCGCGTGCGGCTGTTGCGGTAGTCGGCGATGAGAAGACCCTGTACCGGCTCGACCTCGCGTCAGGCGCTCTCGCTGCGATCGGCCCCCGTGAGCCGCGGTTCGCCGTGTCACCAAGCGGCGATCGCGTCGCGATCGGCGGCATGCAGGAGGTTCGCGTCGTCGAGACGCGCGGCGGTAAGGAGCTGGCTCGCATCCAGGTCGCGAACCTCCGCGAGCTCCAGTTCTCCGACGACGAAGCCACGATCACGTACATCGATGGGCAGAGTGTCCGCGTGCACGACCTCGCGACAGGCCTGCGCGCGTTTCCCGGACCTGCGCGCTTCGGCGGCTGGCTCGCGGGTGACCGCGCGGCGATCGTGCGCAACGCGACGACGCAGCAGCTGGCGATCAAGACGCGCGCGTTGTCGCCTGCCGTCGTGAATCCCTCTGCCCCTCCAGCGGGCGCGCCGTCGTGGGCAACATGGGTGTCAGCGCGTCCCGATGGCGCGGTCGTCGCTGCCGAGCCGAGCATGCGCCACGCGCTGCCGGCGTATCGGCGCGGCGAGGTGGACTGCGAGGACAAGCTGCGCGTGTGGACCGCGAAGGGTGGCGAGCGAACGTTCACACTCGTGCAGGCGAACACGGTGACCGATGCGTGCTGGGAGCTCGCCGGTGGCTACGTCATCGCCGCAACAGCAAAGCGAATCGTCGTCTATGACCCAGTGACAGGGAAGCGCGTTGCTGCGCTGGACCCCGGCGACCCACCGAAGCCGATCACCGACGACGCCCTCGCGCACGAGTACTGGTCCGTGACCGCGTCCCCGACGGGAACGCATCTCGCGCTGTTGTGGCGCCGCGCCGACGTGTGGGGCCCGTCGCAGCCGATCGATCCGCGCTCGCATGGCGACCTGGGTCACGTGACGAAGCTCGCGTGCGAGAGTGATCAGAACTTCGAGTGCAAGCGCGAATACTTCGTCGAGGTGTGGTCGCTCGCTGGAACGCCGAAGCGCGTGTGGCAAGACCGTCTCAGCAGCAAGCGCCCGACGAGCCGCACCTGGCCGCTGCCGAAGGTGGCGAGTGGGCCGATCGCGTTCACGCATGACGGCACGCACGTACTGTTCGGCTTCGATGATGGCGACATCGTGATCCGCGGGGTCACCGACCCAAAGCAGGTGCGGGTCGAGACGCTGCATCGCGCGCCGCTCGCTCGCATCGAGGTCTCCCCCGACAATCGTTACGTGTTCTCCGAGGATGCCGAGGGCGAGCAGCGCATCTGGCCGCTGTGAGGCGCAAGGATGACTTGGTCCAACCGTTCCCCGGATTGTCTCAACGCATCCGTGTGGTTGCGCGAGGTGGGGAACAAGCGGCGACGCAACCTCGCGTGATTCTTGGGCACCGCCACAATCGCACTCTAGAGGTCAGGGGTTCGATCCCCCTAGGCTCCACCAGGAAACGGAAAGGTCTCGCAGCGATGCGAGGCCTTTTTGTTTTTCGGGGCGCGGCCAACCGTTCCCCAGATCTAGAGGTCGCGAACGATCCCGTGAGGTTGCCCAGGGAATCGTTCCCCTGATTCGATGAACGCGCTGCGGTCCCCGCAAGGCTCGAGCCTCGTCGTGCTCGGAACGCACCGACTCGAGCTCTTCGTCGAAGGGAACTGGTTCAGCAGTTGGCTGCTTGCCGTCGCGTCTACGCGTCTACAGCGGCCAGATCCGCTGCTCCCCTTCGGCATCCTCGGTGAACACCCAGTTCCCGCCCGGCGCGACTTCGATACGCGTGATCGGCGCACGATGCAGCGACTCGATGCGGCTCGTTGCCGACGCATCGGTCGCGCGGACGATGACATCGCCGTCGTTGAATCCGAACAGCACATACTTGCCGTCGGACGTGAACGCGATCGGTCCCGATGCAGACTTGGGATACGGCCACGTCCGACTGGTCTGCGGCCGCTTCCCGTCGGGCCGCACGCGCCACAGCATGCGCGGCTTGTCACCGTCGGTGGACCACAGTTCCGCAACGTACTCGACGATGCAGTCGCCGCGGGAATCGCGAGCGCACTTCGGGTCGCGTTCAGAGTGAATGGATTCGCCGGGCGGTGCCTCGGGAGCGACGTCAGGACGCCGCACCCATGCTGCGAACGCAGTTCCCGTGGGAGACGCGACGGCCTTCCAGTACGTCTGCTCGAGCCCTGGTCCTGGTTGCGGCGGAGCGCCGACGTCGAGCCTGGCTACCTGCTTGCCGTTCGCACGCGCGACGATCGTGCGATCGGTGAGCGCGAGGACGAGAGGTGAAACCGGCGGTGCTTGTACCGTGCCGCGAGCGGGGCCAATAGCACCGGTTGCGACGTCGAGCTGTTGCACCGCACCTTCGTGCTCGATCGACGCGACGCCATCACCTTCCCAACCACGAAACCGTGCCGGGGCAGCGGTCGGGCGCACGGTGATTTTGTTGCTGGCGATGTCCGCGATCCGGATCGTGCCGTCCTCATCGAACGCGAGGACGTCGTCGTTCTCCGCGAAGGCGATGCGCCATACCGATTGCTTCACGGCGACGCTCGCGACCTCGCGACCCGTGCTCGTGTCGAGTACTCGCACGCGCTGGCGGTCGACAAGCGCCGTCCAGGCGCCGGTAGGCGACACCGCGAAGACGCTCATGCGCGGAGCGATCGCGGTGAGCGCACCCGATGCGAGATCGAGCCGGTGCAGTCCGTCGACTCGGCCCACGACGGCGATGGGTGCACGCAGCGCGATCGAACCTCGGGTCCATTCCTTCGCCGCCGGCGTCACGATCGCGAACGTCGTGCCTCCCTTGTCCCAGCGTGCAAAGCCGCGGTGCGTCAGCCACCAGACGTGCTCACCATCACCCCCGAGTGCGAGCGTCGCGCCTGTGGGAAACGGTCGCTTCGGCAAGCGCTCGACAATCGTTCCAGTCGCTGCGTCGACGACCGCTGGACCGTCCTTGTCCTCGGCGAGGACCTGCCCGTTGCCGACGAAGGCGTGCGCGTGCAAGTAGTTCATCGTTGAGGTGCGCGCGCCCGCTCGATAGATGCCGAGCGTGGCGAACTCGCCGGCGGCGACCCACACTCCGTCGGCGGATGCGACGAGCTGGATCAGCGGCACCTCGTCGCTGGACAGAACGGTCCGCTCGACGAGAAGTCCGTCCAGATCCCACTGCTTTAGCTCGGACCGATCCTGCACGAGAACGCGCTTCGTTCCGATGCGCACGACGAGCTCGTCGCAGCACGTCGGGACTAGTCGAAAGCGCGGGCGCCCGATCGCGAGGACGGCCGCATTGCGCGAGGTCGTCTCCGCCGCGGGCCCGACTTCACTCACCTTCGCGAGTGCTGGGGGCGATGGCGGCGACGTTGGCGGCGGTGTCCGTGTCGGCGCAGGCGCGACGCTCGGCGACGGGGGCGTCGACTGCAGTCCGCGCTCCGCTGCATCACGAGTACACGCGCTCGCGAGCACGACGGCGACGAGAGCGCGGATCATCATTTGTCGAAGATGCCCTTCGGCCTGTACGGGACTGGCGTCGGTTGCACGTCCATGAGGGTCGGCAGCGGCGCGATCGTGGACGGCGGAGCCATCGGAATGTTGGGTGGCGCCGGCACCGGTGTGTTTGGGAGATGCTTCTCGGGACTTGCGCGATCGCTCTTCATGTTGATCATGCTGCGACCACCGGGCACGAGGTTGGCCTGGCTCTCGATGAAGTCGAAGTGCATCGTGTCGCCGAAGCGCGAACCGGGCCCGAAGCCGAACCGCACGAGATTTGCGAACACGTCTTCGTTGAAGACGGTGCCCTGTTGCATGTTCTTGTAGTCGGTTCCGTCGTCGCGAATGAACCCCTTCTCGAGGTACTGCATGATCGGCAGGTTCGTCACGACCTCGTCGGCAACGAGCTTTCCCTTCGTCTTCTTGCTCTCGTGATAGCCGCCAAACACGCGGTCGGGATTCGAGAAGTTGTCGTGCGTCGCTTGCAGCACCGCGAGCTCGTTCGCCTTGAACTTCGCATCGTGAGTGTTGTCGTTCCGAGACCTTTCCATGTCGGCCTGAAGCTCTTCCTGGAAGGGGGCGAACTGCGTCTGCATGGTCGTGCGAATCTCCGCGTCCGACACTGCGTTGGCCGCCTGGAGATCCTGGAGCCGCTGTTTCAGATCGGCGTCACCGGGCGAGGCGCTCAGCTTCTTCGCGAGCGACGCTTCCTTCTTCTTGCTCTCGCCGAGCTCGAAGAACCTGCCGCGCGCATCGCGTAACGCATCCATGCTCTCCTCGCCCAGCGAGTTCTCGCCCTTGAACCGGTCGGACGTCGCGGACATCTCGCGGTACTGCGAGCGAATCTTTCCCTCGAGCGCAGCGTCCTTGGCGCGCTCCTGCGGCGTTCCCGCGTTGGGGTCCGCGGTCCGCTTCCCCATCGCCTCGATGTCGTTGTCCGCGAAGTTGTCGAGCTGACTACGGCCCGGCTTGTTCGTGCTGCGATCACGGCCGAACTTCCGCAGCATGAAGCCGTTGATATCGCCCTCGCCTTTGGGACCGTCGAGGTTCGGATTCTCGACCGCGTGGAGATCGAAGGTGGTGCCGAGCATGTGGCCCAGGTAGCCGATGCCCCTCTCCTCTTCGTGTAGTCCACGGGTTCCGTATCCCACCGACGTCGTCGGCATCGTGAATCCGGATGCGCTTTCTCGAACGTCTCGCGTGCGAGTTCGAATCGCGTTGCCGTGTCGCCCGACAACATCATCGCGTGCGGATTCTTCTCCATCGTTCCGTCGCGCTTCTTGCGGAGGTCGGTTCCCTTCACGGCACGGACTGACTCGAGGTGCTCCCTCGTCTTGTCGGGACTGCCCGACAGCGAGTTCACGTCGGCTACGTAGTTCGCGCGCTTTCGCGTCTGCAGATCGGCGCGACGAACCTTGCGGA
>JANOPP010000635.1:0-19872 GCA_031421915.1 Myxococcales bacterium | reverse complement strand
AGAGGGGCCTGGGCGGAATCGCGTCGCCCATCGCCGTCGCGGCCTGCCCGGCAGCACAGCCCCCGCCGACGGACGCGTGCCAATGGATCCCGTTTCCAGAGTCGTAGGACGGCAGGATGGCGCTAGTGCGGCCGCGTGATGTTCGATTCGCAGCCGGATGAAGCGGTCAATGCATCCGATGGCGCACCGCCGGATGCAGCGCCATGCACCGGACCCTTTGGTCCCGCCCAGCGCCTCACCGCGACCAGCTCGCCGGGAAACGGGTTCGGCGGCGTGCTGAGCTCCGACGGCCTCGAGCTGTTCTTCAGCTCGACGCGCGCGGGGGGCGCCGGGGGCGCCGACCTCTATGTCTCGACGCGCGATGTCGTGATGGCACCGTTTGGCCCGCCCACCTGGATCGCCGAGCTGGCGGGACCAACCGATGACGACAACCCGTTCGTCGAAGCAGATGGCCTCAGCGCGAGGCATTCGCCGTGCCTGGTTCGACACAGGTCACGTAAGGCCGCCTGTGACTCAGTCGGGTGAGCCGCTGGTCTCGGCATCGTGTGGCCAGCTCGGCGTATCCCAGTTCGGCACGGCCCAGTCGAGCGAGAGCCACCGCCAGCCCGCGCCGTCCTTCGCGACAATGGCGCCGAGCACGAGTCGCGCGCCTAGCTTCTGACCCTTGATGGTCAACGTCGCGGTCACGGTGACGAAGCCGAGTGCGCCATGCACTCTGGCATCGACCGTCGTGACCCGGAGCTTGAGCGCGTCCCACGAGGCGGCGAGCTTGATGGCCGCGACGCCGGTCTGGTACTCGGCCGGCGCAGTCCCGTTCGCGACGACGGCCGCCGTCGTGCTCGCCGTCTTCCCGAGCTGCGGCTTCGCGAACCAGCCGGCGACGATCGCACCGAGCCCGGCGTCGCCAGTGACCATCGGAGCGCCGGTCGTGGGCCTCACGCCAAACTTCTTCGCGTCGGCGAATAATGTCTTGTCATCGACCGCCATCGAGAACACCTCGGCGGCGATCTTCCAGCCGCCGTTGTCGATCGCGATGCCGCTGATCCGCATCACGCGGGCTTCCTTCCTCGGCCCGAAGGAATCGTTGATTGTGATCGCGACGGTGCCGTGAAACCACGCGGCCTTGTCGGTCACGGTGACCGCAAGCTCGTCGACCTTTGCATCGACGCCGACCATCAGGTTGCGAAACACGCGCTTGTAGACTTCCCACGGCTTGCGCGATGGCGGCTTCGTGCCGAGCTCCGAGGCGAGGATGATGGCGTCGGCGGTGAACGTCGCCTCGACGGTTGGCGCGTCGAGGGACGCGATCTGCCTTCGCACGAGCGCTTCGACGTCGGCCTTGGGATCGGCCCCGACGGGTGGGCTCGCTGCCAGCATCGTTGCGAGCGTTCCGATCGTGATTTTCAACGTCAGTTGCACGCTCACTCTGATTCTCCCATGAGCATGATGCCGACATGAGCAAGATCGGGAGCATGATCTCTCGCGTGACCCCGATCGCATGCACCCCCGCAAGCCACACCAGCAGGATCGCGGCGGGCTGCAGCAGGACGAGCGGCATGGCCCGATTGCCGGACGCAAGCGACTCGCCTGACGTCCGCTACGTCGTGTCGTCGAAGGCGAATGGTCGAGCGGACCGTGGATAGCTCGAGCTCTGAGGTCGAGCCACCACCAAATTTATCGCGCACGGCAGCGCACGTGTCACTTCAAGTGATCGTGCTGCTGTGGGGAGCGACGGCGATCCTCGGACGGCAGATCTCGATCCAGGCAGTGCCACTGGTCTGGTATCGGCTCCTGGTCGTCGTCGCCGTTCTCGTGATCGTGGTGTCGGCGCGAGGCGTCGCGATCCGGATCCCGCGCCGTGCGGCACGATCCTATGCGGGGATCGGTGCGCTCATCGGGATCCACTGGTTGTGCTTCTACGGGGCGATCAAGCAGGCTGGGATCTCGACAGCGGTGCTCACGCTATCGACGGTGACGTTCTTCACGGCCGTGTTCGAGCCGCTGGTGTTCCGGCGACGCCTCGCGATCGGCGACCTCGTGATCGGAGCGGTCGTCGTCGGCGGGGTGGCGCTCCTGATCCACGTCGAGCTGCGAGTGGATCCCGTCGGGCTGGCTCTCGGACTCAGCTCGGCGCTGTTCGCGGCGCTGTTCGGAGTGCTCAACGGCAAGATGGCTCACCACGAGCGCCCCGATCGACTCATGCTCTACGAGATGAGCGCGGCGTGGCTGACGGTCACGCTGTGTTTCGTCGTCGTGCCCGACCAGTTCGTCGTGCCATGGGACCTATCGGGACCGGATGTCGGCTGGCTCGCCGTCCTCGCGGTGATGTGCACGGTGATCCCCCAGGTGTGGAGCATCCACGTGCTGCGCGTGCTGTCACCGTTCACGATGGCGCTCAGCGTCAACCTCGAGCCCGTCTATGCGTTGATTCTCTCGGCGCTCGTGTTCTCGGACGACGAAGTGCTCGGCGTGCGGTTTTACGCGGGAAGCGCCGTGCTGATCGGGCTCGTGATCGTCAACGGCATCCGCAAGCGAAGACGGTCGTCTCGCTAGTGGCCGATCGCAGATCTGCGGGATGGGCCCAGCGGTCCGAGCGGTCAGGCCAACGATCGGTCGGATTGGCCAGGCACTGCCTGGCGAATTGGTTCCCACGACGCAGTTAGATCGTTCCGCCGGGGACGACCCGGGCGAACGTCCCCGACATCGAGAGGTACTGCGCGAAGACCCAATCGGGGCCGCGGTAGGACTGGGACACGCGCAGCTCGTCGATAAATCCGTCGAGCGCGGTGTCTCGAGAGCCGAGCTCGAGCAGCCCGCTGGTGTCGCTGAGCATCGTCGTCCCGACCCTGAGGCCCATCACCACCCGTCCGGATGGATCGCGCGCGAGCCGCGAGTTGGCGATCGGCGAGCGGGCGCCGTAACGGCACAGCCGCTCGAGGCCGTCGCGATCCTCGGCATCGACGAGGCGATCGGCGTGGAGCGAGTAGCCATCGAGGAACGCGGACCGTGTCGGTACGGAATGAACCGCGAGCAGGGACAGACCATCGTGCTGCGCTCCGCTCACTGAGCGCGTACGCTCGGCTCCCGTGAGAGCTCGTGAGACTCTCGGGTCACGCACGAGAATCGAGCTACGCAGTGGGCGATGCAAAGCCTGTTGATGTCTGGTCTGTGTGGTCTCGTGTTCGTCGTCGGTTGTAAGTCCAAGGACAAGGAGGCGCCGCCCGCGCCGACTCCGCCTCCTGTGGGCTCGAACGGCAGTGCGGGATCGAACGGAAGCGCTGGCACCCAGCTCGGCAGCGCGGCGACCACCACGACCGGGATCGCGCTCGGCACGGGCGAGACGTACTACGGTGGCCAGGCCACCGCGACGAACCTCGTCAACTGGAAGCTCGAGGACGGTACGATCATTCAGCTCGCGATCGTGACGACCGGGAAGTCCAAGGAGGGCTGGGACGAGGGCACGCTGCGCGCGTACTCGAACACGTCACCGAGCTACGACGTCGGTCCGCGGTACTCGCTCGACACCACGAAGGGTCACTGGGCGGAGCTCACGACCGTGCCGAACAACCGGGTGCTGTTTCGCTACGGTGCCGAGGGCGAGGGGCGCTACGCACGCAACGCCGTGCTCCTGCGGTGGGACGTACCGAGCAAGCGCGTCGTGGTCGCTAAGCGCTGGTTCGGCACGAGCGCAGAAAGCGAGCCGACGTGGCTGACGACCGGCGCGTACGTCGCCGCACCGGCACCCGACAGCGAGAGCAACTGCCTCACCGTCATCAAGCGGATGGTCGAGTGCGAGAAGGATCCGAAGTTCCGCGAGGCGATGTTCCACCGCGCCAAGGACGACGAGCGGGCGGGGATGCAGGCGCACTTCAATACGCACATCGCGAAGTGGAGGGCCGGCCCCGAGGCCAAGGCGCAGTGCGGGCGATGGGCGAGTGATGACTACGTCGACACGCACTTCGCCGAACCGACCAAGCTCGTGAACCTCGCGAAGGACACGAAGCTCTCGTGCGACGAGTTCGCGCGCGAGGTCGTCGACGAGGGCGGTCTTCCGGTGGCGATCACCGACGCCAACCCGCGCTGAACGCTCTCAGCAGGTCACTGCGGCGCGGAGATGATCGCGTCGATGTCGAACAGTCCGGCCGCGATCGTCGAGACCTGCGGTCCCTTGGCGAACACGTCGACGCTCGCGAAGCCGGCCGCATCGTAGCGGTCGCGGTTGCCGCAGAGGGCGCAGCTGCCGTTGTCGGTCTTGAGGACGACGCGGAGCTCCGTCTTCTCCGGCGCCGCGAGGCCGAGGAGCGCGAACGACGCGATCTGCTCGGGGTGCGCCGCCGACGAGCCACCGGAGCTCGGCATGTCATCCGCCTCGTCACGGAGCTTGTCGTAGAGCGAGCTGACGACGCCGGCGCGGGCCTGGGCGACCGACTGGCTGACCGCCTTCTCGTACTGCGGGCGCTTGCTGCCGTCGACGGTGTACCGAACCTCGATGGCGTTGGCACCGATCTCGCCGAGCGACTCGATACGCGCGCCGTCGATGGAGAGCAGGCGCTGGTACTGGTTCGCGTGGTCGACGAAGATCGTCGCCATCTTGGTCGCGACCGCGGTCGAGCGCTCGCGGATCCGGGTGCGCTCGGTGGCCGCGTTCGGCGCGGTGCGGTCGAGCTGCGTCGCTTCCATCAGCTCGAGCACCGAGTTCCTGAACGCGGTGGCGTCCTTCGCGAACACGCCCTTGAGTGCGGCGTCGTCGAGACGGAAGTCGACGACGACCGAGGCGGTGGGGCCGACGGCCGATGCGTTCGGATCCTGGATCGACTGAGCCGAGAGGCGGAGGTCGGCGAGTGCCATGACGAGATCCTTGCTCGGTGCCGGCAGGCTCGAGATCGAACCCTCGAGCTCGGACAGCGCGGCGCTCTTGAGGCCCGCGACCTCGGAGCTGCGGACGAGCGCGATGTTGCAGTCCTCGTCGAAGAAGCCACCCTGCTCGGGCAGCGGGCAGCGCACGTTGATCAGGCGCTCGAGCTCGTTGCCCTTGCGCTCGAGAGCCTTGAGCGAGTTCATGCCGGCGACGGAGAGGATCACGCTGTCGAGCTGATCGATCACCTTGTCGCGCTCCATGAACTTGTCGCCCTCCTGGGTCTGGAGGAAGAGGTTGGTCTCGCCCTTCGCGACGCCCGGGGTGCGCGCGTCGAACTTCATCCCGGCGACGCCGATCCGCGTGAAGCCGTGCGAGGTGAAGAACCAGCCGGCTTCGCGGTGCAGCGACTCCCACATCAGCGCGAGGATGCCGCCGGGCGTCTGGACGACGGCCGAGCCCTCGCTCTCCGCGGTGCGGCGGTAGAAGCTCATGCCGAGGACATCGACGCCGGCGTACGAGATCGCGCTGGCGCCCGAGCGAACGAGGTCGAACTCGGCGATCACGCCGGAGTCGCCGCGTGCGGCGAGTGCCTGAGCGAGACGAACGTCGCCCTTGAGGGCCTGGGCGAGGGCGGCGTCACGGCCGCCGGTCGGATCTGCGCCTGCGAGGTCGAAGCGGAGCCGCGCGACGCTCATGCGCATCGTGGTGCTCGTGCGCTCCGCGCGCGCCGAGATCAGATGAAGCTTGTCGGCGACCTTGGTCTGGAGCGCCTTGTCGAGGAGGCGGCCGAGGTCGACGGTCGCGCCGGCGATCTCGACGGTGGAGGACACGAGGCCCTGGATCCCGAAGCCGTCGGTCAGGGCGATGTACGCCTGGTTGAGGGTCGCCTTGCGGACACCGACGTCGACGACGACCTGCTCGCCCCGAGCGTGCACGACCTGGACGTCCATCTCGCCCTCGAACACGCTGCGCATGCCGGCGGACAGGACGAGGCTGTAGGTCAGCCACGAGGCCGGGTTCGCGACCAGGATCGGGACGCCGGCGCCGAGGTTGACGCCGAGCTTGCCGCGACCGGCGAGCGCGAACGACTCACCGGGGGCCATCTTGCGGAGATCCGCGACCGAGCGAGGCAGGATGAACCCGCGCGATGCCTTGATCGCGGCGAGCGGGGACGAGACGAGCGCCGCGTTCTCGCGCGAGTGCGCAGTGATCACGCGGGCCTCGAGCTCGCCGCCGGCATCGAAGCCGAGCGTGACGGCGCCGTTGCCATCGCGACCAAAGCCGCGGGTCGGCAGCGACCAGTTGTGGCCGAGGTTGGCGGACAGGCGGAACGCGCTCTCCGCGTAGACGCGCTTGCCGGAGGAACCGAGGTGCTCGATGCGGATCGCGTTGACCTCGGTGGTCAGCGCGCTCTCGCCGAACTTGCTCGCGAGCCCCGAGACCAGCGTGGTGAGGTTCTTGAGCGTGAGGTCGCCGCTCGCGACCGCGGCCGGCGCATACAGCTCGGTCGGCTGGATCCGCACCGATGCGTAGTTCGTGACGTCGAGCGCGTCGTTGAGCGCGTCCGTCGCGAACCCCGCGCTGACATTGATCAGATCCTGGAGATCGAGCTTCTTGGCATCGTTGACCAGCGCGCGGACCGACGACAGGCCGTCGCACTTGCCCTCGCAGGTGATCTGCAACTCGTCGTAGTCCTCACCGGTGCATCCGGCGATCGCGAGCGACGCAAACAACACCGAGGCGAGCAGGGGGTGGCGCATGTTTGAAGGAAGGTTGCAGCGCCCATGCCCGATTCTATCGGTGCACAGATCGCGCAACTCACCGGACCCACACTGGCGAGTCGAGTTGCCAGCCAACACGGCAAGCCCGGAACAGCTGTCCCCAGGCTGGCTTGGCAGCCGGTCGGCTACTGCGCCGAGACGTGCGTCGTATAGGCGTCGGGCGACATCAGCTCGTCGAGCTCGCTCTTCTCGGTCGGCTCGAGGTCGATCATCCAGCCTTTGCCGTACGGCTCGGTGTTGACGTTCTCGGGCGCGTCCTTGAGCGACGTGTTGACCGCGAGCACCCGGCCGGAGACCGGAGCGTAGAGGTCGGAGACGCTCTTGACGCTCTCGATCGTCCCGAACCGCTGTCCCTTGGTGACGAGGTCTCCCTCCTTGGGGAGGTCGACGAGCGTGATGTCACCAAGCGCGTCGACGGCGAACTGGGTGATCCCCACGCGCCAGTTCGTGCCCTGCGCGCGGAGCCACTCGTGGTCGTGGGTGTAACGGAGATCGGGGGGGAAGGTGGACATACGTTTCTCAACTCCGCTTGTAGAACTTGCCGGAGACCACGGTCGCGGGAACATCCTTACCGCGACAATCGATCGTGAGCTGCGTACCGGGGGCGGCGTTCGCCACCGGCACGTAGGCGAGGCCGATCGCCCCGCCGACCAGGATCCCGGGACCTCCGCTCGTCACGGTGCCGATCGTCGTGCCGGACGCGCGATCGACGACCGGATAGCCGTGACGCGCGATCGCGCGCAGGCTCTCGTCGATCTTGAACCCGACGAGCTGGCGGGTCAGGCCGGTGCGCTTCTGTTCGCGCAGGCGCTCGGCTCCAAAGAACTCGCGTCCCTCGAGCTTGACGGCCCAGCCGAGGCCCGCCTCGAGGGGCGTGTGATCGTCGTCGAGATCGTTGCCATAGAGCGGCAGCTTCGACTCGAGACGCAACGTGTCTCTCGCGCCGAGGCCGATCGGCAGTCCTCCGAGTGGCGTGGCTGCGTCGAGCAATGCGCTCCAGAGCGGGACGGCGTCACCATTCGCGCAGACGAGCTCGAAGCCGTCCTCGCCCGTATAGCCCGTGCGGCACACGGTGCACGCCACGCCGGCGACCGTGGTCTCGGCGAACGTGAAGCTGGGGAGCTGCGCGAGCGTACCGCCGGCGAGCTTGTCCACCATCGCGACGGCCTTGGGTCCCTGCACCGCGATCAGCGCGGTCTCGTCACTGACGTCGACGACATCGCACGGGAACTTCACGTGCTCGCGAAACCAGCCGACGTCCTTCGCCGTGTTCGACGCGTTCACGATCACGAAGAATTCCTGATCGGACTTCTTGTAGAAGATGCAGTCGTCGACGACGCCTGCGTCGGGCCGGCACAGGAGTGTGTAGACCGCCTTGCCGACTGGTGCGCCGGCGACGTTGTTCGTCGTCAGCCGATCGACCTGCTCGCGCGCATTCGGGCCGCGGAGGTAGACCTCGCCCATGTGCGAGACGTCGAACAGGCCGACGGCATTGCGGACTGCGAGGTGCTCCTTGATCGTCCCTGCGGGGTCCTGGACCGGCATGTCCCAGCCGCCGAAATCGATCAGGCGCGCACCGAGCTGCTTGTGCACGCTCCACAGCGGGGTCTTCCTGCGCTCCATCGCGGGCGACACTACTACGTGACGAGGACGTGGGGGCGGGTGACCAGCGCATCTCGTTCGCGGCTCCCGATCTCGAAGTGTGCGCGCCGTGTGGCCTCGAGCCGACGGTGCTCCCGCCACGCCAGCCCGTCGCGCTTCCACACGGTGACCCGCGCATCACCGATCATCGTGTTCTGGCACCACAGCTCCTGACCATCGGGGTCGATGTACGGCGCGTTGACCATCTGGTCGGGCGAACACGTCAGCTCTCCCTCGATCTTCACGCGTGGCGACCACGCCGAGAACGTCGCGCGGCCCGTGCCCCACGACCCGCGGTTCATCACCTGGTGGCGGAACCCGTTCAGGCGGTGGCGCTCGCCATCGAGATCGAGCGAGACGCACATCGTCGGAGGCAACAGGAAGCCGCGGCGCTGCAGACGCGCACCGAGGATCTCGAGCACGGCGTCGGGGGCCCCGGTGAAGTCACCGCAGTGTCCCCAGGTCCACGCGTACGCGTGCTTCTTGCCCCAGACGTGGCTCTGACCTGCGATCGCACGCTCGAACGTCAGCTCCTCGCCGTCGATCAATAGTGTTCCGGACAGCGGCACGCGTGGATTCGGGACACAGTAGACCGAGTCACCGAGCCCGCCGCGCGCGTAGATCAGATCCGGCAGCGGACGCAGGGTCCGCTCCGCGGGCACCCACCGCAGATCCCAGCGCACGTCGTGACCGTCGCCTGACAGCTCGCCGAAGCTGTGGTCATGGCCCATGTGACAGCCAGAGATCATGACGCTGAACGGATCGTCCGACGATGTGACGAGCTCCTGGCGGAACCGCTTGTGAATCCCGAACGTCTTCTCGGGACGCGTCGGATCGAATCGGGCGAACCACAGCTCGCCGCGTGGAGCCTCGCCGTACGGTGGCGATCCGCCGGAGCCGGGTCGCGGCGCCTCCGTGATGAAGCGGAGCCAGAAGCCCTGACCGGTCTTCGGATGATTCCACGTCGTGTACCAGACCTCGTAGACGCCGGTCTGTTCGGCGCGCCAGCGGCGGTGATTGTCCTGGTCGTTCATGCAGCGCTCCCCGTAGACGAACGTGATGGCAGGGCCCCCGGGCGCGGCTTGCCGAGCACGCGATTCGCCATCCACGATGCAAACCGGCGCGGCACGAGACGCACGCCGAAGCACGACAGCTTGTTCACGAAGCCGGGGATGACGGTGCGCTTGCGCCTGGTCATCGCGCGCACGCAGATCGTCGCGCACTGCTCGGCGCTCATCATCGACGCGTTCGCGATCCAGCTGTAGTTGCCGGCGCCGGCATTCGCGTGGAACTCGGTCTTGGTACCGCCGGGGCACACGACCGTCGCCGAGATCGGCGTGCCCTTGTGCTCGTCGTGCAGGGCTTCGGTGAAGTTGCGGACGAAGGCCTTGGTCGCCGCGTACAGCGCCATGTTCGGCACGGACTGGTACGCGCCGATCGACGCGATGTTGAGGAGGTAGGCGCGGGCAGGATCATCGCCGCGCGCGCGCACGAACAGCTGCGAGAGCTGGACGAGCGCGGTCACGTTGAGCTGCAGCATCTCGGCGTCGCGCTCCCACTCGATCTCGGCGAACGGACGGAAGTATCCGAAGCCGGCGTTGTTGATGCAGATGTCGATCGGACCACTCGCGGTCGCTGCGGCCCACAGCACGGCCGCCGCCTCGGGCCGGCCGAGATCCGAGGTCACGACGTCGACGCGGACGCCGCGTTGCTTGCACTCGGTCGCGACGGCCTCGAGCTCGGGCTTGCGGCGCGCGGTGAGGACGAGGTCGACGCCCTGGCCTGCGAGGATGCGGGCGATCGCTGCGCCGATGCCGCTCGAGGCGCCGGTCACGAGAGCGCGCTTGCCGCCGAGCTCCGACATGAAGGGACCGTAGCACCCTTGACGGTGGCCCGGTCCGCTGCCATCACCTCAGCATGCGCGCTGTCTTTGCCTTCGTTCTTGTCGCCCTGGCCGCTAGCTGCGGGCCGTCGACCGCCCAGATCAAGGAGGCCAAGGCCGCCGAGTACAAGGCACCGGCCAAGCAGATCCTCGACGTCGCGATCCAGGTCGCGCAGCTCAAGTACAAGATCGGCGTGATCGATCCCGATGCGCTGAAGTTCGCGACTGCACCGCAGTGGTACACGCGGGAGGGTGGACGGATCTCGCCGAACAACGACGGCAACAACGGCGACTTCGTCAATGCCGGTGGCGGCGACATCCAGGTCTCGTTGATCGTCGCGGTCCACCTCGTGCCATTCGAGCGCGTGGTGGTCTCGGTCACGCCGAAGACCTTCGAGCTGATCGTTGGTAGCCCGCAGCCGCGCGAGCTCCGGGTCGACGATCAGAACCTTCCGCCGTGGGTCCTCGGCCGCGCCGACGCGCTCGCCTTGGCAATCCACAAGCACGCGAAGCAGTACATCGAGAAGCCGTGATACGACTCGCGACATGCGGAACCTCACTTCCTGCGTGATCGCTGTCGCACTCGCTCTCGCACTCGTCGCCTGTGGTGGCCCGTCCGGCCAGGAGCTCGCCAAGGCCAAGACCGCCCGCTACCAGGGCGACAAGCTGGTCCTGTTCAACACGGCGAAGGCCGCGGCAGAGTCCAAGCACAAGATCGCAAAGTTCGACGAGAACAGCCTCGGCTTCCAGACTGCCGGCCGCTGGTACACGCTGGACGGCACGGTTGCGCCGGGCACCGACGAGAACGTGCAGGACGTGCCCGCCAATAGCATCCGCATGACGCTCGTCGTTCGCCTCCTCCCCGATGGCGACAAGTGGATCGTCCAGGTCGAGCCGTCGATGTTGCAGCGGATCGCGGGCAGCCCGCAGCCGCAGCCGCTCGACGTGAAGGACGCGAGTGTCCCGGGCTGGGCGTTTGGCCAGGTCGACACGCTGCACTTCGAGGTGCACAAGGCGCTCGCGCCGTACGAGGTCAAGTCGCCCGGTGGTGTGCTGCCGGGTTCGCCTGCGCCCGCCGCGCCCGCCGCGCCCACCGATCCGGCCGCGCCGCCGGCCGATCCGGCCGCACCGGCTCCCGCGCAGTGACTCGCCCCGACGACGTCGTCGGGTTCGTGATCGACTCCGACGAGCGCGTCGGCGGTGGTGGCTTCCTCGAGATCCGCCGCCTGCGGATGCGCAATCGCCGTGCGGACGGCTCGATCTCGCCGCAGTACTGCGCTGACTCGATCGTGCGCCCCTACGGTCAGGACGCGGTGATCGTTGCCGTGTTCGCGCGAACCGCACGCGGTATCGAGGTCCTCCTCCGCGAGCAGCTGCGTCCCTCGCTCTCGCAGGGCCGCGATGCGAGCCGTGCGCCGTTGCCAGAGCCGCCGCCGGCGATGTTCGTCACCGAGCTGGTCGCCGGGATCCTCGAGAGTCACGACATTGGCGAGATCGGGTTGCGCTCGCGTGCCGCCGCCGAGACCCGCGAGGAGGCCGGCTTCACCGTCGATCCGGCCACGGTCATGTTGCTCGGTGCCGGGATGCTGCCCGCAGCGGGCATGATGATGGAGAAGTTCTACTTCATGGCGGTCGAGGTCGATCCGCAGACCCAGCAGCCGCTGCCGGGGGATGGCTCTCCGATGGAGGAGGGCTCGTCGACGCGGTGGATGCCGATCGATGCGGCGATCGCCGCGTGCGTGACCGGCGAGATCATCGATCTCAAGACCGAGGCCGGGATGCGGCGACTGCGCGACCACCTCCGCGGGTGATCAGGTGCCCGGATCGGTATCGCCGGGCGACGGCGCCCGCGTTTGGCCCGCGGACTTCGCGTACTCGTCGAGCTTGCGATAGAGCGTCTTGCGATCGAGACCGAGGCGCTGCGCGGCGCGGGTCTTGTTGCCAGCCTCGTCCTCGAGAACGCGCTCGATGAACTCGCGCTCGAGATCCGCGAGCGACATGCGACGTGCGACGGCGGTGCCGAGGAAGTCCGTCGCTCGCTTCTCGCGAACCTGCGGCGGAAGATCGTCGTCGGAGATCATCTCGCCCTGGCACAGTGCGACGCCGCGCTCGAGCACGTTCATCAGCTCGCGGACGTTCCCGGGCCAGTTGTAGGCGAGCAGCAGGTGCTGCGCCTCGGGCGCGAGCCGCATCCGGCGCTTGGGTGTCTGTTTCGCACCGAGGACCTCGAGCATGTGCTCGGCGAGCGGGACGATGTCCTCCGGGCGCGAGCGAAGCGGCGGCAGATCGATGTGGATCACGTTGAGGCGGTAATAGAGGTCCTCGCGGAAGCTGCCGTCAGCGAGCATCGTCTCGAGGTTGCGGTTCGTCGCGGCGACGACACGGACGTCGACGCGCTGATTCTTGGTCGCGCCGAGCGGGCGGACCTCGTGCTCCTGGAGGACGCGGAGCAGCTTGGCCTGAAGCGGTAGCGCGAGCTCTCCGATCTCGTCGAGGAAGATCGTGCCGGCGTCGGCCTCCACGAACAGACCGGGCTTGTCCGCGCGCGCGTCGGTGAACGCGCCCTTCTTGTGGCCGAACAGCTCGCTCTCGATCAGACCCTCGGGGACCGCCGCGAGGTTGACGCCGACGAACGCACCGTTCGCGCGGGTCGAGTTGTAGTGGATCGCGCGCGCGATCAGCTCCTTGCCGGTGCCGCTCTCGCCGGTTACCAGCACCGACGCGGTCGATGCCGCGATCCGGCGCACCAGCGACACGACGTCACGCATCGACTGGCTGTTCGCGATGATGTTGCCGAGCCCGAACTTGTCCTCGACCTCGCGCTGGAGGTGCGCGATCCGAGTACGCAGCTTGCGTTCACCGAGAGCCTTGTCGGCGACGAGCAGCAGCTCCTCGATCTCGAACGGCTTGGTGATGTAGTCGTAGGCGCCGAGCTTGACGGCGCGGATCGCGGTCTCGATCGAGCCGAACGCGGTGATCATCACGACGTGCGGCGGCTCCGGTAGCGCCATCACGCCGCGAATGAGATCGAAGCCGTCCATCTCCGGCATCCGGAGGTCGGTGATGATCAGATCGAAGCGGTCCACGCGGGCAATCTCGAGGCCCGCGGCCGCGCCGCCGGTGGCCTTGACGTCGAACCCCGCATCCTCGAGCTCCTCGCGAAGGAGATCGCGCATCGCCTCGTCGTCTTCGACGACCAGGATCGATGCCGTGCGCTCGGTGGACATCGAGCGTGGTTCTAGCACGCTAGGGGAGGCAGCGACCCGTCGGGACGTCGCACGTGAGGCGCTTCCAAGGTCCCACGGCGGGGGCGACGGAGCGTTCGGTCGGGCAGTGGTCATTCTCGGTGCATTCGGGGACGCAGAAGTTGGACGCGAAATAGGTGGTGCAGACGGCGCCGCTCCCACACTGGGCGTCGGAGACACAAGACCGCGAGCAGGTCTCACGCGTGTCGCCGTCGGCGACGAAGTAGAAGCTCGGGCAGTGCAGGGACGCTCCGCAGTCCGACTCGCTGTCGCATGTACCGCCTTCGGCGACAGCACCGCCGCCGTTGATCGAGACACACGAACCCGCGAGGCAGTTGCCGCGGAAGATCTGGTTGCGGTACTCGGCGGCGCAGTCTGCAGCGCCCGTACAGGCGGCGCCCAGCGTCCGCTGAGCCGTCAGGGTGTACGCGACGGGGGTGGAGTCCGGGGTCGAGTCGAACTCGCGAATCCGAACGTAGTACCGCCCAGGTGTGAGGTACGTGAGACGGATCCCCTCGGGCTGCTCCCAGAACGAGAGGCCGAGCTCCGCGCCCTTCATGTCGAAGACCGAGAGATCGACGTCGCGCCCGCCGGTCCAGGTCACGCCGAGGTCCCAGGTCTCGCCGAGCGAGGTGACGTCGAACGCGTAGTAGTCGTACTCGGTGCGCGGGCTCGAACAGATCTTGCCACCGACCGAAGCCGCACCGAGCCCGTCGAGCGTGAGCAGCGTGGCGCCGGCGGGACCGTCATTGGTCGGCTCGCCCGCGCCGTCCTGTGTGCACGCATCGACGCCGGGCCCGCATGCTTGATTCGCGCCGCACACGGGCGCGCCGGACGAGTCGCAGTCGAAGCTGGTCGTGCACGCGACGCACTGCCCCTCGAAGCACGCGGGTGTGGTGCCGCTGCACGTGCTCGATGTCTGCTGACACTGCTCGGGATAGACGTCGAGCGTGAAGCTCAGGCTCGACGGCGGTTGCGACGCCCAGAAGTCGACGACAATGTATGCGGTGAGCGACTGCGCGACGAAGCGACCGACCTCGCGACCGCCGGTGTCGCCATCCTGGAACAGCACGCACTGATCGGCCGCCGGGCCCGTCCCGGTCGAGCAGCCGGTCGCCACGTAGAACGCGAGATCATCCGCCGACGTCACGCGGACCACGTACGCGGCCCCGACCACGAGGTTGCGCAG
Organism: Myxococcales bacterium; assembly: GCA_031421915.1. Lineage (GTDB taxonomy): Bacteria > Myxococcota_A > Polyangia > Haliangiales > Haliangiaceae > JABFXX01. The sequence goes on along the minus strand of JANOPP010000635.1, from coordinate 5,276 downwards.
CGGGATCACGCGGTCAGGACCGGCGGACTCGATCCCGAACGGCGCCTCGACGTCTTGGCACTGCGCGGGGCTCTGGACGTCGGCGTTACCGAGCGTGCTGGTGACATGCGCAGGGACGGCGACGCCGGGGCCGTCGAACTCGACGCAGGCGGGAAACATCGGCGCGTCGGTCGGAGCATCGACGACGGGCGGCGCATCGGGTTGCGCAGGGTCGGTCCCGCCGCACGCGGCGACGGCGACGACAGCTGCGAACCACCGGCACATCCGACCATGATTAGCCTCTCGGCCCGGAGGGGGCGTAACTTTGGGCTCACACGAGGTGAGCGGGTTGCGACCCGGGTTTCTCAGGACGAGGTGCGTCCGTGACGCCAGTCGCATCCGTGACTACATGGCAGTCGGGTAGGATACGCCCGGTGTCTCGTCTCGCCTGGTGCATGACCGCCGTCCTCAGCGGCTGCTCGTTCGAGCTGGTCCCTTCAGAAGGAACGGGGATCGACGGGGCGTCGACGATGATCGACGCGCCCCGGGACACCAGCAGTCCGATCGACACGCTCGGGCCCGCGACCGACATCGACGCCGATGGCGTGCTCAACGCTGCCGACAATTGCCCGAGTATCGCGAACACCAACCAGCGCAACCACGACGGTGACAATCGCGGTGACGCATGCGACGTGTGTCCGCATCTGGCGAGCACGATCCACGCGGATAACGACGCCGACCTGATCGGCGACGATTGCGATCCACGCCCGCTTCAGCCCGGCGACACCGTCGCGGTGTGGGACGGCTTCTACGCCGACAGTCCCGCATTGAGCTGGAACACCGTCGGCTCGTGGACGCTCGAGAGTGGTGCGCTCCGGCAGACGGCGATGGGCATCAACTACATCGTCGTCCCGGGTACGTTGCAGCAAACGTTCATCCAGATGGCCGCGGTCGTCGATTCTATCTCCGGCGTGAACAGCACCCTCGGCCCGTTCGCGGGAGACACGTATCCCGGGATGAATCAGTCCTACGGATGCCTCGTTCAGCGCGACGCTATCTCGATGAGCCCCCAGACGTTCGTCGCGACGGCCAACTGGACCGGCGGCAACGGCTTCACGAAGGTGGGGTGGCCCGGCGTCCTCGCGGCGGGGCGGACCTTCGCCTTCACCGAGAAGCTGGCGGGCACCCTCGACTGCATGGTGCGAGAGGGAGCATCGACGTCGACCGACAGCGAGGCGGTCGGTCCGACGGTCGGGCGCCCGGGTATCTACATGGACGATGTGTCGGCCCGGATCGACTACCTGTTCATCGTCGCGATCGCAACCTAGTCGAGCCCCTGCTTGCGGCGGACGCGGCGTTGCTCGTGCTCCTCGTCGACGAGCCGCACGTAGTCGAGCGGTTCGTCGGGATCGAACGGCGTCGGCTCGGTGGTGCCGAGCTCGCGGACGCGCGTGCGGAACGCGGCGGCGATCTGATCAAATGGCGGCAGATCCGAGCGGCCCGAGAGCGCACCCGAGGTTGCCGCCTCCGAGGCCTCGGCGGTGAGCTGGAGCGCGACCTCGCGCGTGATCCGACCGCGGCGGATGACATCCTGGACACTGGTCGCGAGGTGGCCGAGCTCGTACTGCTTGGAATCGAGCATCTCGAGCGCGACGAAGATCACCTGGCGCGCCGACAGCACCTTGTCCTGATAGAGGACGAGCGCGGCCTGGAAGTAGTTGAACACCGGGACGAGGCGAGGGCCGAACCGACGGAAGCCGAGCGGCGGCGAGCGGCGATCGAGGTGGATGAACATGCGCTGCACCGCCGGCCCCTTCGGCACGCGGCGCGCGAGATCGAGGATCCGCGCGGTGTCGTCCTCGTAGGCGCGGGAGGCGGTGAGCACGCGCTCGAGATCCTGGAGCGAGACCGTGCCAGCGACGATGTCGGCGTACAGGCAGTAGATGATCGCGTCGGCCTCGGCGTCATCGCCGAACAGTGTCTCGTGCTCCGCCGTCGCGCCGATCCGCGACTGCAGCATTGCCGGCAGCTTGTACGGGATCTGGGCGCGTAGCGCGCGGAACCGGCCCCTCAGGATGTTCTTGAGGTTGTTCTTGAGGACGAACTCGTCCCAGTAGATGCCGTCGAGCGCGAGCTTCGCGGCGAGGACCTGCCGCATCTGGGTCGGGCTGCCGGAGACGATGCAGATTCGATGGCCGTCCTGCTTGAGCGCGCGGAGGAGGGCCGTCGCGCCGGGGAACGCCTTCTTGTCGGCGGCGGTCTCGACGGCGCTCTTGTAGAGATCTTTGAGGCTGTCGAACTCGGTGCGCAGGTACGTCTTGTCGAGATCCCAGCGGAACACGTGCCTCGGCGCTGCAGCGCCCTCCGCGAGGCCGGCCGGCACGTGATCGAGCAGACCGATCCGCTCTCCGAGGTCGATCGGCAGCGACGACAGACGACGGAGCAGGCTCTTGCGACGACCCGCCACTCAGCCCTCGGATTGATCGGAGCCCGTGGCAGCGCGCGGCTTGCGCTGCTGCCGCTCGTCGAGCTCGGCCATCGTGTGCGCGATGTTGCCGCAGAGATTGCCGGTCAGCGCCTTGTTCGCGACCTTGATCGCGTTCGTGATCGCGCGAGCATTCGAGCGACCGTGGGCCTTGATGAACGGGTGCGTGAAGCCGAGCAGCGGCGCACCGCCGTACTGCTGCCAGTCGGTGATCGACTTGAGCTGGTCGATCGCGGAGGATAGCGCCATCAGGCCGAGCCGCCACGCCAGGCGCTCCTTGTGCGCATAGCGCGCGAGCCGCACCACGGTCTCGGACACGCCCTCGAGCATCTTGAGCACGACGTTGCCGACGAACCCGGACGTCACGACGACGTCGGCGACACCGCGCGGGATGTCGAGGCCTTCGATGTTGCCGATGAAGTTCAGCTCGGTGGTCTCGACCAGGGCCGCGTGGGCCGCGACGATCTCCTTGGGACCCTTGCCGGCCTCGGTGCCGTTCGAGAGCAGCGCGACGCGCGGGCGCCGGTTGCTCGACACGAGCTTCGCGTAGGCAGAACCCATCACGGCGAACCCGACGAGGTCCTCGGCAGTGACATCGACCGTCGCCCCGACATCGAGGATCAGCGAGAACGGATCGTCCTTCTCACCGCGGCGGAGCTCGGTGGGGAACACGGCCGCGAGCGCAGAGCGCCGCACGCCCTCGAGGAGGGTCCATCGGCGCGCGCAGGCGAGCACGCTCGCACCGGTGTTGCCGGCGGAAACCAGTGCATCGCCTTCGCCGCGCGCGACGAGATCTGCCGCGACTGCGATCGAAGCCTCGGGCTTGGCGGCGAGCGCCTCGGCGGGCTTCTCGTCCATCTCGACGTACTGCCCCGCGTGGTGAACGCGAACGCGCGCACCGTCATGGCGCATCTTCGGGAGGAGTCGCCCGAGGACGGCCGCGTCACCGACGAGGATGATCTCTGCCCCCGCCAGCGCGAGCGAGGCTTCGGCTGCACCCTGGACGATCGCGTCCGGAGCGTGATCGCCACCCATGGCGTCGACGACGATGCGGTGCATGGTCGGCATCTTGCCAGAAATTCAGGTGCTAGAGTGCGCGCCGGATGCCGGAGCGGCTCTACATCGTCGACGGGCACGGCTACATCTTCCGTGCGCACTACGGGCTGATGAACATCTCCCGTGGTGAGCGCAAGGAAGTCCGCCTGTCGACCGCCGAGGGCATGCCGACCGGGGCCCTCTACGTCTTCACCCGGATGCTGATGCGGCTGGAGGAGGACAACGCGCCGAAGCGGATGGCCGTCGTGTTCGACGACAAGAGCGGCGTGAAGACGTTTCGCAAGGAGATGTACGCCGAGTACAAGGCGACGCGGAAGGCGCCGCCCGAGGAGCTCGTCGTCCAGATGGACTACTTCGCGAAGATCGTCGAGGCGATGGGCTGGCCGGTGCTCTCGGTGCCGGGGGTCGAAGCCGACGACGTGATCGCCACCCTCGTCGAGCAAGCGCGAGCCAAGGACTGGGAGGTCGTGATCTACAGCGCCGACAAGGACATCATGCAGATGGTCGGCGAGGGCGTGTCGATGATCGACGCCCTCCACCAGAAGACGTACACGCGCGACGAGGTGATCAAGAAGATGGGGGTGCCGCCGGAGAAGATCCCGGACTTCCTCGCACTCGTCGGTGATACCAGCGACAACATCCCCGGAATTCGCGGCGTTGGCGACAAGACCGCGGCGGGCCTGCTCGAGAAGTACGGCACGCTCGAGAACCTGATCGCCGAGAACCCGGTCGTGCCGCGGATCTCGATCAAGCAGCCGTTCGGCGATCCCGAGCAGCTCGAGCGCATCAAGATCTCGCGCCAGCTCGTCGAGCTCCGCCGCAACGTGCCGCTGCCGAAGAAGCTCGAGGACCTCGTGGTCAGCCAGTGGGACCTGCCGCTCCTCCACCAGATGTTCTCGGAGCTCGAGTTCAACCTCCTCGTCGAGAAGGTCAAGATGCGGATGCCTCCGGGCGACGACGTGGTCGTCGTGGCGGCGCCCGAGACCACCGTGCTCGCCGCGCTCGAGGCCGCCCCGGATCCGAGGATCGTCACCCGCGGCGATGCGCTCGCCGAGCTCGCGGCGGCGATCCGCAGCGCGAAGCGGATGGCGATCACGTTCGAGCTCGATCCCGAGCGGCCCGAGAAGGCTGGCTTCGTCGCCATCGTGATCGCGGTCAAAGGCCTCGCCCCGGCGTACATCCCGCTCGGTCACCGCTACATCGGTGCACCCGCACCGCCGCCGCGCGCGGATCTCGAGCCGCTGTTCGCGGTGCTCCGCGATCCAGCGATCGAGAAGATCACGCACGATGCCAAGACGCTGATCCGGACGTTCGCCGGCGAGCACCATCCGTACGGTGGCGTCGCCGTCGAGGGCATCGTCGACGACACGATGCTCGCTGCGTTCCTCCTCGATCCGACGGCCGAAGCCGAGCCGGGCGAGGCGGTCGCGCAGCGACTCGGCGGCGTGCTGCTGCCGGCGCGCACGACGATCGCGGGCCGCGCGAAGGTCTCGCTCGAGGGCATCGAGGTCGAGCGCGCCGCACCGTGGGCCGGTGCGATCGCACACACGCTGCTCCCGATCGCGGACGAGCTGCCGAAACGGCTCGAGGCGAGTGGCCTCGCGTCGCTGTACCGCGATGTCGAGCTGCCCGTCGCGAAGCTGCTCGCCGAGATCGAGCAGATCGGGATCCACATCGACGTCGCGCACTTTCGCAAGCTCGGCGCCGAGATCACGGCGCGGCTCGGCGATCTCGAGCGCAGGATCTTCGACGCGGC
>JANOPP010000634.1:0-14600 GCA_031421915.1 Myxococcales bacterium | reverse complement strand
CGGTACTCGGCGGGCATGCTGCTCGCTACCTGGGCGAGCAACATCGGGTTCATGGTGCGGAGCTCGGCGAGCTTCTCGGGCTTGAGCTCCTTCACGATCCGATGGATGCGCGCGGGGTCGCCCTCCATCGCGGCGTCGACGAGCCGCGTCGAGGCGAGGTGCGTCGGACTTCCGGTCAGACCCGCAAGAACGATGTCCTTGTCGCGGCCGGTGAACGTGCGATCGAGCTCCTCGTAGGTCGACGTGCGCTCGGTTCCGGACGTCTGCAGACGAACGCGCGAGCGGATGACCTCGAGCTCCTCCGGCGAACGGGACCCGAGGATGTTCGCGATCTGGTCGGCGTGATCGGAATCGTCGCGATCGTCTGATCGCGTGATGTGAAGCAGCCTGTCCGCCCATACGGCTGCGTCGTCCTCCAGCTTGGCGCGCGCCTTGGGATCCATCGCTGCGAGCTTGTCGGTGGCCGCGTCGCGACGATCACTTATGAGCCCGAGCACATGTTGCTTGTCGTGATCGCCGAGCCCCTTCGAGCTCTCGATCATCGAATCGAACGTCTGGCCGCCGTTGGCTGCCCTGTACTGCTCCTTCATCTTCGTGCGCGTGAGCGAGTCGTCAGCACGTTCCAGGACGTCCTGGACCTTGTACTTCGCCTTCGGATCGCTGCTGTGGCGGAGCACCTGCAACTCGAGGTTGAACGCCGCGGCTTTCGCCGCGGCAACCTTCTCCGCGAATTCTGGCGGTATTGCTGTGGTGCTCGCGGCCGCTGTCGAGGCGGTGGTCGGCGCGACCGGCTTGGTCGTGGATGCGACGGGGTTCGGCGTTCGCTTGGGCGCCGTTGCCGTCGCCGGATCGTGGTCGGCGTCCATCCACGGCATGAGCGCGCTGATATCAGGCGGCTTCCCGGGTACGCGCAGATCCTCGGCAGGCGCCGGCGTCGGCACTGCCGCGATGCCGGCGTGGAACGCATCGACGAGCGACGCCGGCTTTGGTGACGGCGTCTGGGCGTCGACGCCACCGCGAACACCCGGCTTTAGATCCCCGCTCAAGTCGCCCCTCGACTTCGAGAGTGTGATCGCGCCCGACGACCCGTCAACGAGGTTCGTCGTCGGGGAGTGGAGCAAATCGCGTCAGGTCGAGCGCCAGGATCGTGTTCGAGCTTCGCGAAACTCTGCGGCGCTGAAGAATTCGGGCAGCGCCGCGAGAGCGTGCGCCGATCGAGTGTCCGCTCCATGGCGGCTCTATCGAGCGGCCCCCCCGCTCGGTTGCGGACGACCGGCAGACACCACGTCACGGCGGTGACTAAACGGTGACTAGCCGCTTTCAGAATCCGCTAACTATGGTGGAGGTTTGGGGGATCGAACCCCAGACCCTCGGCTTGCAAAGCCGATGCTCTCCCACTGAGCTAAACCCCCGGGGGCATCCAGGTATCGCGACCAGTCCCGCGGCGTCAAGCGCCTACAGCGGCTGGACGGGCGCCAGTTGCAGGCGCGCGATCTGGAGGCGCATCCACGCATCGAATTCGTGGGCGAGGACGGTGAGCTCGTAGTCACGCCAGCGCCAGGAATGCCGCGGGCCGGTGCCCACGTTGAGCTCGACGCGCTCGGGCTCCTCGCCCGGAACCGAGTACTCGAGGGCGACCATCAGCGGCGAGGTCTCGCCCGGCCCGATGTGCTTCGAGCCGTGGCCGCGGAAGAACATCGACGCGGTGCCGAGCGCGACCGAGCCGCCCTTCACCACGTTCGCGCTGGTCGGCGTCCCTGCCCGGTCCGTGACCTGCTCGACGACGAGCTCGACGACCGCATCGCGATGCGGCGACGTGACGTCGTTCACGGTCACGCGGAAGCGATCGAACCACGCCTCGCGCTTCGAGGTGTAGCCCTCCGACAGGAGGCTCACCGAGCGGCGAATGGGCCCATTCAGCCCGTCGACGATCAACGTCAGCGTGAGCCCACTGCCCGCGGGATAGGCCGATGACGGTCCCGCTGCGATCTCCTCGATCACGAGGTTGTCGTAGCGGAGCGTGACCCCGGGGCCGATCGTGAGCTGCTGGTTCGCGGCGAGCTTCATGGGAGTGGGGGCCGTCAGAGTGGGTGTCGCTCGAATGGGAGGCGCTACCGGAGCCGGCACCGACGGCGCAGCACACGCCGCGAAGAGGAGGACGGCCCAGCGCATGACGTCACTGTGCCATGGCCGCAAGCGGGCCGCCGATCCGACGGAGCGCCGCGGTCGCCGCAAGGCGGAACGGCCTGTCCCAGGTCTTCCAGTTGCCGAGGTCGTCGAGCTGCGCACCACCGAGGTTGGCGATGGTCTCGATCTGGACGTCGAGCTTGGCGCTGCACACGACCTTGCGATCCTCCATCGCGATGACCGCGAGGTAGCCGGTGAACGTGCCGCCCGTGAAGCCGGGGGCCTCGGCGGCCGGGCGCACCTGGTCGAACGACGTCGGGATCGCGATCGCGATGTGCTTTGCCGCGAACAACGCGCCGAGCTCCTTCTCGCGGGCGGCCGGATCCGGGTTGAGGATGCTCACGCGGTTCGCGGCGTGGTCGAACGCGAGCGACTGACTGCCCGGAGCGTCGAGGCGATCGCCGTGACGGCCGAGGCCGACCCACGCGAGATCGCGCTGCTGCCCGACGTGGACATAGTGGAGCTGCACGGGGCACGGCGTCTCCTCGGCGACGCGGATCCTCCCGAGCTGCTGTCCGAGCGTCATCAACGCTTGCTCGTGCACGGCGAGCTGGCGGTCCACGCGAGCCGTCTCGCGCTCGGCGGCGTGGTCACGCTGCCCGGCCTTGTTCTCGTCGGTTGTGCGTGACGTGATCGCGAACGCGACGACGACCAGGACGGCGACGGAGATCACGGAGATCAGCATCGACGAATCCTTCTTGCGCTTGCGCGCGCTCATTCCGGCTTGGGCGCCGGCGTCGGAGTCGCAGCGTTGGGCGTCGAGGCGTCGGCGGGCGCTTCGTCGAGAACGATGTCCTCGAGATCAGCCTGCGGCCGAGAGAGCGGCTTGACGGGGTCCTTCTTCGGGAACAGCGGCGGCGGATACATCGCGCGCGCCTTGGCCGAGGCCTGGCCCCAGATCAGGAACATCACCGACCACACGGTCGGCATCCAGAAGCAGATCTCCGGATAGATCATCGCGAAGCCGCAGATGTAGCCAGAGAGGACGAGGATGAGCAGGAACGCGCTGACGATCTTGGACTTCGTCATGCCGACCTTGGGCATGGGGAGTCGTGACGCCATCAGGTAGCCGAGCACGGCGACCGCGATCGGCATGTACTTCCACGCCCACAGCGGCGTGTGGAACGAGTCACCGAACAGCTTGGCGCCGCCGAACGCACCACCGTGGTTGTAGAGATCGATCTGCGGATCGTACTTGAGCAGGAGGAGGATCCAGATCGCGAGCAGGCCGCCGGCGAGCGTGGTCGGGATGCCGAAGAAGATCTTCGTCGGCACCTGGTCGTCACTGAGGATGTTGTAGCGAGCGAGGCGGAAGACGGCGCACAGCATGTAGCCGCCGCACGCGATCCAGAGGAGCGTCTTGGCGATGCCGTCCTGGTACGGCAGATCGGGACGGCTCGTCAGGTACGAGAGAACGAGGTAGGCCGGTGCCACGCCGAAGTTGAGGAAGTCGGCGAACGAGTCGAGCTGCATGCCGAGCTCGGAGGTGCCCTTGACGGCGCGGGCGACCAGGCCGTCGAGGCGATCGGTGAGGACGGCGTAGATGATCATCCATGCCGCGAGCGATGGATGGCCGTGGGCCGCCGCGGTCAGCGACACCAGGCCAAAGATCATCGACGACAGCGTGATGAGGTTGGGCGCGAGGTAGCGGAGGAACCGGGCGGACGCCATCTAGGTCCGCTTCTTCTGCGCGTGATCCATGAGCTTTGAGTACAGGCGTTCGCCGAACGAGTCGGTCATCAGGCTCTCGACGATGCGAGCGATCTCGGCCTGCGGATCGCCTTCTCGGTAGACGAAGCGGATCGCCATGCCAGGCTCTTCTCCGTCAGTCGCGTCGATGATCCGCTGGACCTCGCCGTGGATCGTGAGAGGCTCTCCTCGACCCGGAACAAACAGCTTGAACAGAAACTCGGTCCCGACAGGGAGCGGCCGGCTCGTCTTGATGAAGGTGCCACCGCGCGAGATGTTCTTGGTGTAGTCGGCAAAGAACGTGTTCAGCCGCTTGTACTCGACCTTGAGCTCGATCGGACGCCGCGCTTCACCGCGCCGCTCGTTCGTAGGGTCTTCGTCGACCACGGCCCACCATACCAGGAACACGCGATGAGCGCCGGTCACGCAGGGTTTGCGATCCGGGAGATGATCCGTTTGCGACGCCCGGGCCCACGATGGTCGCGCCGCTGGACGGTCGCGGCCGGTGTGGGCGTGGTGGCGGCCTGTGTGGCGCTCGCGCTCGGCCCGTTCGATCCGCGGGCGATCGTGGCGGCAGGGGTCGCTGGCGGGGTCGTGGTGGCCGTGCTCGGCAAGCTGCTCGGGCGGGTGAACACCTGGATCGCGCTGACGACCGTGCTGGGCCTCGTCTCCGGGGCGTTTCCGCTGTTCGGGGTGCTCGGCTTCGAGCTCGCGATCGCGATGGCGCTCTATGCCGCCGTGATGGGGCTCGATCTGGGGAGCGCCCTGGCCCGCCAGCTCCAGCGCACCCCGGCGCCGGGCCTCGCGCGGGCGACGTTCGCCGGCCCGACGCTCGCGCGTTCGACGTTGATCGCGGCGGCCTTGCCTGCGGGGATCGCGTTGATTCCGGCGGTGATCTCCGCGGTGCGCGGAATCTGGCTGCCGACGTGCGACTGGTGGTTCGGTATCAAGGCGTACCTCGCGATGCCGATCCTGACGGCGCTGCTCGCGGGCGCCGTCGGTCACGTCGTGGGCGTGGTGGCGGGACCGCGGCGGTTTCTGGGCGCGACGCTCGCGCAGCTCGTGCTGCTCGTGGTCGCGCTGTTCGCGCTGTGGCGGTTCTACGCCGCGCCGCCGGTCTTCACGTACAACGCGGTGCTCGGCTACTTCCCGGGCAATCTGTACGACGAGAACGTCAAGCTGACGGCCGCGCTCGCATGGTCGCGGCTCGAGCAGGTGTTGATCGTGGTCGCGCTGGTGGGGCTCGTGGCGGCGCGGTTCGACGTTCCACGGTTCCGGATCGCCCGCGCGCCCCGCCCTGCCGGTCGCCGGCTCGGTGCACTGGTGGTCGCGATCGCGGCTGCGGCCGGTGCGGTGGCGCTACGGATCAACGGCGGCCACCTCGGCTACGCGATCGACGCCGAGGATATCCAGGAGGCGCTCGGCGGTCGCATCGAGACGCCGCACTTCATCATCTACTATTCGGACACGCCGGAGATCCGCGAGGTGATCGGCCTCGTCGCCGCGGATCACGAGTTCCGCTACGCGCAGGTGACGGCGCAGCTCGGCGTGCAGTCCGCGCACAAGATCGGGTCGTACTACTTCTCCAGTCGCGATCAGAAGGAGCGCTGGATGGGCGCTCGCGACGTCGAGATGGCGAAGCCGTGGCGTCGCGAGATCTATCTCGAGCATCGCGGCTTCCCGCACAGCTCGCTGCGCCACGAGATCGCGCACGCGGTGGCGGCGGAGTTCGGGACACCGCCGTTCGACGTCGCCGCGGCGCGCGTCCTGCCGCTCCCCGGTGTGCTGGGTCTTCCGCTGCTCGCGAATCCCGGCCTGATCGAGGGGCTCGCCGTCGCGATCGACTGGCCCGGTCGCTACGATCGGATGACACCGCACGAGTCGGTGCGTGCGCTGCAGGAGATGGGCAAGCAGCCGACGATCCGGCAACTCCTGTCGCTGCAGTTCTTCAGCGTGTCGTCGGCGACGGGCTACACGACCGCGGGCTCGTTCCTCAAGTACCTCCTCGACACCTACGGTGCGGCGCCGCTGCGCGCCGTCTATCACAGCGCAGGAGACTTCGAGGCTGCGTACGGCAAGCCGCTCGTCGTACTCGAGCGCGAGTGGCTCGCGATGACGTCGAAGATCGTGCTGCCGAAGTCCGCGGTCGATGCATCGCGCGAGCGGTTCCGCGGGACGAGCGTGTTCTCGCGTCCGTGCCCGCACGCGATCGCAGCGCGGCGCGAGCAGGCGCAGGTCGCGCTCGCCGGTGGAAATCGGCTGAAGGCGCTCGCGCTCATGCGCGACGTGTGTGGCGATGCTCCCGAGGAGCCGCGCTACCGGCTCGACCTCGCGGAGCTCCTGTCGATCGGCGAGCCGCGCGAGAAGCTCGAAGCCGTCGCGCTGTGGACGGCGATGGCGCTCGATCCCGAGGGCGTGACGTCGACGTTGCGATCCGAGGCGCTCGAGAAGCTGTCACGCGTCGCAGCGGCGCGCGGCGACTTCGTCGAGGTGAAGCGGTTGATCGCGGAGGCGGTCAAGCTGCCGGTGGCCGACGATGATCGGCGGCAGCTCGAGGCGCTATCGTTCGCGCTCGCGTACCAGGGACCGGCGGGTCCGGCGCTGCGCGGTTACTTCTATGGCAACGTGCCGGGCATCGATGCCCCGACGTGGGCGCTGCTGGCGACGCTCGCAGAGCCGCAGATGGGCTTTGGTCACTACCTGTACGGCCTGCAGATGTTCGGGCGCGGCCAGCTCGTCGACGCCTCGGCAGCGCTCGAGCGTGGACTCGCGCGCGGACTGCCAGGCTTGTTGTTCGTGAAGAACGCGGCGCGGCGGCTCGCGGTAGCGGCGTATCGCGCGAACAACCCGCACCAGGTCAACGTCGCGATCACCGTGCTGTCGGGCGCCGACATGAGCGCCGCCGATCGGCTGCTCGCGGGCGACTGGGCCGCGCGTCTCGCGTTCGACGCGAGTCGCTGACTACATTCCGGACAGGAACATCCAGCGCGATCCGTCCCACTCGAGGAGGAGCTGGTTCTGATCGCGCTTGTCGGGGCGGCTCGCCTTGCCGAGTGCGTTCTGGATCGTGAAGCTCGCATCGATCAGGACGTCGACCGTGGCCTTGCAGCCGGCGGCGAGGTCGCCCTTGCACTCGCTCGAGACGCCCATGTAGCGCATCGTGTAGCGAATCTCGGTCGCCATCTTGAGGCGCGACGCGAGGACGAGCCGGAGGCCGTCATAGCCATAGTCGTCACTACCGGAGGGCGTGCCGCTGTCCTCCCAGTACTGCTTGTGCGCCATCGTCATCAGGGCTTCGGAGTCGCCCTTCTCGACAGCGAGCCGGTACTGCTCGACCGCGTCGAGCACCGACTTGTTGTTCGTCGAGTACGGGACACGCGTCCCGCCGATGTACGTCTGCTTCTTGGCGCAGGCGGAAGCCGAGAGGATCGCGGCGATGAGGAACAACCGGTTCATGCGTTCGTGTTGCGGGCTGTTTCAAAAACCAAGCCAGCGAAGGGGGACGCTACAACACCGAGGAAACTCCGCCAAGTACGGGACCTCGCCAAGCTTCACTACGCGCCAGAAAGGCACGGAAGTCCTTCTCGGGGTTCGGCACCCTTGCCAAATAGACATCGGTGATGCGCGTGATGGTGAAGCGGGCCGCCGCGGCACGTACTTCTATAGGTAGCGCCTCGCGATCTCCGTCGGTGAGCTCGCGAACGGAGCGATAGCCGGCGAGGAGCGCGCGGACGAGGTCGAGGTCCGGTACGCCGGTCCAGCACCAGTCGTTGATGCAGACCCCGAGATCGTACGCGAGGCTGCCCCCCGAGGCCTGCTCGAAGTCGAGGATGGCGGTGAGCTCGCCCGTCTCCCAGAGCACGTTGTCGCGGAACAGATCGCCGTGGATGATCCCCTGGGTCGCGCGTCGGCGGATCGGCTGGGCGGCGTCCGCGATCGCGAGCTCGTCACCGAGGACCGCGATCGCATGCGCGAGCTGTGGGTCGGTGCTGGACGCGAAGCCGGCGAACCGCCGCACGAGATGTTCGTGATCGTAGATGCTCGTCCGTCGCCAGTCCACGGGGAGCGCGAGCCCGGTCACGTGGAGCTGCGCGAGGGCTGCGCCGAGCCTGGACGCGAGCGCGGGCGTGACCTCGGTGGGTGCGAGGTGATGGCCGCCGCGCCACGGGAACACGCTGACGAACTTGGCGCCGAGCGGTGCATACGGACGCCCGTCATGCGCGCGCACGGGCGGCGGGGTCGTGACACCACCCTCCGCGAGTGCCGCGACGAGGCGCGCTTCCCATGCGACGTCGGCTTCGGCCTTGCCCTCGTTGACACGCACGAACCAGCGGGCGCGGTCGGTCTCGACGAGGAAGTTCGAGTTGATCGTCCCGGCGGCGATCGTCTCGTGCGCCGTGACGGTCCCGAGATCGAAGGTGGCCGCCACGTCGGCAAGCTCGGCGACTCCGAGCTGCGTGAAGACGCCCACGCACCGAAGCTAGCAGGAAACTGCGGTACGTTCGTCCCGTGGATCCGGCGGAGCGAGGGCGACTGGTCGAGGCTCACCTCGAGCTCGCGCAGAAGGCCGCGCGCATGATCTTCCCCCGCGTGCGGCAATACATCGAGCTCGACGAGCTCGTTGCACTCGGCAACACCGGGCTCGCGGAGGCGGCGTCGCGCTTCGATCCGTCGCGCGGCGTGCCGTTCGGCGCGTTCGCCTGGTACCGCGTGCAGGGCGCGATCGTCGACGGTCTGCGCAAGGCGACGACGTTGCCATCGCGCGTGTGGGCGCAGCTCGTCGCGCTGCGTGCCACCAGCGAGTACCTCGAACATCGCGGGGAGCGCGATGCGGGCGCAGCGAAGTCGGGCGTCGCTCCACCGAGCGGCGCGGATGCACTCGCCGCGGCGAAGTCCGCCATCGCCGCGATCAAGACGATGTACATGACGTCGCTCGAGACGCTGCAGGAAGGCGGCTTCGATCCGGCGCAGGAGAAGGTCGATCCGACCGACAGCATCCACGCAACCCGGATGTCGACGCGCATCCGTACCGCGATCGCCTCGCTGCCGGACAAGGAGCGCGCGCTCATGACGAAGCACTACTGGGAGGGCAAGAACCTCCTCGAGGCGGGCGAGGAGCTGGGGATCTCGAAGTCGTGGGCGAGTCGACTGCACGCGCAAGCCGTCGACCGATTGCGAGCGATCGTCGACGCCGAGATGTGAGCCGCCAGCCTACATCGCCGCGTCCAGCCGTCGCGTTGTACAATGAAGCCTCGTGGGTGAGCCGAAACAGCCGGGGACGCAGCGACCAGGTCGCATCACCTCGCAGCAAGCTGGAGCTCCGCCGGTGGTGCGGAATGCAACGCACATCGGGCACGTCCCCGTGCCGCCGCATCCACTTCAGCACCAGGCGCCTCCCCCGCCGCAGCAACCTCCGCTGAGGCACGTCGCGCAGCAACCGGTGCCCGGCATGCAGTCGCGTAGCTCGGGGCTGCAGACCGCGATCCTCACGCCCGGTGCGCCGGTTGGCCAGCCGCCCTCGGCGCGTGTGCCCGCCGGAGCAACCTCGGTGATGGCGCCGAACGTACCGTTCGCGCGAGCGCCCGAGCCGCGCAGCGAAGCTGGACGCAAGAAGGGCGATTCGCGCCAGCCCCTCGAGTTCGCCGAGGCGCAGCAGATCGGTCGGTTCGGACTGATCCGCGAGCTCGCGCGCGGCGGCATGGGCCAGGTCTTCCTCGCCCGCGACACCAAGCTCGGCCGCAAGGTCGCGATCAAGTTCCTCCTCCACGACGACCCGAACTTCGTGTCGCGGTTTGTCATCGAGGCGCGCGCGACGGCGCGCTGCACACACGAGAACATCGTCACGATCTTCGAGGTCGGCGAGCACGGCGGCCTGCCGTTCATGGTGCTCGAGTACCTCGAGGGCAAGACGCTCTCTCAGCTTCTCGAGAACCGGATGGGCGTGAAGCCATTCGTCGAGGTGATGATTCCCGTCGTGCGTGCTCTCGAGCGCGCCCACGAGCACGGCATCGTTCACCGCGACCTCAAGCCGAGCAACATCTTCGTCACCGATCGCGGAGCGGTGAAGGTCCTCGATTTCGGCGTCGCCAAGTGCTTCGACGGACCGCAGGGCGCGGACCTCGATCGGATCGCGGCACCGGTCGCCGAGACGCGGATGATGGATGCGGTCGAGCCCGAGGTCACGTACGTGACGTTCTCCGGTGGTGGCTCGCTTGTCGGCACGCTGCCGTACATGTCCCCGGAGCAGTGGGGCGCGGACTCTGTCGATCACGCATCGGACATCTGGGCCGTCGGCATCATGTTCTGGCGCGCGCTGACCGGCGTGCACCCCGCGGGCACGATGACGCCCGACAAGCTGCGCGCGCGGCTCACGGATCTGCACACGCCGCTGCCGAGCATCGCCACGCGCGACCCGAGCATCCCGCCGGCGATCGCGGCGATCGTCGATCGCTGCCTCGCGAAGACCAAGGCCGCGCGGTATCCGTCGGCGTCCGCACTGCTCGCGGATCTGATGGCGGTGACGCAGCCGCGCACGGGCCGCGAGGATGACGATTCGCCGTACCGCGGCCTCGCCGCCTTCGGCGAAGGCGACGCGAAGTTTTTCTTCGGTCGGTCGAACGAGATCCGGACCGCCCTGTCGCAGCTCGAGGTCTGGCCGCTGCTCGCGGTGATCGGTCCGTCCGGCGTCGGCAAGTCGTCGTTCGTGCACGCCGGCCTCGTGCCCGCGGTGCGCGGCACCGGCGGCAACTGGGATGTCCGGGTCCTGCGTCCGGGTCGCTCACCGATCGCCGCGCTCGCGAACGCGATCGGCGACGTCGATCCGGGCCGGATCACCGAGGTGATCGGGATGCTGCGCGAGGCACCCGGCCAGTTCGGCGAGGCGCTGCGCAACGAGGCTGTTCGCAAGAAGCACCGCGTGCTGATCGTCGTCGATCAGCTCGAGGAACTGTTCACGCTGTCCGATGACGACGAGGCGCGGCGCACGTTCCTCGCGGCGCTGCTCGCCGCTGCCGATGATCCGAGTGCACCCGTGCGCGTCGTGCTGTCGATGCGCGCCGACTTCCTCGATCGCCTCGCGGGCCACAAGCTGTTCCTCTCCGAGCTGTCGCGCGGTCTGTTCTTCCTGTCGGCGCCCGACGTCGAGAACCTCCGCGAGACGTTGCTGCGCCCCGCCGAGATCGCGGGCTATGCGTTCGAGAGCACCGACATCGTCGAGGACATGCTGCAGACCGCGTCAGCCCGCGGCGCCCTGCCCCTCTTGCAGTTCGCGGCGACCCGGCTGTGGGACGCACGCGATCGCAACCGCAAGCTCTTGACCGTCGCGGCGTACAACGCGATGGGCGGTGTCGGTGGCGCGTTTGCCCGGCACGCCGACGAGGTCTCGCAGTCGGTGCCACTCCAGGCGCAGACGCTACTCCGCGCGGTGATGACACGGCTGGTGACGCCCGAGGGCACGCGCGCCGTCGTCGATCACAACGAGCTCTTGAGCCTCGCGCCCGATCACGCCGACGTCCAGCGGATCATCGACCAGCTGGTGCGGGCGCGCCTGATCCACCTCCACACCGATCCGACGCAGGGCGCGACGGTCGAGATCGTGCACGAGGTGCTGATCACCGAGTGGCCGACCCTCAAACGCTGGCTCGAGGACAGCCACGCGCTGCGCGGGTTCACCCACGAGCTGCGCCAGGCGACGCGTCAGTGGGCCGGGCGTGGTCGCCCCGCGGATCTCGTGTGGCGCGGCCAGACCGCACAGGAAGCACTCTCGGTCGCCCGTCGCCATCTGCTCGACCTCTCGGCCGCCGAGCGCGACTTTCTCGCGGCCGTGCGGGCGCAGGTCGCGCGTGGTCGTCGCCGCAAGGTCTTTGGCTTCACGGCCGTGCTCGTCGTGCTCGGCCTCGTCATCGGCGGCGGCACGATCGCGGTGATCCGGATCTCCAAGGCCGAGAAGGTCGCGAGTCAGAAGGCGAAGGACGCCGAGATCGAGACCGCCAAGGCCAAGCAGGCCGAGGCCAGGGTCCAGGCGCAGCTGGACGAGGTGAAGACGGCGAAGGAGAAGATGACGGTCGCCGAGCAGACCGCCGCGGAGAAGGAGCTCGCCGCGGCGGCAGCTTCCAAGGACCTCGACCTCTCGCGCGAGGAGCTCCAGAAGGCGAACTCCGAGCTGCGGAACGCGATCTCCGAGGCGCGCTCCGCGCAGGCTCGCGCCGAGCGAGCCGCAAAAGATCAACAAATCGCGGCGGAGGCGGCGCGCAAGGCTACCGAAGCCGAGAAGGCCTCCAGCGCACGACTGCGGGTTGCTGACGAAGAGAAGAAGCAGAAGATCAAAGAGCTACAGTCCGAGCTGCGAAGCATCGCAACGGGAGGCCTGAAATGAAGAACGTGTTGTTGGTGGTAGCGCTGTTCTCCGCACTCGGCGCGCTGGCGCCGCAGGCCCCGGCCGAGTCGACGCCCTGGGCGCAGGGAGTTCCCGTGCCGACCCAGGACAAGGCGAACGCGCTGTTCGCCGAGGGCAATGATCTGTTCGGACGCCAGGCGCACGCACCTGCGCTCGAGAAGTACCGGGCGGCGATCGCCCTGTGGGATCACCCGCTGATCCGCTTCAACCTCGCGGTGACGCTCATCCGCCTCGACCGGCCGCTCGAGGCAGCTGACGAGCTCGAGCGCGCGTTGCGCTATGGCGAGACGCCGTTCAAGAAGGAGCTCTACTCCCAGGCGCTGGACTACCAGGCGCTGCTCAAGGGTCGCGTCGGCTACGTCGAGGCCACGTGCGAGCAGGCGGGTGCGAGTGTGCTGCTCGACGGCAAGCCCTGGTTCTCGTGCCCCGGCACACAGAAGATGCGCGTGATGGCCGGTGAGCACGCGCTCGTCGGCGAGCTCAGCAACTACCTCACCAGCTCACAGCGCATCATCGTCGGGGGCGGCACGACCGTGACCGAGGAGGTCAAGCTCGTCCCGCTCGAGAGCGCGGTCATCCTCAAGTATCCCTATCGGCGCTGGATCCCATACACGATCACGGTGACGGGCCTCGCGGTCGGCCTCGGTGGCCTCGGCGTGTGGCTGCTCGGCCGCGGTCAAATGACGGACTTCGAGAGCGCGTTCGCGCGCGATTGCCCGATGGGCTGCATGAAGGACCTCTCGGATCGTCCACTGCTCCGCGACGTTCGTGACAGCGCCGAGCTCAAGGGAACGATCGGCATCACGATGATGGTCACGGGAAGCGCGGTCGTCATCGGCGGCATCGTGATGACCATCATGAACCGGCCGCAGCGCATCCTCCCGAAGGTCGAGGTCGCGCCGACCACTGGTGGCATGACCATGAGCACGAGCTGGAAGTTCTGATCTAGCGGATGCGGCGCGTCGCCCCGGTGCTCTCGTGCCCCGGCGCCTGTCGAGCCGCTGCCACGTCACCAACGCTCGACGCCGGTAGCCACCGATCCACGGTTGCCGCAGACGCGAGGTGGGACGACAGCCCCGCGTTCCGCGCATGGCTCGGTCCGAAGGGACGCTAGGCGATCTTGGCGGCGTCGGCGGGCGACGCGAGCGTGCCGTGCGACTGGTAGTGCCTGAACAAGTTTCCCCACGTCGTCGACTCGCACCACTGCTCGAATACACGGCGGTCGCGCATCGGCCACCGGTAGTAGTCGTGATAGGCCTCCGAGCCCATCACGAACAGGTTCACCAGCGGCGTGTGGAAGAACAGCTTCTGGAACCGCTTGAGCGGGCCGAACCACATCACGTCGCCGATCATCGAGGCGCCGTTGTCGCCGACCGAAAAGCCCCACCTCTGATCGGCGAGCGCCGTATCTCCGACGACGTCGATGTTCTCGCGCCGCGCGTTCCCGAGGCCCACCTCGTCGGCGATCGCCATGTATGGAATCGTCAGGGGATCAAAGCCCATCATCGACGCGGCGACCGCATCGATCGCGACCTGATCGTCGGACGCGAGCATCACGTCCTTGATCACCGGGCGCATCGTGCGCGGGCCGGGACCGTCGCCCGCGGTGGTGCCGTCCATCACCGCAAACAGGCCCGCGTGGATCTCCTTCTGGATCGCGAGCAGATCGACGAGCGTCTCGTGGATCCAGCTATGCGTGTAGTGGCGCTTCGTGTTGAGCAGGCCGCCGAACGCGTTCTTCATCGCGCCTGTCGTCGTCGTGTAGATGTGGCACTTGACCGTCGGTAGATGGACGATGTTCGAGCCGTGGAACGCGTCCGGGATCTGGATGCCTTCCGGGAAGATCGTGTCGAGCACGCGCATCTTCGCCTTCGGCTTGTAGACCGACCACGTCATGTCCTCGGGCTTGAAGTTGTAGCGAACCGGGATGTCGTACTTCTTGAAGATCGGGACGTAGCCGTTGAGGTCCTCGCCCTTGAACGCGTCGGTCACGACCGTCTTGTTCTGGACGCACACGAGATCGTCGAAGCCGCGCGCGCGGAGGCTGCGCGTCGTTCCCTCGAGCTGCCACGGCGTGGTGTTCGCGCCGGGGAACGGGAAGTGCCACGAGATGTTGTCCTTGAGGATCGTCTGGGCACCAGGCTTCAGAGCCGTCTTCACCCCGCCGAGCTCGTAGAGGCGATCGATGTCCTCGAGGATGTGATCCGGACGGACCTTGATGACAGCTACCCGGGAGCGCTCCATTGCGCCGACCGTAGCGCCGAAAACTTGCCGCGTCGATCCCCGTAACCGACTGTCGGGACGTGGGTGAAACGCTTTACAGCAGTAG
>JANOPP010000633.1:0-31978 GCA_031421915.1 Myxococcales bacterium | reverse complement strand
CTCGCTCGGCGTTCCGTTCGGCGGCGGCGTCACCTGGCCCGCGACCTGGCCGGGCGCCACCGAGTCCGTCCAGACGCAGCTCCAGGTGTTCCGCGCCGCTCCGTTCGCCGCCTATCGCTTCGGCAAGCTCCGGATCTCCGCCGGTCTCCACATCGATGCGGGTCGCCTCCAGATCCAGCGCAACCTCGACTTCATCGACACGCAGGGCGACGTCCGCCTCGACATGGATGGCCGCGGCGTCGGCGTCGATGCTGCCGCTTACGTCCAGGCCCGGCCCGATCTGGGCCTCGGCCTCACCTATCGCGGTCGCACGACGATCGACTTTGCCGGCAACGCGAACTTCACCGCGCCCGACGCGTTCGCGGGCAAGACGCCCGACCAGACCGCCTCCACCACGATGACGATGCCCGACGTGCTCGTCCTCGGCGCTCACTATCGCCGCGGCGCCACGCGCGTCGTCGCCGACCTCGAGTACGCGAACTGGTCGGTCAACCGCCGCACCACGGTCTCCTTCGCGAACGCCACCACGCCGGAGGCCGTGCAGCAGAACGATTGGCACGACACCCTCACCGTCCGCGCCGGCGCCGAGCACACCCGCAAGGCTCTCGTGCTTCGCGGCGGCGCCTACTTCGATCCCTCTCCCGTCCCGACCGACCGCCTCTCGCCGTCCTCGCCCGACGCCAACCGCCTCGGCCTCACGGCCGGCGCCAGCTACCGCCTCGCCGCCGCGTGGAGTGCCGACGTGTTCGCGGAGCACATGTGGCTCCTTCGCCGCGAGACCACGAACACCGAGACGATGCCCGCCAGCTACGGCGGCACCGCGATCGTCCTCGGTGCCGGCGTGCGCTTCACTCCGCGCCCGTAGTACCGCGGAGAGCGCTCACTCGACGTAGAGCGCGATTCGCAAGGCGACCGCGAGAGCGTCGAGCTTCTGTGCACTCAACGCGCCGACGTAGTCGGTGAGGCTGCACTTGAGCAGCGAGACCAGACCATCGCAGAGGATCGCGGAAGCATGCTTCAGCCCCTCGTCGGGTCCAACCTCGACCTCCGTCGTCAGACCTCGACGCTGCGAGTGAACGGGTGCGCAGATCACCGTCGAGAACCGCGACGAGACCACGGCGGGTCGACTGACCACGACGAACACGCGTGACCGCTTCGGATCGTCCCCCGGCTTCCGCAGCCGGTAGAGGTTGCCGCGGCGGACATGGGACCCCCATACGGGGCCTGCCTCGCGCGCGCGGCTCGCGGTGCCGGATCGTCTCGTCACGGCTCGATCTGGTGCAAGAGGACGCTGGCCATCTCGATCTCGAGCTCGTCGGCAAACTCGTTGATGAGCTCGACGTCTCTCGCATCTCGCTTCGCGCGGGCACGTGTCATGAGGAACTCACGAATCGCGAGCTCGATGACCTCCGAGCGGCTCGAGGTCGAGCCCGCCACCCGATCGACCGCCTCCAGGACCTCCGGCGAAAGTGTGATAGATGTCTTGACTTTCATCCTACCAGAATCGTACCCGCATTCGCGCCAAGGTCAACGTCGTGTAGGCCTTGCGGTCGCTTCGCGCCGACGTCGCCGCTCGGCGAGCGAGCCGCGTCTACCGGCGGCGCTTCGTGATCGCTTCGAGCTCGGCGGCACCGCGATCGTGCTCGGAGCCGGCGTGCGCTTCACGCCGCGCCCGTAGTACGCTGGGCTCACCATGGCCCAAAGCTGCACCATGTTCTCGGTCAGCGACTCGGAGCTCGAGCCGGCGGGTGACATGACGCTGCCGACCTACGACGACATCACGTCGAAGGTCACACGCCAGGCCAAGCCACACACCCTCGAGCTCGGGCCAGCCTGGGGCACGCTCCACACCGCGCTCGGCGATCACGGCGCCGATCATCCCCTCGGCTTCCTCGCCGCCGGCGGTGCCCGCTTCGCCGCGCTCGAAGACGGCGACCACTCATCGGGCCGCTACTTCAACGCCGCCGCCGTGATCAAGCTGCTCGTCGCGGTCGCGAAGCTCAAAGAGAGCGACCTGCACGTCGACGTGCGACGGCCGATGCAGAAGGTGCGGAGCTTCCTCGCGGAGACCGTCGAGGCGGAGCGCGGCATCATCGTGCACCTGTTCGGGTAGAGCGCTTCGTGTGCACGTCCGTGGGCGCTTCGCGCGCGAAGCGAGAGGCTGAGCGCCGCTGACGAGATCACTGCTCGAGCGGAGTCCGACTCCGAATCCAGGGCGTTGTGATGGTTGCCACTATCAAGACCCGGACGCGGAGGCCCCCGCCGAGCTAGCAACCAAGATCGCGAGGTTTGCGGGGTACGCTCTCGAGATGCATCGGATATCCGTCGGTCTTCTCGTCCTCGGCGGTTGCTCCCCCGAGCTGACGTGCGAGCTTCTCGACGACCCGACGAATTGCTTTGCCGAGACCGCGGTAGCACTCGTCGCGTGCATGCCGATGCGCGATACAGTCGCAACGCTATCGTCCGACTGAACGACCTGCACGTTCGCGGACGGCGTCAGGGTAGTGTTCACCTATCGGCTACCATCGCGACCCATGTACCCTGGCGGCTTCGAGTTCACCATCGACGCTGCCGACGGCTCGACCTGCGGACATCTCAGCTACTTTGAGAATGTGTACGATGGTCTCTCGATTAGCGCAGGCTCAACACCGCGCGTTGGATGACTGCGGAGCATGGTGACGATCCTTTCGAGAGTCTGAGTTGAAGGGCACCGCCCGAGCGTCTTTCTCCTGGGAAGGGCCCCGGCCGAGGGCCTCCGGGTCGGCGGGGCTACGCCCAAAGCAGCCGAGACGCGCGAGAGCCGTGACGAGCGCGGGCACGGAGCTCGCGTTCGAACGGCGATGAGCTGTGCGGCGAGCGATCGTGTTGCACCGCCGCTTCAGCGCTCGGCGCGGCTCACGCGCGGCCGGCTGCTGGGCGGCCCCGCCGACCCGGAGGTCCGAGGCGCTCGTGTTCTCGCCGACGCCGCGCCCATAGACGCGAGTCTGCCCCGGCGAGGTGATGAATTTGCCAGTCCTCGGCACGTCGATCGAGATGGCCGTCGAAGGACCCGCATGCGAATCTACTTGTCACTTGCCCTGGCGTTCGTTTCGACCGAGGTCGAAGCGAACCGATATCGCGAGGCCAGCGTCTTGTCAGAGCACAGCGACGGCCGCGGGATCGCCGTCGGACACGACGGCACCCGCTATCTCACCGGTGCGGTGAGCGACAGCGCTGCCGACGGGAGCGACCCGAACGACCGCCACCCCTTCATTGTCGCTCTCGATACGGATGGAGGCGTGAAGTGGCGCCGACAGTGGGATGGCCTCGGTCAAGCTCATGCGGTGACGGTGACCGACGACGGTCCCGTCGTGATCGTGAAGTTTCGCTCGAAGCGATTCGACGCGGATCCTGGCTCGGAGACCGTTGTGGTCGCCGACGACGGCCGAGCTGGAGTCGCCGTCGCGCTCACGTTCGACGGCGCGGTGCGCTGGACGTGGTCCGCGCCCCGCGCCCGACTCGATGCAGTCGGAGCATTCCCCGACGGCAGTGTGGCGATCGCTGGCGCTACCGAGGCGACACTTGCGCAAGGGTTTGTTGCGCGGGTCGACAGCGACGGCAAGACTCGCTGGAGTCGCGCCCTCCGCAACAGCTCGACCATTCCCCAAGCGCTCGCGATTTCTGACGGTGGGATCTTCGCGACCGGCCTCTCCGATCGGCCCCTTGGTTCACGCACGGTTGGAGGCGCCGCCTTCGTTGCACGGCTCGATCTGAATGGCAGGCTCGACTGGCTGCAAAAGATCGGCGAACCGGGAAGTACCTGCAAAGGGTATTCGATCGCAGCAGACTCGGAGCGCGTGGTGATCGGAGGGTTGTTTCGTGGCCGGATCGATTTCGACCCAGGTCCGGCCCGAAAGGCTCGGGAAAGTCGCGACGAGGACGACGATGGTTTCGCAGCCCAGTTCGACATCGCCGGCCGTTTGAACTGGGTCCATACATTCGGGGCCAACAGCTCCGATCAAGTGCGCGCCGTCGCGCTGAGTTCGTCGAACACGCTCGTGCTTGGGCTGCAGACCGAGGTGGTAGATCTCGGCGGTCGAGTCGGTCGACAAGATCCGTTGACCAAGATGTTCCTCGTCACTCTCGACGCTGCCGGCAACGCGATTCACGCGACGTCCATCGTCGCCGACTCCCGCGCAGGTGGCTACCCGCCTGTCTACATCGGGTCGATGACGATCCACGATCACCGTTTGTTCGTGATCGCCGAGTTGAGCCGCTCCGCCACCGTGCTGGGGCGTACGCTCGTGCCTGTCGGCCCCCCTGGCCGGGAAAACAGCATGATCTGGATCGAGCTCCCGGGCGACGGAACCGCACCTCACCAGAGTCGGGTTCAAGCGCGCTAACCTGCGAACCGCACCAGCTAGCCAGGAAGAACCGATGAGAACCATTCTGAAGATGCTGCTGATCTCCATATCGTTGCTCGCGTGCTCGAAGTCCGAGAATGTGAAGCCCGAGACCAACGCCCCCGCTTCCGCTTCGGCCCAGCGGCCCCCACCCCTGTCCACCTATCTCGACAGTGCGGTGGCCGCAACGGTGTTCGAAGTGAAGCCCGGCTCGAGCAGTGCGTTCGAGAAGAAGGAAGTCAGGAAGCTCGACGCCAAGGAGACGAAGGAGTTTCTCGCGCGCGTTGGGCTGGCGCAGCGCGCGGACGGCGGGCTGGTCAAGTGCCCCGATGATCTTCTGATCGAGCTAACCGACGCTGGCGGCACGCTGCTCGGCACGATTGGATACTGCAAGGACCACGCGCGATTCAACTCCCCCGATGGACAGTTCGGCGGCATCAAGGCGCCGCGGCCCTGACCAACCCCTACCGACCGATGTGAGCCAAGGCCGACCGACCCTCGCGAGCGCCGCCGAGCTGCGTCCGAAGCACCGAATCTTCCGCTGTGTCAGCGGCGGCGCTTCTTGATCGCTTCGAGCTCGGCGCGCTTCTTCTTGAGCTGCTCGAGGCGACCCGCGACCGCGTCGCGCGCCTTCTTCGCCGCCTGTGCGCGCTGCGCCGGATCGCCGGTCCGCTGCGCGCGGGTCAGCGTCTCGATCGTCGTCGCATCGATCACGTCGGCGAGGACGATCGTCGCTTCGGATTCGAAGCTGCCGACGCTGGTCGTGCCACCGGTGCCGAGCCCGGTACCGCCACCGCCCCCACCAGGGCTGCCGGCTTCGGGGGCCGGTGCGCCATCGGAGGAGTCGTTGGCGCCAAACGTCGTCGCGCGACCGCCGCCGCCCCCTTGCGAGGCCGTGCGCTGCGGCTGATCGTCGTCGCGACGCGAGAGCTCGCCGGCGCGATCGTGCTGCTTGCGGAGCTTGGCGACCTCGTCGAGCTCCGACGCTTGCTTGTCGAGACCGACCATCTGCTTGCGCAGCTGCTCCTCGCTGTCGACGAGCTGCCGGATGTGCTCCTCGAGCTCCTCCGGATCCGCGAGCGGATCGATCTGCATGTCGGGCAGCACGATGCGCGAGACGCGCTTGGTGGTCTGCGGAGCGAGCTGAGACTTCAGGCGAGCCAGCTCGGCGACGCGCGCCGGCGGGGGGCCGGATGCGAGCTCGGCATCGACCGAGGTCGAGAGCTGCTTACGTGCAGCGCCGAGCGCGGCGTTGGCCTTCGCGAGCTCGGACTTCTGGGTCGCGAGCTTGGTCGCGGTGTCGTTCGCATCGGTGAGTGCCGTGCGGACCTCGCGCTCCTGACGCCACGACTTGCGCTGCTTCTTGAGCCGGTCGATCGCCTCGAGCTGCGCTGCGTACTGGGCCGCGAGGGTGTTGTGCTGGGTCGTGAGCTGGACGACCTTGCGCTCGGCGGCGCGGAGATCGTCCTGGGCCTTGGCGGTCGCGGCCGGGCGAGCAGGCTGCGCCAGGACCGTGGCCGGAGCCACCGCCAGGACGAGCATGATCAGCCACCGAGACATCGGGGCTAGTGATAGCAGCCGCCGTGCCACGCTCAAGTACCTGACGACAGTGAGCTAACTCCGGGTCCCACCCCTCGAAAGTGTGCCCGGGAGCGGTTCACCTCTCAGATTCCTGAGACTGCGCGTCGACGAGGCGCAACACCAGGTATCGCAGGGCTGCGGTGACCATCGCACCGACGGCCGCCAGGGGCTCCCCGCCCGGGCGCTCCCAGACCAGGTAGTCGCGGCCTTCCGTGTCGACGATGGCGTGATAACGGAACCGCCGGAGGCGGAAGCCGCCAGGCAGATCGAGGGAGTCGCCGTCGAGAGTGATCCCGCTCTCCAGCTCGCGACCGTAGCGCGTCATGACCTTGTCGAGCGCAGCCACCGAGAGCTCGCCGTGCGAGCCGTCATCATCGCGGATCCGCACGCGGTCACCGAGGACAGTCGCGTGCGTCCGCGCGTGAGTGCCGTCTGCCAGGATTCGCTCGTCGAGGAGTAACACCCGCGCAGTCTACGCCTTGCACGATCGCGGAGCAGCGGGGAAAGTCCTGTAGATGCAACGCGCGCTCCTGCTGTTCGTGGTCGCGGTGACGGCGTGCGGCGGGCCGCAGATCAAGGAGCCCTCAGCGGTCGATGTCAGCAAGCATCTGCCGGCGACGCTCGAGGCGCAGAAGACGCGCGAGGGCGATCCGCGGACGGTGAAGGTGAGGATCTACGTCGATCCCGGCGTGCGCGCGCTGCCGAAGTGGAAAGAGGAGATCACCGAGCAGGTCGATTACGCGAGTCAGCTGCTGACGCCGCTCGTCGGAGCGCGGCTCAGCGTCGAGGAGATCAAGGACTGGGCGAGATCCGGCGAGCCGCGCGAGGCGCTGCGCGCGCTGACCGAGCTCGACAGGGGCGACGACGTGACGTGGGTGATCGGGTACATCGGCTCGAACGCCGTCGCGAGCAAGGCGATGAGCGAGCTCGGCGATGCGCGCGTCCTCGGCAAGCACGTGATCGTTCGCGGCTGGGCGGAGACCCCGGAGACCGAGGCCCTCGCGGGTAAGCTGCCCGACCTCAAGGAGGCCGAGCGGACGGAGGTGCTCGGCGCGCATCGCCGCCACAAGCAGAGCGTCGTGCTGCTGCATCAGCTCGCGGTCACGCTCGGCGGGATCCACGAGTCGGATCCGGCGTGGATCCTCCACCCCACGTACTCGGACAAGCAGAGCGGCTTTGCGGATCGCACGCGCGAGCTCCTGACGCTGTCGGTCGACGCACGGCTCGCCGAGAATCCGTCGGTCGAGATCGCAAAGCAGCTCCTCGCCTCGATCGAGAAGTCCGAGTGGGGCGGTTGGATCGCCGCAAACCGCGACGAGGTCACGACGACCCTGCGCAACACGATCGACGCCGGCAAGGCCGGCAAGACGGCGAGCGACATTCCGGCCGCGGCCTACGATCACATCACGCGGATCAAGGAGCTCGCGAAGCGAAAGGAGACCGTGGCCACGGCACTGAGCGACCTCGACAACCTGCTGTCGGCGTATCCCGGCAACGCTTCGATGCACATCCTCAAGTGCGAGATCCTGATCGGTACGCCCGGCGTCGCCGACAAGACGACGCGCGCCGCGTGCAACCGGGTCTCGGAGCTCGCGCCCGGAGATCCGTCGCCGCACATCGCGGTCGGCGAGGCGCTCGCGAAGGCGGGCGACATCAAGGCCGCACGCGCGGAGCTCGCACAGGCCGAGGGCAAGATCGCGAACCTTCCGTCGGACGCCGAGACCGCGTGGCGCAAGGTCATCGGCATCTATCAGACGATGGGCTCGCTGACGTGGACCGAGGAAGCGATCGTGCGGGCAAAGCTCGACAAGGATCCGATCGCCGTGTCGCTCGCACAGACCCGCGCACGGTACGGCGTGCCGCGGGGCACCAAGCTGGTCGCACCCGAGCAGGAGGCAGCGCTCGTCGCGGCGATCAAGAAGGCGAACGAGCTGATCTACGCGAGCAAGTACGCCGACGCCGAGAAGGCAATCGCGAGTGCCGAGAAGTCGTGGCCCGGTGCGCCCGGGCTGTTCGCGTCACGGTGCGACCTCGCGCTCCGTACAGGCCAGGTCCAGCAAGCGCGCGCCGCGTGTCAGAAGTCGCTCGCCATCGACCCGAACGAATCGTGGGCGCTGTACCTGTCGGGCGTGATCGAGCTGCGCGAGCCGAGCGGCACCAAGGCTGGGATCTCGCTCCTCAAGAAGGCGATCGCCATCGATCCCGAGCTCGGCCAGGCGTGGCGGACGCTGGCGAAGGCGTATGCGCGCGCGAAGGACAAGGCGGCCCTCGATCAGCTCGCGAAGGACTACCAGGCCCGCTTCGGTCAGAACCTGCCTCGCTGATACACTGGCGCCCGTGCGAACCAGTCGGAGGCAACAGACTCGGTGCTGAGCGCAGTCTTTCTCGCCATCGTGATCGCCCTCGGGATCGCGGTCTTCGCGCTCCGCAATCGCCGAGATCCGGCGTCGATGCGCTGGCGGTCCCGGCTGGTCAAGGTGCTCGCATTCGTGTGGCTGGCCGTGCTGGCCTATCGCCTCATCGGCTGATCGCGAGCGCGTCGAAGGCCGCGTCGAACCGTTGCCGGTCGGCCGGCAGGAAGCTCGGGGAGAGCCCGTCCCGCAGCTGGTCCGCATGGAACTGGAGGCGCTGGCGACCGATGTCGTCCTGGGCCGAGCGCGCGGCCATCGCGATCGCGGTCAGCATGCGGATCGAGACGGCGAGGTCTCCGCGCCCGTACTGCCGCAGCTGATTGAACGCGAGATCCACGAGGTCGACGAAGGACGGCTGGGGTGCGACCACCAGGATCGCGTCGCCGTCGCGCACCACCCGTGGACCGGGCCGCCGGCGACCGAGCTCGGCCAGGAGGCTCCCGATCCGGTCGATGCAGGTCGCGGCGGTGCTCGGATCATTGACCGCGGGCGAGATCGCCTTGAGCGCGATGTCGACGAGCTGACGGATCCCGAACGCGGGATCCTGCTGCATCGTCCGGACCGAGCCGAGATCGAACGAGCCAGCACACCGGTCCAGTGCCGCCGGTGGAAGCTCGGTACCGGCGATGCGCGCGAGCTCTACCCCGCGCGCGACGAAGTCGCCGGGCTCGACGGAAACATGGATCACCAGGCGGTGCTGGCGCGCTACCTCGGCGAGACCCTGATGGTCGACGAGCTGGAGATAGCCGGCGTACGGAGCCAGCACCGACGCGGCCGACTCGGGCACCACGGGGAGCGAGCTCGTCGCGCCGGATGCGTAGACCTCGTCCATCACCTCCTCGGTCTCACGCGTGATCCGCTCGACGAGGTTATTGACCTGGATCCCGGTCGCGATGTGATGGATGAAGTAGATGAGGAAGCCGAGGCAGGTGAGGCCGAGCAAGCAGCCGCCCGCCACGGCCCAGGTCGCGACCCACGGTGGATCGCTGCTCGTCGAACGCATGACAAGCAGGCAGTAGGTGAACGTGCCGATGAACACGCCGAGCGTGCGTTGACTCACTCGATCGCGAAGGAACCCGCCCAGGATCCGCGGGGAGAACTGGACCGAGGCGAGGGACAGCGCCACGACCAGC
Organism: Myxococcales bacterium; assembly: GCA_031421915.1. Lineage (GTDB taxonomy): Bacteria > Myxococcota_A > Polyangia > Haliangiales > Haliangiaceae > JABFXX01. The sequence continues at coordinate 22,471 of JANOPP010000633.1, read as the reverse complement.
ACCGAGTAGACGATCGAGACGACAGACATCATCGAGCCGGCGATCGCGCCGAGGACCGCCTGCGCCGACCCGGGATCGTTGCGAAAGAACCAACCTCCCGCCTGCCAGCGCGGCAACCAGTTCTCTGCCTCGAGCTCGATCAGGACGAGGCCCACGATCGCGAGGGAGGCCGTGATCAGCGCGGGACGGAACAGCAGGCCGCTTCCGAGGTCGTGGGTGAGCTGCTTCCAGCGAAACCGTAGCCGCCCAGTCATGGGTGCATCGTACGCGTCCGCGGTAGACTCGGCAGCGTCGTGACGTTCTTCCGTCGCATGTTCTCGGCCGACTACCGGGCCGCGGTCGCGGCCGAGGCCGCGGGCAACGTCGATCTCGCGGCCGAACGCTATGCGCTCGCCGGTGAGGCCGACGGTGCGGTGCGCATGCACCTCGCGCGGGCCGCGCGGGCGGGGACGCGGCTCGCCGAGATCGGAGCGCTGCGCGATGCGATCCGGTGGGCCGGCGAGAATCCGGCGCTGCGGCGGCAGGCGGCGGCGGCACTCGGCCGTGCGCTGTGGGAGGCCGCGAAGGCCGAGGGCATCGCGACCGAGCGCGATCGAACCAAGGTCCGCGAGGCGGCCGACCTGCTCGTGGTCGGCGAGGATCACCATATGGCCGGCGAGGCGCTCGAGGCGATCGGCGATCATCTCGCGGCCGCGAACGCGTACTCCGCCGGCGGCCTGGTCGAGAAGATGGAGCAGGCGCTGTCCAAGGATGACGCCGCGAACGACCGCGCGCGCTCCGAGGCGGATGCGTTCGCGAACTACGAGACCGCGATGCGCGTCGGTCGCCGCGATGAGGCACGCGCCGAGCTGGTGCGGGCGGTCGGTGCGGCGTCGGTGGCTGGCGAGTACCGCCGCAAGCTCGATGCGCTCGACACCGCGCTGCTCACCGCCGGCAAGGTCGAGATCAAGCGTCGCGGCAAGCCGCTGATCGTCGTGTGTGCGGCGCCCAAGCTCGTGCTCGGACGCGATCCGCTGTGCGATCTGACGCTGCGCGCCGGCGGTGTCTCCCGGCAGCACGCCGAGATCGAGCGCACGGCCGAGGCCTTTCATCTTCGCGATCTCGACTCGCGCAACGGCACCTCGGTCAGCGGACTGCCGCTCGCGGGTCGCGTCCCCCTCGCCGGCACCGGCAAGTTCGGCCTCGGCGACGAGTGCACGATCGACTTCGAGCTCGCCCATGGTGCGTTGATCCTGCGCTGCGGCTCGAGTCTCGACCGCGGCGTCGCGCTGCTCGCCGGCGACGAAGGCCAGCGCCTCGACCTCTCGCCCGTTGGACTGCCACTCGACGTCATCTTCAAGGCGGGCCGCCCGCACCTCGGGCGTGGCACTGCGAAGCTGCTCTCGTTCAACGACGAGCCGCTCGGCGACGTGCGCGTGCAGCTGATCCGCGGCGATCGCCTGGTCGTCGACGGTGACGAGATCGATATCGGCTGACATGGCGTCGTGGTGGAAGCGCGTGTTCGGCAAGAAGGGCGAGGCCCCGACTCCGATCGCTGCGCCCGCAGCACCGGAGCCGCAGCACCTCGGCAGCGAGGAGGAGGTCTTCCTCGCGCAGCTCGTCGCCGATCTCGCGGACGGCAAGCGCCGCGACGAGATCGCGAGCAACGACGTCCTCAAGAAGCTCGAGGGCGTGTGGGGGTCGGGACACGAGCGGCTCGCAATCGAGTGGATGGAGAAGCTGCTGTCGATTCCCGAGCTGCCGGCAGCGTCGACTGCACCGCTGCGGGCGATCCTCGTCGAGCGCTACGAGCAGCGCGGCGAGCTCGAGACCGCGCAGCTCCACCTCGAGCGACTCACGACCGAGGAGGCTCACGCCCTCCGCGCGCACTACCTCCTCGCCGAGCAGGCGCGCAAGAAGGGTGATCACGAGCGTGCGCTGCGGCACTACGAAGCGGTGCTCGGCCGCGACGTCGACTATCCGAATGTCCGCGTGCGCGTCGATCGACTTCGCCAGCTCACCGGTCGGTCTGCCCCCGTCGCGGGTGAGACGATCGCGGCGGGTGATGTCGCCGGCGTGCAGGCGGGCGCGCGGTATCGCCTCGTGCGCGAGCTCGGCCGCGGAGCGACCGGCGTCGTGTACCTCGCGCGTGATGCGGAGCTCGACCGTGATGTCGCGGTCAAGCTGCTCCACCCGCACCTCGCCGGGACCGAGCGAGCCGACGCGCTCGCGCGGTTCTTCCACGAGGCGCGCGTGATGGCGTCGCTGCGCCACCCAAACGTCGTCGCCGTGCTCGACATGGACGAAGCGTCACGGCGCATCGTGATGGAGCTCGCCGCGGGCGGCACGCTCCGCGACGTACTGCGCGAGCGAGGACCGCGCCCGCTGCGCCGCGCGATCGAGCGCCACGGGCAGATCCTCTCCGCGCTCGCGGCCGCGCATCGCCGTGGCATCGTGCACTGCGATCTCAAGCCTGCGAACCTCATGTTCCGCCGCGACGTCGATCTGCCCGGCGTCGAGGTGATGCTCGGCGACTTCGGCGTCGCTCACCTCCCGGATGCGAGCGGCCAGACCGGTGCGATCGCGAAGAAGGCGGAGGCGGTCGGCACGCTCGCGTACATGGCGCCCGAGCAGCGGCGCGGCGAGGTCTCGCCAGCCTCTGATATCTACGCGTGCGCGGTCGTGCTGTTCGAGAACCTCACCGCGCGTACGCCGTGGCAGCGTGCGCTCAGCGCGGCAGTGCGCAGCGCCGAGGACTTCCGGCTGCCCGACGAGGTGTTCGCCGGGATCAGCGCCGAGCTCGCACACGACGTACAGAGCCACCTGATGCGCCTCGGCGATCCGGATCCGGCGAAGCGCCCCACGACGGCACAGGCGTCGATCGAATCGCAGCGGTTGCGCGAGCGGATCATCGCCGCCGACGCCGCGTAGAGCTGGTCAGTCGTCCTTCACGGGCGTCGCCTTGAGCGCGGCCTTGCCGTCCTTGACGTAGACGGTGAAGCGCACGTCGCGGCAGCCGGTCTTCGACATCAGATCATCGCGGTTCTTGACCAGCTTCTCGGAGAACTTCGCGAGGGTCAGGCCGGCGACGGGCTCGCCGCAGCTCTGCTTCATCGCGACGAACTGATCGAACACCTGCTTGAAGTAGTCCTCGCCATCGGCCCCCTCCGGATCGGGCGCGGCTGCGTCACTGCCAGCGGCGCCGAGGATGTCGTCGTCGAGACCGAGCGCCGACGGCGGCGGGGCCGCGGCCGCCATCGACGGTGCGGGTGTCGGGATCCCGAGCGGCGGCGGAGGTGGTGCCGCGGGACGCGCGGGTGTTGCGGGGAACGCGGGCGGCGTGTTCGGACGCGAGCTCGGGGGCGCCGGGCGCGGCGGCGGCGCGGTGATGCCGGGCTGCGTCGACGGATTGTGGAACTTGAACTCCGACGGCGGGGGCGAGCCTGCCGACGGCGCGCCACCGGGGCGCACGGCCGGCAAGGCGGTCGCGAGCAGATCGATCGTACCGAGGCTGCCCTCGGGCGACGGACCGAGGAGCTGGTCCATGTCCTTCTTCGCGGTCTTTGCCTCGCGACCGAGCTTGTCGATGTGGATGTTCACGCTTCGCGCGATCGATCCGAACTTGCCTGGGTGCGCATCCTCGCTGAGGCGCTCGGTGTCGCCCTTCGCGAGCTTCACGGCCTCTGCGGTGAGCCGGCGCAACGGGCGATCCGACTCGATGAACATCAACGCGATGCCGATGCCGAGCATGAGCAGGAAGCCACCACCGACGAAGATCCACGGGAACGAACCGAACGCGAGGTCGCCCTGCTCCACCGCGTCCAGGGTGCCGACGAAGCCGAGCGCCGCAGGCTTCTTGATAAACACGCTGTAGTAGGCCTGGCGTGCCGAGACCTCACCGGGGAGGCGAGCGACGAGCGCGGTGTAGCTGTCCTTGCCCGACGTGATCGGAATCGGCTTGTTGGCGAGGCAGTCCTGGCTGATCTCGCCACCGGAGATCCGCTTGACCGCATCGACGAGTGGCGTGGCCTCGACCGAGAGCGTCTTGCTACCCGCCAGCTCGTTCTTGCCGAGGTAGAACCCGACGTCGACGTCGAGCGACTTCACGAGGCGCTGCGCGAGCTCGTTGGTGACCGTGTGACCGAGGACGATCGCGCCGACGTAGGCCTGCGAGTCGCGCTTGACCACGGGCGCGGCAGTCACCAGATACAGCGTGCCGTTCTGCGTCCACAGATCGTCGCGCAGGTAACCGGCGAGCGCGTCATCGACGAGCGGCCGGCCCGCGACGACATCCCCGAAGTCGCCGTCGTCGAGAGTGACGCGCGCGACGACGCGTCCGCGCTTGTCGATCAGCACCGCGAAGTCCGGCTTGCGCGGGCCCTTCATCTCCTCGATCACGGCGGCGCCGGTCGAGCGCACCTGCTTCATGCGCGCCTCGTCGAGCGACGCTGCACCGGAGGCGGAGTCGAGCGCGGTGACGACCTCGAGCTTGCTGGCGAACGCGCTCGCCAGCTCCACGCGGTTGCGCGCATCGTCGCCGAGCAGGATGTCGATCACGGTGCACGCGACAACGAGCCGCTGCTTCTCGTCGTTGGTGTGCGTGCGCGCGGCAGGCCGCGGCATCACGAGCGCGATCGTCAGGCCGACGGCGGCGACAAGCGCGATGAGGAAGAACCAGATCTTGGAGAAGAACACGGCCGTCTCACTTCTTCTTCGGCGCGAGTAGCGCCGGGACCTTGGGGTTCACCTCGGTCTTCTTGGGCCCGACGGCGACGTCGGTCGTGCCCTCGAGCCACTGGCTCTTGTAGAAGATCCGCAGCTTGTAGTTGCCCTCGGGCACCTCGGCGAGCTCGAACTTGCCGCTGTCATCGACCGTCGCGACGTACGGCGACATCACGGTCACGAGCGTGCCGCGGAGGTGCGCCGCGTCCTTGTCGGCGATCGTGTAGACCTTCGCCTCGGTAACGCGGAACGACTTGGGCCCCGTCGGGTTGATCGGTCCGCTCGGGACCAACTTGTCGTCCTCGAGCGCGACCAGCGTACGCGCGGTCTTCGAGACGTTCTTGATCAAGACCTCGGAGCCGATCGGGGCGATCATCACGGGCCGCGAGAAGGACTCGCCGACGAGGTCCCACATCACCTGGCCCGGCGCGGCACCTTTCTGCGCGCCTTCGGCCTGCTCGAGGACGACGACGATGTACGGCAACACGGCGACCGGCCGCGGATTCGCAAGGGGATTCTCGACGCGTTCCAGGAAGCCCTTGGTTGCTGCGGGCTCGCGCGGCGGGAGCTCCTTGGGCAGGTCGAGCTTCCCGCTCACGGGACCGGCCTCGGCCTGCCCGGCAACGACGAGCGACCCGAGCACCACGACACACAACCGAAGCGGCGGGGACATGCGCCGGCAAATCGTAGTGCCGCGACGCTCCCGGCCGCAACCGGCGCTGCCCGCGATCGATAGGGGCCCACATGTCAGGCGCCCACGTCGGCCGAGGTCCTCTCCCGCTGGCCATCGCGCTCGCCCTGGGGATCGCCCTCGCAGCCCTGCTCCGGCTCCCCGCCGGACCGTGCTGGATCGCGGCCGCGGTCCTCGCGATCGCGAGCCGGCGGCAGCCATTCCTCGTCGCGGCGGTCGCGGCGGCCGCCGGTCTCGCCCTCGGCGCCCCGCACACCGCCACACTCCCGCGCGGGGTCGTGGCCGACGACCGCGCCGTCGATCGCGTGCTCGGGGTCGTCGGTGGCCCGATCGTCGGCACCGCGCACGGCACCGGCGCGACACTGCGCACGGAGGCGGCCGAGATCTGGCTGTGGTCCGATCAAGCGCTGGTCCCAGGCGAGCGAATCGCGGTGACCGGCCGGGTTCGTACCTCGGCGACCGGCTACGAGGTGACCGCGCTCGAGCTCGAGCGGCTCGGCGACGCCCCGACACTCCGCGACCGCGCGTGGCGGTGGGCCGCAGAGACACAGGCGCAGTGGTCCGACGAGATCGAGCGCGCCGGCGGGGCTCCGACCGCCCGCGCCGCGCTCCGCGGCATCGTGGTCGGCGACCGCCGCGCGATTCCACCGGCGCTCGACGATCGCTGGCGAGCGGTCGGCATCTACCACGTGCTCTCGGTCAGCGGCCTCCACCTCGCCGTGATCGCCGGCCTCGTGTTCGCGGCGCTCCGGCGCCTGATCGCCGCCTCGCCGTGGGGCGGACGGATCCGGCCGGCGCGATGGGCGGCGCCTCCTGCCCTCGCGGTTGCCATCGCGTACACACTGGTCACCGGCGCGCAGCTCGCAACCCTGCGTGCGCTCGTCGTGATCGCGCTCGTTCTCGTGGCGGCGATGCTCGACCGGCCGATCCGGTTCGTCGACGCGCTCGGCGCTGCCGCGCTGGTGCTGCTGGTGTGGCGACCGCATGACCTGTTCGACCCATCGTTCCAGCTGTCGTTCACCGCCGCGCTCACGCTCGGACTGCGCCCCGCATCGTCGCGGCGCGGCGTTCGCGGCTGGATCCTTCGGGGCCTCGCGACGTCTGCCTGGGTGACGATCACGACCGCGCCGATCACCGCGTTCCACTTCAACCAGGTGACCCCCGGCGGCGTCGTCGGCAACCTCGTGCTGACGCCGTTCGTCGAGTTGCTGGCGCTGCCCCTCGCGCTCGCGGGGATCGCGCTCGGCATCTTGCCCCTGATCCGCGCAGCGACCGCGATCGTCGACGGCGTCGATCAGGTCGCGGAGCTGCTCGCGCACGTGGTTCCGGTCGGAACCGTCGCGGTCGCCAGCGCGGTCACGCTCGTCATCCTGATCGCGCTGTCGCTCCTGCTCGCGGCACGGACGCAGCGTACGCGGCTCGACCTGATCGCGTGGATCGCGCTGTGCATTGCGTGGGTGCTCGCACGCACACCGCCACCGCCGGGCGCGCTGCGCGTGACGTTTCTCGACGTCGGACAAGGAGACGCCGCACTGATCGAGCTCCCCGACGGTGGCGTGTGGTTGATCGATGCCGGCGGGCACCCGAATGCGCGCAGCCTCGCGGCGGCGAGCGCCCCGGCGGACGCGATCTCCCGCGCACTCGCGATCGCCGGTCACGATCGGATCGATCTCGTCGCGATCTCGCATCCGCACCCGGACCACTACCTCGGGCTCGCCGCGCTTACCGTCCCCATCGGTGAGCTGTGGTCCGCGGCCGAACCCGATCGGGCGACCGACGTGCGCAGGGGCCCACTGCCGTCGTTCGGCGAGCTGGCGGCGGCGCTCGCCGCGCGCGGGACACGCATCGTTCACCCACCGCTCGGTCTGGCTCGCAGCCAGGCAGGTGTCGAATTGCTCGTGTGGGCGCCGCGCTACCAGCCGATCGCCGGGGGACCCGTGACTTCGGGCGCGGATCCGGTGCGGACCGTCAACGACAACTCGCTCGTGATCGCGATCCACTACCGCGGACGCGCGCTGCTGTTCACCGGCGACCTCGAGGCCGAGGGGGAGGAGCTGCTCGTCAGCGCGGGGATCGAACGCGCCGATGTCGTGAAGGTGCCGCACCACGGCAGCCCGACCTCGTCCTCCGCATCGTTGATCGCAGCGACGCGACCGTCGCTCGCCGTGATCTCGTGCGGCCGTGGCAACACGTTCGGGTTTCCCTCGCGCGCCGTCCTCGCGCGGTGGCAGGGCGCTGGTGCCCGCATCGCGCGGACCGATAGCGACGGCGCGATCAGCGTGGTGGTCGACGCCGCGGGCCGGCTGTTTGTGGTTGAATGATCAGGTGGTGAGCACCCCGAACGACCGCCCGGGCTTTGACGAGGCGGTGGCGCAGGGCAGCGAAGCACTCAAGCTGGGCAAGCTCGACGTCGCGCAGCGCGCGTTTCGCATCGCGCTCGATCAGGAACCGGATAGCACACGGGTCCTCGCGCTCCTCGGCTTGACCTACTTTCGCGGCAACCAGTTCGACGAGGCGCGCCCGATCTACGAGCAGCTCGTCGAGCGTGCGCCGACCGATCCTTCGCACCGCCTGAACCTCGGCCTCGTCTATCTCAAGGTCAACGAGTCGGACAAGGCGATCAATTCTCTCGAGGCGAGCCGCGCGCTCGATCCGAGCCAGGGCCGCGCGATCAGCTACCTCGGCCTCGCGTATGCGCGCGCCGGCCGCTACGCCGAGGCCTACCGCTCGTTCCTCCTCGCGGGCCAAAACGAGCTCGCGAGCGAGATCGAGATCAACCTGACCACCGCGGAGCGCGACGGGATCAACGCTCAGCTCGGCCGCACACCGAGCGGCCCGGTCGACGGCAAGGTCTCGGTGTCGCGGGCAGAGATCGCGATCCCGCGGACAACGACTCCGACCGCGGTCGCGCGCACCGTGACACCGGCGCCGCGCACCAAGCCACCGAGCGCGCCGCCGAAGAGCGCGCGCACGCAGTCGCAAGAGGCGCTCGACGAGAAGGCCCACGCTGCCGACGTCGCCGCCGAGTACGCGGACCAGCTCTCGCATCCCGAGATCGTGATCGAGAGGCTGACCTCCCGGACGCCATCGGTGCCGATGGTTCCGGTCCGCTCCGGCGCCAGCAGCTCCGCCGCTCCGGCGCCGATCGCTGCACCGTTCTCCGACTCGATGCAGTTCGTGCTGCCCAAGGTCGACGAAGCGCCGCAGGCACCGATGCCCGGCATCTCGATGATCTCGCAAGCCGTCGCCGCCGCGTCGCCGATGTCAGCCGCGGCAAGCGCCCCCGAACGCACGAAGGCCGGCGGAACTCCGCCTCGTCCGCTGTCGGAGCTCGCGACCGACGAGCTCGTTCGTCCCGAGGATGGCGACGACCCGTTCGAGATCGCGCCCAATGGGGCGCTGGTCATCCGCGTCACGGATCGGATGATGACGCGCCTCGACGGGGTCCACGTCACCGGCGGTGACCTGACCTACGACATCGCGATGCGTCGGTCGCGCGGTCACCAGACCGACGAGAGGTTCGACTACGGCGGCTCGCCGCTGCACTCGGTCACCGGTGACGGCTACCTGATCGCGATCCCCGGCAAGCAGACATTTCACGCCGTCGTGCTCGACGACGACATCCTCTATCTCCGCGAGGATCTCGTGTTCGCGTTCGAAGCGTCGCTGCGCTGGGAGAGCGGCAACGTGCCCGGCCTGCGCGGCAAACTGCCGGTCGTCCAGTTCCGCGGCGACGGTGCGCTCGCGATCCGCGTCGCGCGACCGCTCGTTCGGGTCAAGCTACCCGCGCAAGGCGTCGTCTACGTGGATGCCGACCGGCTCGCGGGCTGGATCGGTCGCGTCATCCCACGTGCCGTGGTACCCGCGAGCGGCGGCCCCATGGGCATGATGTGCGTCGAGTGTACCGGCGAAGGCGTCGTGCTCGTCGAGCCACAGCCAGAGCGCGAGCACGCCGTGCCGCAGACCACGACCGCCGTGCACGCGACTCCGCCGCCACCGCCACGCACGAAGGCGCCAACTCCGCCTCCCGCCGCATCTGCGGAGATCGATCCAGAGCTCGATATGAGCTCGGTGACGGGCGACGATCCGCCCGACGATCCGAACGGTGTGTCGGACGCCGTGAAAGCTGCCGCGCTCGAGGGTCCGTCGGGAGATCCTGAAGCCGCGATCGATGCGCTCATGGCGCTCGACCGTCCCGACGAGACGTAGATGGCGCTCGCGCCCATCGACGCTGCCGCGCGGCTGGCGAAGCTGCGCGGGCGGGTGCTGCTTCATTCCGGCCGCGATGACGACGGCCTCGGCAAGTGGTCGTTCGTCGGCGCCGAGCCACGCGCGACGCTGATCGGCCGTGGCCGCTCGCTCGTCGAACTCGATGCCGAGGGCCGCCCCGCACGCAGGTTCACGGCGGATCCGCTCGATGCGGCCGAGGCGTTCCTCGCCGCGCATGGCTGCACGCTCGGTGGGACTCTGCCGGGGCCACCCGTGCCGCGCGTGATCGGCTTTCTTGGCTACGACCTCGCGCGCGCCGTCGAGAAGCTGCCCGGTGGCCCCGACGTCGGCAAGGACAGCCCGGACCTGTGGCTCGGTGCATATGGCGCGATCGCGCGCTGGCACGGGACGGGAGAGCACGAGGTGGTCGGCCCCGACGCGACCGCCCGCGCGCGCCTCGCAGAGCAGCTCGCAGCACCGCCGCGCCCACAGCTCGTCCCACGATTCGCACCGCTCGCCGCTGACGACGATGGCGACCACCACATCGCTCGCGTCGAGCGGATCCGCGACTACCTCGCCTCGGGTGATGTCTACCAGGTCAACCTCGCACGCCGGCTCGTCGCGCGCATGGTGTCGCCCGGCGATCTGCTCGCGCTCTACGCCGAGCTCGCGGTTGTCGCGCCCGCACCGTACGGCGCGCTGATCGAGGCGGACGGCGTGTCCGTGATCTCCGGATCGCCCGAGCGGTTCCTCGCGTCCGTCGGCGATCGGATCGAGACCCGGCCGATCAAGGGCACGCGCCCGCGCACGCCGACCGGTGCCGAGGATCTCGCCGCGTCGACCAAGGATGCGGCCGAGCACCTGATGATCGTCGACCTCGAGCGCAATGACCTCGGTCGCGTCGCCGAAACAGGGAGCGTCATCGTCGAGGAGCTGGGCTACGTCCTCGAGCTACCCGCGCTCTATCACAAGGTCTCGCGGGTCAGCGCGAAGCTGCGCCCCGGCGTCGGCTACGCCGAGCTCCTGCGTGCGACGTTCCCGGGCGGCTCGATCACCGGCGCACCGAAGGTCCGGGCGATGGAGCTGATCGACGAGCTCGAGCCCGCCCGGCGCGGTCCGTACTGCGGTGCGCTCGGCTATTTCGGCGACGGCGGCGCCTTCGACCTCGCGATCGCGATCCGGATCGGTGTGCTCGCCGGCAGCGAGCTGCGCATCCACGTCGGTGGCGGCATCGTCGCGGACTCCGATCCGGCCGCCGAGCTTGCCGAGACCGAGACCAAGGCCGCGGGCTGGATCGCGGCGCTCGACGCACTCGCGACTCGCTAGAGGATGTCGAACGTCGCGAACGTGATCGCCTGATCGCCGACCGGGAGCACGACGGGCGTGAGCGTCCCGGGCGTGAGTGTCACGGCAACATCTCCCACCGGTGCGCCGGGAATCCAGAACACGCCATTCGCTCCGGTCGCATCCTGCTCCCACTGGAGCGCGGTCGCGGCATCGTAGTGCGCGACGTACGTGGCAACGGGCGCCGTCGACGCGGTGATCCCGGGCCGTGCAGCCCCCGACGTGGAGACGCGGCCGATGATCGCGCCCTGCCCACCTCCGGACACCATGCCGTTGGCGAGCAGGATCTCCGCGTACCGGGCCTCGGTCGTCATCGGGATCAAGTTGGGTCCGCCGAACAGTACCCGTGACGTCACGTAGGCGGCGCCGCTCGCGCTCCACGCACCGCTCGGCGTCTCACCGCTGGCGACGGACATCGTGAACGTGCCATCCGCGAGCGTGACGGTGGTGCGGGTACCGAGCGTCACCGCGATCCCCGCGACGCCGGTCGTGGCACAGCCCGAGGTCAAGCTGCGCAGATCGGTGACCACGCACACGCGACCTGCGATCGCAGTGGCAGCATCACCGGAGGCATCGGCCGGCGTGGTGTCGGGCGGCGGTGTGATCGGCGAGTCATCCCCGCCCGGGACGATCGGGAACGAGTCGTCCGAACCGGGATGACAGGCCACGAGGGTCAGGACTGCACATGCCGCGATCCGCATGCGAACAGTGTACCCACGCCAGCGGAGAATCCTAGAAACGGTCAGACCGGGGCTGGCCGGCGGTGCGCCAGCGCACTGTCGAGCGCCAGGAGCACGGCTCCGACGAGCAGGGCCACGTCGGCCACGTTGAAGATCGGCCACACGGTGGCCTCGTTCCACTGCCAGCGCACGAAGTCCGTGACCGCGCCGTCCCGCATTCGATCGATCAAGTTGCCGAGCGCGCCACCTCCGATCATCGCGAGCGCAAACAGCTGCAGCCGCTGCTCGGGCCGCGTGCGCGCCGCCATGATCCCGATGCCGATCAGCGCGAGCATCGCGAGGACCGAGAGGATGACCTGCGTCGCCACGCCGGTACCGAACGACGAGAACGCCGCGCCCTTGTTCATCGCGAGCTGCCAGTCCCAGTGTCCAGCGATGACCGGCTCGCGGACGCCGAGCTCGAGCGAGCCGCGTGCCCACTCCTTGCTCCCCTGATCGAAGCCGGTGGTCAGGGCGAAGATCGCCAAGAACACCGCGATGCGGCCCACGCGCTGGCTCATGCGGTCCCTACCGCATGGCGTGACCGAATATTCCGCGTGTGATCAGTGCTTCACGAGACCGGCAGACTTTGCCTTCTCGAGCTTCGCCTTCTTCGCCGCCTTCTCGCGCTTTCCCTCTTTTTGAATGTCGATGAACATCAGGCCGACGCCGATCACGAGGACGACATCCGCGACGTTGAACACCGGCCACTCGTGGGTCTTGTACCGCCACAGGACCATGTCGGTGACGACACCGTAGTAGATGCGATCGATCAGGTTGCCGACGGCACCGCCCGCGACGAACGCGAGCGCCCAGTGCAGCACCCTCTGATCGGTGCGCGACTTCTTGAGCATCCAGCCCATGCCGATCACGGCAGCGATGCCGACGATCGACAGGAACACGCGCGCGAAGCTCTGACCACCGAACAGGCCGAACGCCGAGCCCGGGTTCATCGAGAGTCGCCATTCCCAGAAGCCCGTGATGAAGTCGACCGTGACGCCGCCGCAGCGCCGTGACGCGAGGTCCGCCGGGACCTCGCAGATGCCGCCGGGAAGCGTGCCGTGGCCGGCGACCGGCAACACCGCGCGCGCCCAGATCTTCGTCGCCTGATCGGCGATCAGCGACAGGATCGAGACGATCCAGAAGATCTTCCACTTCGCCTCGAGGCGACTGATGAAGCCGCCGCTCGGGGCTGCGGCCTTGGCCTCTTCCTGCTTCTCGTCGTCGGCCATCGTCATCCTGCTTTCCGGCCATCGAGCGCCGTGGCGCACCGCTGACAGACGTCCGCGGGATCTGCAGCCAGCGCCGCAAAGTGCTTCCAGCATCGCTCGCACTTCGGCCCCGTGTGCTCGGCGACCTCGACCGTGTTCGCTCCCTCGGCGCCGATCGCGACGTCGGATACGATGAACAGATCCGCGAGCTCGACGCTGTAGCGCGCGAGCACCGGGACCTCGGCCGCCGTCGGGTGCAGGACGATCGCTGCGTCGACCGACTTGTGCTTCTGGACGCGGAACGGCTCGAGCTCCTTGGTCACGCGCTCGCGCCAGGCGAGGAGCACCGCAAAGTCCGCGATCACCGCGGCCGCCTCGGGCTCGACCTTGGCCTCCGGGAATGCCGCGAGGTGCACGCTGTCGGGATCGCCCGCGCGCTTCGGCATGTACTTCCAGATGTCTTCTGCCGTGAACGACAGGATCGGTGCCGCCAGCGTCGCGATCGCGCGCAGCGCCTCGTACATCACGATCTGCGCCGCGCGCCGCTCGGGCGAGTCGATCGCATCCGAGTACAGCCGGTCCTTGGTGACGTCGCCGTACAGCGCCGACAGATCCACGGTGACGAGCTCGACGAGCAACCGATGCACGACGTGCAGCTCGTACGCCTCGTACGCCTTGCGCGCGCGCGTGACGACCTCGTCGAGCCGCGCGAGCACGTAGCGATCGACACCGAGCGTCACCGCCGAGCGGCTGTGCTGGTTCGGATCGAAGTCCTTGAGGTTGCCGAGCAGGAACCGGGCGGTGTTACGCAGCTTGCGATACCACTCGGCGAGGCCGCCCTTGCCGTCGTTGCCATAGAGCGTGGTCTGCGAGTACGGGATGTCGCTGCGGAACTCGGTCGACGCGACCCACAGGCGGAACATCTCGGCGCCGCTCTTCTTGATGATGACGTCGGGCTCGACGTAGTCGAGCTTCTTGCCCTCGGCCTTGGCCTTGGCAATCTCGGACTTCGAGTACGGCGTACCGGTCGCGCCATCGAGCACGAAGCCGTGGGTGATGACCTGGCGGTACGGCGCGCGCCCCTTGACTCCGATCGCGGCGAGCAATGAGGAGTGGAACCAGCCACGATGTTGATCACTGCCCTCGAGGTACAGATCGATGTCGCCGTGATCCTTGCCCTCCGCGCCGGGGCGATTCTCCATCGCGAGCCACGACACGCCGGACTCGAACCAGACGTCGACAATGTCCTTCTCGCGCTCGAGCTTGTCGGCGCCCGCGCCGCAGCTCGCGCATGTCGTGCCCGGAGGAACGAGCTCGGGCACGGTGCACTGCCACCAGGCATCGGCGCCCCGGACGGCGAAGATGTCGGCGATGTAGTCCATGGTGTCGGCGTTCGCGTGCTCGGCGCCGCACGCGCTGCAGTAGAACGCGGGGATCGGAGTGCCCCACAGCCGCTGCCGCGACAGCACCCAGTCGGGGCGGTTCGCGATCATCGCGTGGATTCGATCGTGGCCCCACGCGGGGACCCACGTCGTCTTGTCGACCTCGGCGAGCGCCTTGTCGCGGAAGCCCTCGTGGTCCATCGCGATGAACCACTGCGGCGTTGCACGGAACACGATCGGCCCCTTGCAGCGCCAGCAGTGCTGGTAGCTGTGGTGGACCTTGTCCGTCGTCGGGTTGAGCAAGAAGCCCGTCGCCGCGAGGTGCGCGACGATGATCGGGTTCGCCTCGTCGGTGCTCTTCCCCTTGAGATCGATGTACTCGGCACCGCGCTCGAGGCCGACACCACCGAGGTAGCGCGCCGAATCGTCGAGAGGTGCATACGCGGGGAGTGCGTGCGCCATGCCGGTCTTGTAGTCGTCGGCGCCGTGCCCCGGTGCGGTGTGCACGAGGCCGGTACCTGCATCCGCCGTCACGTAGTCTGCGAACCACAGCCGCCAGATGTTGGCCGCGCCGGGCCCCTCGATCGACGGCGCGCTGATGAACGGGTGCTCGTAACGCCCGCCATCGAGGGTCGCCATCTGCGCGGGCGAGATCTCGACCGCGCCCGCGAGCTCCGTGCCTCCGATCGCCTTGATGAAGGTCTCGGCCAGCTCCTTCGCGACGATCAACGCCTCGCCCGGATCCTTGGGGTTCGGCACCGCGAGGTACGTGAACGCCGGGTGCGCGACGATCGCGAGGTTCGCCGGCAGCGTCCATGGAGTCGTCGTCCAGATCACGTACGCGAGGCGCTTGCCCTCGAGCTCCTTCGGCAGCATCCCGCGATCGATCAGCGGCATTCGCACGTAGACCGACGGCGAGGTCTTGTCCTTGTATTCGATCTCCGCCTCGGCGAGCGCGGTGCGATCGCGCGGGCACCACGACACCGGCTTCTTGCCGCGATACAGGTAACCGCCGCGCGTGAACTTCGCGAGCGCGCGAACGATCGCACTCTCGTAGGTCGCATCGAGCGTCAGGTAGGGGACCTCCCAATCACCGAGCACTCCGAGGCGCTTGAACTCGGCCTTCTGGATCTCGACGTACTTCATCGCGTACCGGCGGCACGCGTTGCGGAACTCCGACGCATCCATCGCGGACCGCTTGTCCTTGAGCTCGCGCTCGACGGCGAGCTCGATCGGCAGGCCGTGCGTGTCCCAGCCCGGGATGTACGGCGTGCGGAATCCGGCCATCGTCCGCGACTTGACGACGATGTCCTTGAGGATCTTGTTGAGGATGTGGCCGTAGTGGATGTGGCCGTTGGAGTACGGCGGGCCGTCATGCAGCACGAACAGCGGCGCACCGGCGCGCGCCTCCTGGATCCGCTGGTACAGCCGCATTCGATCCCACTCCGCGAGGATCTCGGGCTCGCGCGTCGCGAGCTCCGCACGCATCGGGAACGGCGTGTCTGGAAGATTGACGGTGTCCTTGTACTTGGACTGGCCCGACGACATGGGGCGCGGACCATAGCAGATCCCGGATCCACGCTCGGTCCCCGGGCGCTCCGAGTGAGTCGGAGCGCCCTCCATCTCTGGCCGCGGTTCGCTTACGATGCGCCCATGCCCGAGGAAATCCGGCCGCGCGCGTCGTGGGACGCGTACTTCATGAGCATCGCGCAGGTCGTCGCGACGCGGTCGACATGCCCACGGAAGTATGTCGGGTCGGTGCTCGTCCGCGATCGGACGATCCTGTCGACCGGCTACAACGGGTCGATCCGGGGCATGCCGCACTGCTCGGACGTCGGCCATATGATGGAGGAGGGTCACTGCGTGGCGACGATCCACGCCGAGGCCAACGCGATCATCCAGGCCGCGAAGAACGGCGTGAACATCAACGGCGGCGGCTGCTACGTCACCGCGAGCCCGTGCTGGATCTGCTTCAAGATGCTCGCGAACGCGGGCATCACGCGGATCTGCTTCGGCGAGTTCTATCGCGACAACCGGATCTTCGATGTCGCGTCGAAGATCGGCATCGAGCTCCTCCACGTCGGACTCCCCGGCGTGAATCTCGCTCCACTCCCGGTCCCACCACCGGCGGATTGAGTGGCAAGGGCGCACACATTTCTAACGCCAGGGAGCGATTCTCTGGCCGGTTTTGTTGAGATCGATCCCCCGGCCGGCCTAGCCTATCGGTCCATGCGACGGATGGCTCTGCTCATCGCCGCGTGCCTGGTTGTTGCCTCGGGCAGCGGCTGGGCGGAGGCGGCTCCGAAAGCAAACGCGGCGGCGCGCTCGGCATCCGATTTCGGGAAGAGCACGACCAGCAAGCGGAAAAAGTCCTCCAGCAAGGGGACGACCAAGCAGTGCTCGACGGTACGCGGCAAGAAGAAGTGCAAGCGTATCGCAGTCTTCTCGGGCCACAACGCCGCGCAAAGCACGCTCCGCAAGGACGACCTCGACAAGCCCTCGGGCGACGTCTGGCTCCGCGCCGAGAACCTCGCCGAGGAGACCCGCGTCAACATCTACAAGGAGGACGGCTCGATCAACGAGGCGTCCCTCGCCAAGCTCGACGAGCTGTTCCGCTGCCGCCAGACCGGTGAGGTCCGCGCGGTCCGGGCCGAGCTCTACGAGCAGCTCTCCAGGATCTACGACCACTTCGGTGGCAAGCGCGTCGACCTCGTGTCGGGCTTCCGGTTCGCGGAGCGGTCGTCGAGCCGGCACTTCCACGCCAGCGCGATGGACATCCGCATCCAGGGCGTCTCGATCCGGGACATGTACGCCTACGCCGAGTCGCTCGACGGCGGCAACATGGGCATCGGCCTGTACCCGAACAGCGGCTTCATCCACGTCGACTTCCGCGCCCAGGGCGAGCCGAGCTACCGCTGGACCGACCGGTCCGGTGCGGGTTCGAGCGCCAAGGCGAAGGCCAAGAAGTCCAAGAAGAAGTCGACGAACCGTACGCAGCCCGCGCGCAAGCCGGTCTCCTGATCCGCGTCATCGCTCCTGGCCCGGTATGGACGACATCCCTGCACTGACCGTGGCCGAGGTCGCGGCGCGGCTCGGTCAGCTCGACTTCCACGTGTTCGACAACAACGGCGCGGGCCGCTGGAAGCGCAGCCACGTCCCGGGCGCGAAGAACCTCAACGCGTACTCGTTCGACCGCCACGACCTGCCCGAGAACGTCGAAGCGACGCTCGTCTTCTACTGCTCCGGCCCTGGTTGACATAGCTGCCATACGGGCGCCGGGCGCGCCCTCGACCTCGGCTACACCAACGTCTTCGTCATGCCCGACGGGATTGCAGGCTGGGAGAAGGCGAAGCATCCGGTCGAGTCCGGCTGAACCGCGCGCCGAGACGAGTGCTCGACCGCGTCCGCCTTGCGCGCGCGGGCGGATGGTTTGCCGCACTGGCCCTACCTCGTGTCACTATCGGGCCGCCGTGAGCACGTGGTGGAACCAGGTCATCGCCAGTGCGCCGGCGAGCGCCCGTGACGCGCTCGCGCTCCCCGGTCTCGCGGAGCGTGCGACCGCCGAGCTCGCGACTGCCCGCACCCGCTGGCCGGAAGCCGCGCTGACCGACGCGACGCTCGCGCACGCGATCGCGTCCAAGCTCCACGAGCAGCGCGACCTCGCCGCCGCCCTCGCCCGCCTCCGCGTCGAAGATCTGTTCCTCGCTCAGTGGTGCGCGAGTGGTGACGCCCGCGCGATCACCGCGTTCGAGCAGGTCCATCGCACCGATCTCGATGGAGTCCTCGCGCGGTTCCGCCGCCTCCCGGTCACCAGCGACGAGCTGCTCCAGACGCTCCGGATCAAGCTGTTCGTCGCGACCGCGGATCGCCCTCCACGGATCGGCGACTACTCCGGCTTCGGGTTTCTCCAGAACTGGCTGCGCGTCACTGCCCTGCGCGCGCTCGTCGACATCGCGCGCACCGAGAAGGCGCGCAAGCTCGAGGAGCTGATGGCAGACGACGATCTGCTCGGCTTCCCCGAGCTCGGTCCCGACATCGCCTCGCGCTACACGCGCGATCAGGTAGGCAAGGCGATCAAGGGCGCCTTTGCTCGAGCCGTCGCTGGTCTCGCGCCACGCCAGCGCAACTTCCTCCGCCACGCGCAGGTCGAGCTGCTCACACTCGATCAGATCGCCGCGCTCTACGGCATCCACCGCGCCACGGTCGCACGCACGCTCGCCACTGCGCGCGCCGAGCTGACAGACGTGACGCGCAAGGAGCTCGCCTCGAGCCTCGGTGTCGCCGACGACGCCCTCGAATCGATCGTCGGCGCCGCCGACAGCCG
Source organism: Myxococcales bacterium (assembly GCA_031421915.1). Lineage (GTDB taxonomy): Bacteria > Myxococcota_A > Polyangia > Haliangiales > Haliangiaceae > JABFXX01. The sequence continues at coordinate 3,890 of JANOPP010000633.1, read as the reverse complement.
CCTCGATCTCAGCCTCTCGCGCGTGCTCAAGTCGCCCGAGCTCGCCGACGGCTCCGAGAGCGACCCCGGCTGAGTCATGGCGAGCGGCAGCACGCCCGACGACTCGCAGACCGACTGCCCGAGCGAGGACGAGCTCGTTCGCTTGGTCGAGGGCGCGCTCGACACCGACTCGATCGGCGTGATCGAAGCACACATCGATACGTGTGAAGACTGCGCCGCCGTGATCGCTGGGCTCGGCGCCGTCGCCTCGGCTCCCAAGCCTCGCCAGGTCGGCCGCTACCTCCTCGATCGCAAGATCGCCGCGGGTGGCATGGGCGAAGTCTGGGCCGCGTGGGATCCGAAGCTCCGCCGCGAGATCGCGGTCAAGCTCGTGCGCCCCGATCGCACCGACGAGGGCCGCGAACGCGAGCGCCTGCTTCGCGAGGCCCGCTCCCTCGCGAGGCTCACGCACCCGAACGTCGTCGCCGTCTATGACGTCGGCGAAGCGGGCGGTGAGGTGTTCATCGCGACCGAGCTCGTCGCCGGCGACACCCTCGCGTCGCGCGGCGGTGCGAGTGCGGATTGGCGCGCGATCGTGCGCCTCTACTCGCAAGCCGCCCGTGGCCTCGCCGCCGCGCACGCGGTCGGCCTCGTGCACCGCGACGTCAAACCCGCGAACCTCCTCCTCGGTGCGGACGGTCGAGTTCGGGTCGCCGACTTCGGCCTCGCGATCCGGGCGAGCACACCTTCTCCGATCGCGCCGACCGAGGCGCCCTCGCACGGCGGTGGCGGCCTCGTCACCCGTGCGGGACAGATCGCCGGAACACCGGCCTACATGGCCCCCGAGCAGAAGCACGGTGGGGCCGTCGACGCGCCCGCCGATCAGTTCGCGCTGTGCATCGCTCTCGGCGAGGCCGTCGCCGGCCGCCGTCCCGCGATGGATCTCGATCGAGCCGCGATGATCGCGTTCGTCAGCGAGCGCCGCTCACGCGAGCCCGAGCTCGACGAGCTGTGCGGCCTCCTCGCCCGCGGCGTCGCGCTCGAACCCAGCGAACGCTTCGCGGATATGACCGCGCTTGCCGATGCGCTCGACGACGTTGTCGCGCCGCACCCGGTCCCGCGTCCCGAGTCCGGCGTGCGCCGCGCGGTCACCGGCGGCAACCTCTCGACGGCACCGACCCTCGCAGCCTCGACGCTGAAGGATGCGCGCCGGCCCTCGCGGCTCACGAGCGTCATCGCGATCGCGGTGATTGCCGCAGCGGCCGGCGCCGCAGCCGTCTGGTACCTGGGCCAAGACCGCGGCTCGAGTGCCGCGACCGTGCCTGCGGGAAGCGGAAGTGCCCCCGCGGCGGGCAGTGCGAGCGGTAGTGCAGCGACGGGCGACGGATCTGCGACGACGAGTGCACCCGCGACGACGAACGGATCCGCGGCGACCGGTGGAGCTGCGACGACCGGTGGAGCTGCGACGACCGGAGGGTCGATCGCGAGAGGTGGATCCTCGACGAGCTCCGGTACCACCACGGTCAAACCGCCGCGCAAGGCGCCGCCGCCTGTCGTCGCCGGCAACGACACGTCGATCGATCCCAGCGGAACGAACGGATCGAATGTCTCGAGCACACCGAGCACGCCGAACACCGCACCGACAGCGGGAGGCAACGGTTCGAGCGGCTCGGGCATCGCGGGCACGGCTCCGCCGAGCGGACCGACGCTGGACGACGTCAGCCGGGCGATCAAGGAGCGCAACGGGACGAAGTGCCGAACGCTCGTCGACACCATCACCTCGCCGCCACCCACCGACGCTCGGGTCGCGAACGCGAGTGCCATCTGCGAGATGGTCGCCGGCAACTGCGAGGGCGGCATCCGCGAGCTGCGCGCCGTCTACGCGCGCGAGGGCACGCCCGAGAGCGCGGCCGAAAGTACCGCCGACATCTACTGCCCCGTCGGCAAGGATCCGGTGATCCGCCTGCGTCGACTCTCGAAGCAGCTCTCGCTGTTCAGCAAGTTCGATTGCGACTACTACCTGCCACCGGTCCGCGCGGCCGCAGCGGTCGCGACGTCGGACACCGATCGACGCATCGTCGGCTCGCTGCTCTCGCGTGTCGCGGTGTGCTTCAGCCACCGGGGCGACTGCGACACGGCGCGCAAGGTGCTCGGTGAGGCGCAGGTCTTCATCCCCGCGCTCGCCCTCAACGAGCTAAACGCCCAGTGCCGCTGATCGGGTGGTGCCGCGTCGCGTGTGGTGAGAAACCCTTTCCCGGGCGCGAGCGTCGAAGCAGCAACATGCCTCGCGTGCAGCGCCGGTTCCTCCTCCACTCGCGATGGACGGCACGAGTGCCGCTCGCGAACGGTAGCAGCGAGTGCCACTTCGAGGTCATCACGGTGGAACGCGAGCACGTAACGCTCCGCGCAGTGCTCACGCGGCGGGACTACCAGGTCCAGATCGAGGCCCTCGACGATCCAGGTGCGTGGTTTCTCGGCTGGCGATCGCTGCCGCGCAGCGACCCCTCATAGATGAGCGACCACTCGCGAGAGATCTACTGCGGCGAGATGTGTGCGTCACAAATATCCGGCCGGGGTGAACGGCCAGCGACTCCGACGCTCGCATCCAGTAGCCAGCGTTCGATGCGTCAAGCAGATGCCGGCGTCGTGCTTGCCCAAACCATCTAGCTTCGAGCGCGAACGGGCTGCAGCGGACCGAGTGATCAACACCCGCAACACACGCCCGTATCCAGTAACGAGCTTCGATCCAACACCCGGATGCCGGCGTCGTGCTCGCGCCAGCCGCCCAGCGTAGAGCGCGAACGGGCAAAGGCTCCCGACGGGCGCAAAGCGGGTTCGCGGCGGCAACGCAGTGCGCGAAGATCGCCGCCGATCGGGTGTCGATGGAGCGACCGCACCGCACCGCACCGCGCCGCGCCGCGCCGCTCGCAGACTCGCGTTCTCCGACGAGGAATCGACCATCGAGGCAAGATTTCGCTTGACGGGCGGCCCGCGCGCGCGCGAACCGCATCGAGCGATCATCGTTCCAACATCGCGCCAGATCTCCTCTACTCGCGCCTGCGTGCGGTTCCCGTTTGCGATGGATCGAGCGTCGAATCCGTCGACGTTCGTCGCACACAGCGTAGATCAGAGCGCCGGATATCGCGTGGTATCAAGAAGAGTGCGCGTGATGGGTGCGCGCTGTGAGGAGATGGCGATGTTCGATCAGGCGAGTGTCGAGAGTGTCGTTGGCTGCGAGCATGTCCCGGCGTGGATGCGGCTTCACGGTGAGATGAAGTTCGCGACGCGCCGCCGGTGTGCGTGGGACGCGGAGAACGCGCGGCATCTGCGCGAGGCCGAGGCCATGCAGCTGTGGACTCACTTCGGCTTCATCTCGATCCTGGAGTATCTGGAACGCGAGCACGGCGTCGAACCGCGGGCCGCGAGCGATCGGCTGCGGGTCTCGCAAGCGCTGGCCGAGCTGCCGATGCTCGAGGCGGAGCTCGAGGACGGGACGTTCCAGTACTCGCACGTCAGGGAGCTGACCCGCGTGGTGACGCCCGAGACCGAGGAGGAAAGGATCGCCGCCGCGAAGGGCAAGACGTGCGGCGAGGTGCAAGCGATGGTCTCGGGCCGCAACAAGGGTGACGGCCCGGACGATCCCGAGGATCCGGATCTGCGGCTGCGGCGGTTCAGCATCGAGCTGCCACCGCAGACCATCGCGATCTACCGCGAGCTGAGGGCAGCGATCGAGGCAGAGATGGGGCACCGCATCGAGGAGGCGGAGTTCTTCCGGATCATGCTCGAGCGGGCGCGAGTGTCACCCGAGGGAGCGAGCACGCCGGCGCAGATCTCGATCTGCTCGCACTGCGAACGCGGCTGGCAGAGTGGACCGGGGGGACGCGCCGAGGTCGAGCCGGCCGAGATCGAGC
>JANOPP010000632.1:0-23809 GCA_031421915.1 Myxococcales bacterium | reverse complement strand
CTTCGCACGGTCGGTCCGGTCAAGGGGCCGACCGGCACGCTCGAGATCGGCGGCGCGCCCGAGGGGGCGCAGGTCGAGGTCGACGAGCAGGTGGTCGGCAGCATCCCGGCCAAGGTCGAGGTGACGCCGGGTCCGCACACGATCAAGGTCACGAAGTATGGCTACGTGCCGTTCGAGACGACCGCGAACGTCGCGATCAACCAGACCACCCCCGTGGTCGCGTACCTCGTCCAGGGCAGCGCACCCGGCGTCGCGGGGCCCGGGACCACGACGCTCGCGATCGGCTACCTGATCGGGCTCGGCGGCGGACTCGACATCCGCAACGGCGCACCCATCGCCCTGTTCGACTTCGGCGTGCGCGCGGGCCAGTTCGACCTCGCGGTGCGCTTCGGCAAGACCTCGGGCCTGACGGCGTACGACTTCCTGCTGCGCTTCGCGTTTCTGAAAGCGCGAATCTCACCGTACGTCGGCGCGGGCCTCTCGTACTTCATGCCGTCCGACACCAGCACCACCGCGTCGAGCAGTGGAGCGGGGCTCGAGGCCGTCGGCGGCCTGCGCTGGGACTTCTCGCGGGGCGAGACGGGCATCGGGTCCTTGATCGTGGAGGGCGGGATCCGGATCCACCCCGAGTTCACGATCTCGATGACCGAGAAGCGCAGCCTGTTCATGCCCGTGATGGCGGCGGTCCAGTACACGTACGGCCGGACCCGGCGATGATCAAGAGTCGCGGCGCCATCGTCGCGCTCCTGACCGGGCTCAACTTCCTCAACTACCTCGACCGCTTCGTCGTCGCCGCGGTGCTGCCGCCGCTGATGAAGGAGCTCGGGCTCTCGAACTTCGAGGGTGGGCTGCTCGCGACGGTGTTCCTGCTCGGCTACTTCGTGACGGCGCCGCTGTTCGGCAAGCTCGGTGACCGGCTGTCGCGCAAGCGCCTGATCGCGTTCGGCGTGCTGACGTGGAGCATCGCGACCGTGGCATCGGGCATGGCGGGTAATCTCGCACTGCTGCTCGTCGCGCGCGCGTTCGTCGGCATCGGCGAGGCGAGCTACGCGACGCTCGCGCCGACGATCATCGACGACGTCTCACCTCCCGACAAGAAGGGGAAGATGCTCGCGATCTTCTTCCTCGCGGTGCCGGTCGGCTCGGCGTGCGGCTACATGCTCGGCGGGTTCATCCAGCAGCACTGGGGCTGGCGGACCGCATTCTTCGTCGCAGGCGGCCCGGGTGTTGTCCTCGCGCTCACGTGCCTTGCGATCCAGGAGCCGGTGCGCAAGCACCTCGCCGATGCGAAGGCGAAGATCGTCGAGACGGCTGCCAAGCTCTTCCGTGTCCCCCTCTACCGGCGCGCCGTGCTCGGGTACTGCGCGCATACGGCTGCGATCGGTGCGTTCGCGTTCTGGGCACCGAAGTTCCTGTCGGAGCACTTTCGCGATGACCTCGCGGGAACCAAGGGGCCAGTCGCCGCGAGAGCAGCCGAAGCGCTCGCGACGGCGAACTTCTGGTTCGGCGCGGTCACGGTCGTCGCTGGAGCACTCGGGACGATCATCGGCGGCGCCTGGGCCGATCGCGCCGCGCGCGGCCTCCCTCTGGTTCCCGACGGTTCCGACCACGACCACGTCCACAACCGGATGGCCGCCAACGCGCAGCTCCGCGTCTGCGCGGTCGGCGTCGCGATCGCTGCACCGATGACCGCAGCAGCATTCATCGTTCCCAACGCGTGGCTGTTCTTCGTGTGCGCTGGCATCGCCGAGGTCGGGCTGTTCCTCTCCACGTCGCCGATCAACGTCATCATGCTGCGCACGGTGCCGGCGTTCATGCGCGCGAGCGCGATGGCCGTCGCGATCTTCTCGATCCACCTGATGGGCGATCTGTGGTCGCCCTCGCTGCTCGGGCTGATGATGGACTACCTGCCCATCGTCGCGGCGATGATGGCGCTGCCCGCGCTGTTCGCGATCGCGGCGCTCGTGTGGTGGCCGCGCAAGCACGAGGGGGAGGCCGGCGCGGCCGGCGACCTCCCGCCGGCGCGCGTTCTCGGTTAGTCCTGCGCGAGCTCGTAGAGCCGCTCCTCGCTGTCGCTGACGATGAAGATCCGATCGCCGTCGAAGGCGAGACCCTCGGGGTGCTCCATCGGCAGCCGCCACGCGGTGTCGATCTCGAGGTTGTTGTCGAGCTTGTAGAGGGCCCGCTCCTCGTCGCTGAGCGCGTAGAGGTGCTCGTCCTCGGGGTTCCACGCGAGCGCCGAGAGGTCACTCGCGAAGTCGATCTTGGTGTCGTGCAGGACGTCGCCGTCGTCATCGAGCTCGTAGATCCGCGCCGGATCCTTCTCCTTGGCGACGAACAGGTGTCCGTGATCGTCGAACGCGAGGCCCTCGATGCCGCTGTTGCCGTCGTCGGCGTTGTCGAGCTCGATCGGATCCTTGCGCGAGCCGTCACTGTCGATCCGCCAGATCTTGCCGCTGCTCTCGTCGCCGACGATGAACGCGTCATGCTTGGTGTCGAACGCCAGAGCCTCCATGTCGGAGCCCTCCACGTCCGTGGAGTCCTCGATCCGCCCTTTGCGCGTGATCTCGTAGATCCGCGAGTGCTTGTCGCTGATCACGTAGAGATCGCCATCGACGAGGACGAGGTCGGACGGCTCGTCGATCTCGAGCCGGAAGCGATCGACCGTCCTGAGCCGCGACGAGGAGCCGTCAGCCTTGTCGCCGCCGACAAACGCTTCGATCTCGCCACCCACGCCGGTCGCGCAGCCGGTGGTGAGAATGACAAGCGCGCTGCAGAGTCGTCGCATCCGCGTCACCGGGAGCAACATCGGCGCCACCACAAACCTCAATGGTTTTGCGCCGGGCGGCTGATGGATCAGCCGGCCATGCGGCTACGTGACGAGCCAGAGGCATTGCCAAGCCCCCGTTGTTGCACTGCGCCACGCGGGCACATCCTTTGTAGAGGCCACGGTCCATGCGCCTCGCTCTGCCCCTTTCCCTACTGCTCACGGTTGGTTGCACTGGTGTCGAAGGTGACGAGCGAGAGGACTCGTTCGGCGGCAGTGGCGCCAAATCCGATGGCGCCTACTCCACGTGTCAGCTCGCCGAGGTGATCAAGCTCGTCAACGAATCGACGACGACCACCGACTCGCTCGGCGATCTCGGTCTCTCGGACGACGCCGCGCGCTCGATCGTCGCGCACCGCAACGGCAGCGATGGCGATCCCGGCACGGGCGACGACGACATCTACGATGACCTGAACGAGCTGGACGGTGTCGACTTCGTCGGCGCCCTCGCGCTCGGCAAGCTCGTGTATGGCGTCCTCTCGCGCTGCGAGGTGGATCTCGCGACGCGCCCGTTCATGGATGACCAGACGTTCACCGGTACGAGCGGTGGCTGGGCCCGCGACAATGCCGAGGTCGAGTCCGTCCTCGGCGTGCAGGGCATCACGGGCCAGCGCCTGCGCTCTCTGCTCCTCGCGACGGACAATCAGGGCCGCACGCTGTACTCGCGGCTCCGCCGCAACAAGCTGATGGAAGCGTTCACCTACGGGTTCGCGCTCGACGAGATGCCGTGGGACTCGGACAGCCAGGCTGCACGCGAGCGGATGCCACTCGTCGCACTGACGATCGAGCCCGACCGCTACGCACCCAATGATGTGGGAGTTCGGGAGCTCTCGCTCGGCACCGACCTCATGGACGACACCTATTACGACACCCACGGCTACAACCTGCTCGGCAACGCGGTCGAGCTCCGTGGTCGCGCGCGCTGGGACAACGCAACGACCGTGCGTCGCCTCCTGATCGCGGCGAAGTTCGGCACCGAGATCGATGCCGAGGGTAACAAGGTCAACAGCAAGGTCGACATCCGCACCGACAGCGGCATGACGCACCTCGCGACGCTCGACGAGGATGTCCGCCGCGGCAAGACGAAGTGGGACGGCAGCGACTCGCCGGCCACACCGATCCGCGGCGTCTACGAGCAGCTCAAGACGAAGAATGTCCTGCTTCAGATCGGCGCGCACCAGGGCGTGCTGTTGCTCGAGGCGCAGGCGCACCTGCGCTCGACGCGTAGCCGCTACCACATGAACGAAGCGAACCTGACCAATGTCCGCACCGTCTACACGAACGCGACGACGCGGATCCAGGCAGCGCTCAACGTCCTGACCCGCGCGCGTGCCGCCGGGACCATTCCCGCGGCAGACCGCGCGGCGGTCGACGCGATGGAGGTGATGGGCAAGGCGATCCTCGACAGGTCCCTGCTGGTCCAGCGGATCAACGCGGCGAACCCGGGCCTCGGCATCACCACCGCGAATCTCGTCCTCCCCGACGCGTTCCCCGCTCCGGGCACCGCCGCCAATCTCGAGAAGCACCGGATCATCGCCGAGACCGTCAGCACCTTATTCCACGAGTTCGCGGCCGCGCTCGACGACACCGACCGCGCGATCACCGACGCGGCCGACGAGGACTTCGACGTCTACACCGACATGTTCCGCGCGTGGCGCGTCAGCCTCGACGCGACGATGGCCCGCAAGACCACGTTCGACTCGTTTCTCGCGTCGCACCGCAGCCTGTCGACGGCCAACAACCGTGCGAACTCGATCGCCGGCTTCAACGCGTACGGCGCGGCACAGCTCGCCGCCGACAACGAGGACTTCGAGGACTTCGCGGCACTCGACGACGCGGGCTGGACGCGCCTCGGCAACTACCTCGAGAAGATGACGCTGACGATCGGCGAGCGGCAGATCGAGACGGCGGGCCTCGCTGGTCGGATGCTGTGGTTCGATCAGGCGCGCACCTTCTGGGTTCCGGACAGCTCGCGGGCGTTCTCGAACTTCATGATCGATACGACCGACATGACCGACATGATGTCGAACGAGGAGTGGGGCTCGATCCCCGAGGCCGACCGTACGTTCGCCGCGCCGCTGCCGGCAACGAAGGTGTTCAACACCACGCTCGTCAACGAGCTCCAGATCGAGCTCGGACTGGAGGCTGACTACGTCGCGCGCCTCAAGGATCTCGACGTGCAGGTCGCCGCGAATCCGACCGACACAGCGCTGCAGGCGCAGCTCGAGGGTGCGCGATTTGTCTGGGCGCAATACACGGGCGCGATGAAGGTCCTCACCGAGCTCAAGGGCGAGAACATCCTGTCGCGGCTGCGCCGCGCCGGTGCACCAGCCGGCATCACGTGGAGCGCGCCTTCGGACTCGAAGGGCAACATCGCCCTCAAGATCCTCTCGGATCGCGACTAGAGCGAGCCGCCCACGCCGACGAACACGTGCTTGTCTGACGCCGAGATCGTTGGCGCGACCCCAGGCGCCGGGCGGGCCGGAGCATCGCCGGGCGTGAGCACGAACCAGTCGAACGCGATCGCAGCGACCGCTCCGATCGCGAAGCCCCCCGCGAACGCGGCGGTGGCTCCGTCACTGCTGTCGTCGTCCTCGTAGCCGAGCGCCATCTGGAGAGTGACCGCCGCGACCGCTGGAAACAGGATGCGCGCGCCACCGCTGGCAAAGCCGCGCAGGACCCGACCGTGGGCGAAGTGGATGACCGGTGCGGTGGACACGTAGCTCGTGAAGCCGAGCACGCCGACCATCATCGGCAGATGAAAGTCGTCGGGCTCGAACATCCAGGTGCCCGCCGCGACCGCCGCTCCGACGACACCGACCGCGATGCTGTCGGCGAGGATGAGCTGGCGCCGATACGAGCGAGGCGCATCCTCCTCCGGGGCGGGCGTCACGATCGCGACCTCTCCGGGCGCCTGGGCGTGCACATCGGCGGCGAGCGCCGAGGTGACGAGGGAGCCGATCGCGAGGAGGCGCAGCATCGAGAGCGAGCCTGCCAGAAGTCCTCGCAGAGGGGGACAGAATCGCGATACACCCGGGTTGGATGGCGGGGCCGGTCGAGCCGCACGAGAAGACGAAGGCGGAGTCGATCGCGCCTGGGCGGGTCGGCGCGGGCGTCCCCAATTGCGGCTAAGCGCATGTAGAGGTGCATGGCCAGGGCGGCAAGGGCGTGGTGTGGAAGGCGCACGATCCCAACCTCGACCGCGAGATCGCGATCAAGGTACTCAAGCGCCACGACGCACACCCCTCGCTGCGCAAGCGGCTGCTCCGCGAGGGACGCGCGATGGCGCGGCTCAAGCATCCGAACGTCCTGACCGTCTACGAAGTCGGGACCGAAGGGGAGCGCGACTTCATCGCGATGGAGCTCGTCGAGGGCGGCTCGCTCGACGAGTGGATCGCGATGGACCCGCCGCGGGAGGACGTCATCAAGGCGCTGCTCGCGGCAGGGCGTGGCCTCGCGGCTGCGCACGCGGCGGGCCTCGTGCATCGCGACTTCAAGCCGCACAACGTGCTCCGCAGCAGGCAGGGCCGGATCCTCGTCACCGACTTCGGACTCGCGCGCGGGCTCGGCGAGGACCCCGCTGCTGGGGTCACCGAGCCGCCCACGCCGCCGACGCCACCGCCGGCGACGGCCGCCGACGCCGGTCTGGACGAGACGCTCGACGCGGTGAAGTCATCGACGCCATCGCTCAAGATCGGCGGCGGTGCTGCCCGCACCGACAGCATCCTCGACTCGCCGCTGACGCAGACCGGCGCGATGATCGGCACGCCCGCGTACATGGCACCGGAGCAGTTCCGCGGTGCGGCGCCGGATCCGCGCACCGATCAGTTCGCGTACTGCGTCACCGCGTGGCAGGCACTCACCGGTGCGCGACCGCACGCGGGAAACACGCTCGACGAGCTGCGGCGATCCGCGGAGCGCGGCATCGGCAACGTGGCATCGACGCTGTCACCTCCGCTCCGCGCCATCCTCGCGCGCGGCCTCGATCCGGATCCCGAGAAGCGCTGGCCCGACCTGGACGCGTTGCTCGACGCGTTCGAGGACATCGAGCGGCCGCGCCGGCCCAGGTGGGTCATCCCCGCGGCGACGCTCGGCGTGGTCGCGCTGATCGGGATCACGGTGCTGATGACGCGGAAGACGAACGACTCGACGGCGGTCGCGACCAAGGGCTGCGATCCGGCCGACGTGGCGTTCGCCGATGCGTGGTCGGACAAGCTGGCCGCGCAGCTGTGGACGGACGCGCAGAAGGCCGACGTGAGCCCCGAAGCGTTCGCGCGAGCCACCGATCCGTTCACCGAGTATCGCAAGAAGTGGATCACGAGCTACGCCGAGGCGTGCAGCACGACGCCAAGCGCGATGACTGCGGCGCGCATCGACTGCCTGCTCGAGGCGCGCGACCAGGTCAGCTCGTTCGCGTTTGCCCTGCGCGGGGCGCCGCCGATGGTCTTCCTGAGCTTCGATCCCTACGGCGTCCTGCCGAATCTCGCGGTGTGCAACGGCCCGAAGCCCGTCGCGTCGCCGCTGATCCCGCCGGAGAAGCGAACTCGCGTGATCGCGGTAATCGCGCATGCGTTCCAGACGATGGGGAGCCCGCGCCTCGCCGAGAGCCTCGATCGTCTCGAGCAGGAAGCGATCGACATCGGGTGGGCGCCGCTGCAGCCGCGCGTGCTGATGGTTGGCGGCAACGCGTACCTCCGGCGCCGCGATCTCCCGAACGCGCGCGACATGTTCACGCGCGCAATCGAGCTCGCGGGTCCGGTGAAGGACGTCAAGACGATCGCCGTGGCACGCTTTGGTCTCCTCGAAGCGTCGAACATCGAGCTCCAGAAGCCGAGCGCGACGCGCAAGCCGGGCGAGCTCCACCCCGAGATCGCTGTACTACTCACGTACGCGAAGAAGGCCGTCGCGGTCGCGGGTGATGACCCGATGCTCGGCGCGTCGCTCGCGATGCTCGAAGGGGAAGCCTACGCGGCGCTCGCGCGGTGGAGCTATGCGAAGCGCGAGTACAAGACGGCCATCGATCTGGTCCAGCGCGCGCGCCAGCACTGGGAGGCGGCCGGTGACCTCCAGCGCGCCGCGGCCGCGTCGGCGTTCGAGGCGCAGCTCTACCAGCTCCGCGCTGACGACCACGCGCTCGACGATGCCTTGTTCGCAGTCCGTGCCGCCGAGGAGTCTCTCGAGCGGGCGACGCTGCCGCGCATGGATCTCCTGACCGAGATCCGCGCCGAAATCGCGTTCGCACGTGGCGCGTATTCCGAGGCACGCGCGCTGTACCGGATGCTCGAGCACGCAGCGCCGCCGCCGGAGGGACCGAAGCGTACAGGCGTCGTCCTCGACGCCGGGGGCAAGCCCGTCGCCGGTGCGACCGTCGTCGCGTGGCGCGGCCAGCTCCACGGAGATCCGCAGTCCGTCGTCACCGATCCACGCGAAGCCATCGACGAGGTCACGACCACCACCGATGGGCGCTTCGAGATTCACGCGACGCCCGACACCGCGCTGATCGCCGAGTACGGGCGCTCGCGCTCGCTCCCCCAGCTCGCCGGTGCTGGCGAGATCAGCCTGCAGTTCGCTCCGATGCGCACGCTGACCGGCACGATCGACGCGAGTAACCTCAGCGGCGTCCGCGTGTTCGCGAAGGTCGCCCTCGGTGGGTCGTCGTGGAGTGTGCGCACCGTCGTGAAGTCCGATCGATCGTATGCGCTCGGCGGCGTGCCGCGCGGCAGCGTGGTGATGGGCACGGAGGGATCCGCGGGAGACGGCGAGCGCACCATCACCGCCGGCCCCAATGCGACGGCGCTCGGGTGGCCGACCGGCCGTGCGATCGAGGTGATCGTGCGCGGCCCGCTCGATCTCGAGACGGCAACGGTCTGGGTGTTCCGCGATCCGACCCCTGGCGGGGCGAAGGCGACCGCAACGCTGACCAGCGCGCCTCCGAGCTCGGGCCCCAAGCCCGCGAATCGCGCGGACGCCGAGGCCCGCGCAGCCCGAACGTCCGATCTCACGGTCGCGAACCTGTTGCCGATTGGAGCAGACGCGACCGACAACGGCCTCCCGCTCTACGAAACCGGCGACCGTCACGCGGTCGTCCTCGGCAGCCCAGGAGGGAACACGCTCGTGTGCGTCGCGCGGGCGGGGGAGCCGTCGACTCCCGTGACGTGCGAACAGATCGGGGTCATCACCGGCGCGGTGTTCGATCACAGCGATGGCCGCGTCGGCACCGACACCCAGCCGGTCGTGATAAACCCGGCTCCGTGAAGATCCACGAGTATCAAGGCAAGCAGCTGTTCCGGAAGTACGGCGTGCCGGTGCCGTTCGGCATCGCGGCGACGAGCGTCGAAGAGGCGATCGCGGCGATCCCGAAAGTGCAGCAGCAAGCGGGCACCGAGATCGTCGTCGTCAAGGCGCAGATCCACGCTGGCGGTCGCGGCAAGGGCGGCGGCGTCAAGGTCGCGAAGACCAAGGCCGACGCCGAAGAAGCCGTGAAGAAGATCTTCGGGATGACCCTGATCACTCCGCAGACCGGCCCCGCGGGAAAGAAGGTCCAGCGGATCTTCATCGAGCAGGGGCTCGCGATCGAGCACGAGTACTACCTCGGCATGCTGCTCGATCGCTCGACCGGTCGCGTGACCGTGATGGCATCGCGCGAGGGCGGCATGGATATCGAGGAGGTCGCCGAGAAGCACCCCGAGAAGATCATCCGCGAGTCGATCAACCCGGCGACGGGCTGGCAGGAGAACCAGTCGCGCACGCTCGCGAAGGCGCTCGGCGTGACCGGCAAGGTCGCAGGCGAGCTCGCGATGTTCATGCGCACGCTGACGCGCGCGTACGAGGACCTCGACTGCTCGATGCTCGAGATCAACCCGCTCGTCACCACGAAGGACGGCAAGGTCCTCGCGCTCGACGCGAAGATCACCTTCGACGACAACGCGATGTTCCGTCACCCCGAGCTCGAGGAGCTGCGCGACCCCAACGAGGAGGACCCCGCCGAGATCGAGGCGAAGAAGTGGGACCTCTCGTACATCGCGCTCGACGGCAACATCGGCTGCATGGTCAACGGCGCCGGCCTCGCGATGTCGACGATGGACATCATCAACTTCTATGGCGGCTCGCCCGCGAACTTCCTCGACGTCGGCGGCGGCGCCACGGCGGAGAAAGTCACGGCGGCCTTCAAGATCATCACGAGCGACCCGGGCGTGAAGGCGATCTTCGTCAACATCTTCGGCGGCATCATGAAGTGCGACACGATCGCCGAGGGTGTGATCAAGGCGGTCAAGGACACGGGCCTCAAGCAGCCACTCGTCGTGCGCCTCGAGGGCACGAACGTCGAGCTCGGCAAGAAGATGCTCGCGGAGAGCGGTCTCAACATTCTCGCCGCGGCCGACATGGCCGACGGCGCCCAGAAGGTGGTCAAGGCCGCCAAGGAGCAGCGCTAATGAGCGTCCTCGTCGGTTATGACACGCGTCTCGTGGTCCAGGGCATGTCCGGCTCCGCCGGTGCCTTCCACGCCAAGCAGATGGTCGAGTACGGCACCAAGGTCGTTGCAGGCGTCACGCCGGGCAAGGGCGGTAGCAAGGTCGCCGGGCTCGAGCAGGTCCCGCTCTACGACACGGTCGAAGAGGCCGTACGTCTCGCCCATGCGAACACGACGGTCATCTACGTCCCGCCTCCGTTCGCGGCGGACGCGATCCTCGAGGCGGCCTCCGCCGGGATCGAGACCATCATCTGCATCACCGAGGGCATCCCGGCCCGCGACATGATCAAGGTCAAGTACGTCCTCGATCTCGAGTACCCGGGTGTGGTCCTCGTCGGTCCGAACTGCCCCGGCGTGATCACGCCCGGTCAGTGCAAGGTCGGCATCATGCCGGGCTACATCCACAAGCCGGGCGGCGTCGGCGTGGTCTCGCGCTCCGGCACGCTGACCTACGAGGTCGTCGGTCAGCTCACCAAGCTCGGCCTCGGCCAGTCGACCGCGATCGGGATCGGTGGCGATCCGGTCAAGGGCACCGACTTCATCGACGCGCTCGCGTGGTTTGCGAACGACCCGGGCACTTCGTCGATCTTCATGATCGGCGAGATCGGTGGCGACTCCGAGGAGCGCGCCGCGCAGTTCATCAAGGACAACATCGACAAGCCGTGCGCCGCCTTCATCGGTGGCCAGACGGCGCCTCCGGGCAAGCGCATGGGTCACGCCGGCGCGATCATCTCCGGTGGCAAGGGCGCGGCGAAGGACAAGATCGCTGCGTTGCAGGCCGCGAACATCGCGGTCGCGCAGACGCCCGCCGAGATGGGTGCGACGCTCGCCAAGGTCCTCGCGTCGGCGTCCGTCAGCGCTTGAATCCCGTGAGCTAGAGCAGGACGGGACCGCCGCAGCTGTCTTCGCCGTCGCAGTTCTGCACGAAGTCGGTCTGGCTGATCGCGCCGTCACACGACGAGCTGACCACCATGTTCGCGCCAAGCGTGAACGACCCGGCAACGTCGCAGCCGTGGAAGCTGGTCACAGCGTGGACGCGCTTCTCGATGAGATTGATCAGCTCCTCGGTGTTGCACTCCGGTGTGCTCGACGAGGGGAACTCGTAGCCGCACTGGTACGGGTCGCCCTGTGCACCACTCTCGGCGACGGCGCGCACGCCGGGGGGGCCGATGATCGTCTGCCGTTTGGCGCCTACCGCGTAGATCGCATCGATCGTCGTATCGGGCCCCGCGGTGATCGTCCAGGTCGTCGCGTCGTGCGCCGAGACGACAACCGCGTGAGTCCCAGGTCGCGCGATGTGGACACTCGCCTTGTTGCCGAACGCGTGGTGGATGCCGAAGACGTGCGTCTCGAGCGAGCCGCAGGCGCCGGGCTCCTGACTCAGCGAGTAGCTGGAGGCTCCTTCATCACTGGTGCCGCATGCTGTGAGCGAGGCGCAGGCGAGAGCAACGAGGTGCGTGGCGATCTTCATGGAAGTCTTCTTCAGCAACCGCCGGACCACCGCGCGTAGACCTCCAAGCACGCGGGAAGACGCGAGTGGCCACCGCACTCGCCATGGGGGCTCCGGGGAAAACCTCCCGACAGTGCCCATCGCAGCCCCTGGCTTGCGCGACGACGACCTGTCAGCCAGTCGCGGTGATGTTCGGACAGGCTTCGTAGCGTGCGGAGATCGCACACGTTGTCGACGCGGTCATGGACACGACAGCAACGCACACGAGGGCGCGAGACTGTCCTGGCCGCACCCCGGGCGCGCTGGGAGCGTCACGATATCCGGCCATCGTAGCGCGTTGCAACGCCCGACCACATCGACTAGTTTCCGCGCACTTCCAAGGAGTCCCAGTCATGGCCATCGAGCGTACGTTTTCGATCATCAAGCCCGACGCCGTCGCGAAGAACGCGATCGGTGGTGTCACCGCGAAGCTCGAGGCCGCGGGCCTCCGCATCCTCGCGTCGAAGATGGTCCGCCTCTCCGAGACCCAGGCCAAGGCGTTCTACGCCGTTCACAAGGATCGCCCGTTCTACGGCGACCTCGTGAAGTTCATGACCGAGGGTCCCGTGGTCGTGCAGGTCCTCGAGGGCGAGGGCGCAGTCGCCAAGAACCGCCAGGTGATGGGCGCGACGAACCCGGAGAAGGCCGACGCCGGCACGATCCGCAAGGAGTTCGCCACGAACATCGAGCGCAACGCCGTGCACGGCTCCGATGCGCCCGAGACGGCCAAGGAGGAGATCGCGTTCTTCTTCTCGACCGCCGAGCTCGCCTCGCTCGCGCGCTAGCTCACGCTACGCGCGCTCGCCTCGATCTGGGCTGGGCGCGCTAGCTCACGCTACGCGCGCTCGCCTCGATCTGGGCTGGGCTGGGCGCGCTCGCTCACGCTACGCGCGCTCGCTATCGAACGGGTCCACCGTTCGAGAACTGAGTCTGGACGATCGTCCAGACATCGCCCTCGCGGATCATGATCGCGAGGACGCGGAACGTCTGCGTCAGATCCGTCGCTGCACGACTCTTGTACGTGTAGTCAGCGTTGAGCGCGGCGAACCCGATCCACGGTGCAGTCGCCTGCCCCGGATCCCAGGTGCTGCCCGCCACGACGCGTGCGCCACCGCTGATCTTGAGATCGGACCGCAGGCGCGCGAACAGGCGCTTGATCGCGCCGCCCGTCGTGCGCTCGCCGGGTCCGCTGCCAAAGTTGAACGCATCGTCGCGCTCGCTGCGCGCGTCGACGAACGCGGTGCGCGAGGAGAACGCCGCTCGCACGGCCCGGTCGAGATCGCTGCCACCATCGGCCTTGTTCGGCACGACGCCGAGGCGAGGCATGTTGCCGAGGACCGCACGACGCTCGGCGACCGCATCGGGGACCGGCTCGCCCCAGTGCAGCGCCACCGTGGTCCACTTGCCGTCGAGGAATGCAGCGAGCTGCGTGATCGCGATCCGCCGCGGTCCATCGCCGCCATCGAGCTCGAGCTCCTCGGCGACCCACGCGTGGTTATTGAGCTCGCCGATCTGGAGGTACTTCGACGTGATGCGGAAGCCATCCGGCGGCGCATCACCGAGGTTCTTTGCGAGCATCGCTTCGATCGCCGCGCGCCCCTCCGCGATGTCGTCCGCGTTGACACCGAACGCGAACGCGGTCGGCGCGATGTGCTCGACGAGACCGTGCGCATCCGCCTTGGCGATGGCGTCGCGCTGCGTCGCGAGGAAGCTACGGATCGGAACATCGGGCGCCGCAGCCACCACTGGCGCGGATCCCGCGCTGCCACTGCCCTCCGCACTGCCGGCAGTGGTGCCGCTGCCAGCGCCCGTTGCGATGCCACTGCCAGAGCCCGTGGCGATCGCGCTGCCGCTACCGGTCGCGGGCGTCGAGCTACCGTTGCCGAACACGGGTTTGGTCCCGGTCGACGATCCGGATCCGGTCTTCGCCGAGCCCGTCGTCGTCGAGACCGCCGAGCCGCTACCGGACTTTGTCGAGCCTGACTTCGCCGTCGACGACACCATCACGCCGACGCCGGCACCGACGCCGACGGCGAGACCACCGAGGATGAAGTAGACGCGACGGCGCGACCGCGCCTCCTCGGCCTTGGGCCGCAGAACGAGGGTCGTCGTCGTGCGCGCGGGCGACGGGGCCCAGCCACGCGCGGTCGAGGCCGCGGCGGGAATGTGCGTCTGCAATGGATCGACGTACTCGCCGGCCTGCGGCGGACCGCCGGTCGCGACGGGCGGTTGATACGGATCGGGCGGCATCTCGTACTGGGAGGGAACCGCAGGCGCACTCGGCTTGGTCTGCGCCGCCGAGTCGGCGGCACCGCGCACCGCAGGGACGCCCGGCTTCGTCGATCCGCCTTGCGCGCTGCCCGGCTGCCCGAACGAGCCACCGGCCGCGGGCCGCAGCGACGGGACCGAGTAGCGCTGGACGAGCTCGCCTGTCGACACGCCCGGTCCCGGCGGCACGATGTACGCCGACGGAGCGTGCGGAGGAACGGTCTGCGCGGCCACCGGCATCGCCTGCGCGAACGATGCGCTGCTCCCGGCTTGCTCCGCTTCCGCTTCGCGCACGGCGCGCCCATAGGCGAGCGCCTGTGGGATCGACGCGAGACACAGCACCGCCGTGACCACCATCCCGACCGCCGCACCGACGAGGATGTCCGCGATCATCGCGACATCAGAGTCGGGGAGCAGGCGCAGGATCGAGCGCAGCGCGTCGTAGTCGATCACGAGGAGCACCGTGCCGAACGTCGCGACGAGCGCCGCGCTCACGAGGACGCTGATCAGGCTGCCACGTGCCATCAGGCCACCGAACACGAGGCCGGCCATCGCGCCGATCGCCCACGCGATCACGAGCGCCGTGCCGCCGCTCTTGTTCTGCTGGACGAGCACGAGCGCGATCGTCCCGAGGAGCAGGCAGCTCGCCGACGCCAGCTGCGTCAGCACCCCGGCCGGGCGCAAGAGGAAGCGCCGCGGGGGCGCCTCTTCCTGAACGGCGGGCGGATCAGCAGCGACGGTCACCGCCCGCATTGTATGTCGGTCACGGCGAACCGCGAGGCCCCAGCGAGACAACGTGATACGCGCCCGCTCGTTCGTAGCGCGCATGTCCGGTGTCCGGCCGTGGTCTGGACACGGCGTCCGAGAGTCGGCGCTTCTGCGCGAACCGTCCGTGTGATCTCGCCCGGATGCGTCTGGTACGCGACGTGCTCCCAACGATCTGCAGTTGGAACGGAGGAGGCGATGCTATGTTTTCAAAGATGCACATCCCCGAGGAGCTACGGGCCGAGCACATTCGACCGCTCTCGGTTGCCGATGTCGACCAGCTGCTCAAGTCAGGTGCGATCGAGAGCGGCGAACGGATCGAGCTGCTCCACGGCATGCTGGTGGTGATGGACATGGACGGCGAACCCCATGTCTGGGTCACCCAGCGCCTGATGAAGCGCCTCGTGGTTGCAACCCTCGAGATGCCGGTCGAGGTGATCTGCCAGAGCTCGGCGAAGATGGGGGATTTCCAGCTGCCCTCGCCGGACATCACGGTCGTGCCTCGCCAGACGCGCTTCACCAGGCCACTCGGTGGCCTGCTCGTGATCGAGGTCGCCGAGTCGTCGCTCCGCAAGGACCGCGTGATCAAGGTCCCGATCTACGCCACGGCGGGCGTTCCGGAATACTGGATCGTCGACACCGAGAACGAACGCGTGTTCGTGCACACCGAGCCGCACGGTCGAGACTACCGGGCAGTCGAGGTCGTGCCGCGCTCGGGCACCCTCCGCCCACGCGAGCTACCGGGTGTCGAGATCGTCGTCGACGAGCTCTTCCACCAGGAGTAGCCGCTACTCGACGGGCGGCGGGGGCGGAAGACCCTTGCGGATCCGCAGCGGCACGATGGCAGAGCCGTTGCTGCGGTTCGCGAGCTGGCCGCACGCAGCGTCGATATCGTCGCCCTTGGGGATGCGCAGGTACGTCGACATCCCGAGCCGCTTGCACTCGTTCTGGAACGCCTCGATCGCCGCGGCGCTCGGGCGCGCGTACTCGGCCTCGGGGTGCGGGTTGTACGGGATGATGTTGACCTTGCACTTGAAACCGCGCAGCAGCTTCGCGAGCTGGGACGCGTCGGCGAGCGAGTCGTTGACGCCCGCGAGCAGCACGTACTCGAACGTGATCCGGCGCCGCTGCTCGAGCGGATACGCCTTGAGCGCAGCGAGGAGCTTGCCGATGTTCCACTTGCGGTTGATCGGCATGATCGCGTCGCGGATCGCGTCGTTCGGCGCGTTGAGCGAAACTGCGAGGTTCGGACGCACCGTCTCGTTGCCGAGCTTCTCGAGCTTGGGCACGAGGCCCGAGGTCGACACCGTGATCCGACGCTGTGCGAGCTTCGCGCCCTTGTCGTTGGTGAGAATCCGCAGCGACGTGATCAAGTTGTCGTAGTTGTGGAGCGGCTCGCCCATCCCCATGTAGACGATGTTCGTGAGCCGCATCTCGGGATGGGTCTCGGCGAGCAAGCGCCGGCCGAGGTAGACCTGATCGACGATCTCGCCGGCGTCGAGGTTGCGCTTGAGGCCGAGCTTCGCGGTCGCACAGAACTGGCAGTCGACCGCGCAGCCGACCTGCGACGAGATGCATTGCGTGACGTGCTCGCCCATCGGGATCAGCACGCTCTCGATCGACTGACCATCGCGCGTGACGAGGCGAAGCTTCTGCGTCCCGTCCTTGGAGGTCTGGACCTCGGCGACGGTCAGGCAGCCGATCGTCGCGACCGCCGCCATGTCCGCGCGCGTCTTGGGCGAGATGTTCGTCATCTCGTCGAACGTGCGCGCGCCCTTGTCGTGGACCCAGCGCCAGACCTGCTCGCCACGGAACCGAGGCCAGCCCTGGGCGACCGCGAACGCTTCCGCGTCCTCGAGGGTCATCGTCCGAAGGTCTGCCAGGTCGCTCACGGTCGCCGTAGCTACCACGGACCGGCCCAAACGCCGAAGGTTACTTGACCGTCACCGTGAGCTTGGTCGTGAAGCCTTCCGCGATCTTGAGGGTCTTCACGGCCGGCTCGACGATGGCGCGAATGCAGGCATCCGCCGTCGCCTCGGGGCCCGGCGGCAGCGCGACCGGGGGGTCGAACTTGAGGACGTAGCGGCCCGGCTCGTCCTCGTACTCGGCGGCGATGTAGCCGGACTTGAACCCGACGGTCGCCGACAGCGTGTCCTTCTTCGCCGCGGTGTGGAACTGGTCCCAGCACGCGAGCAGCGCGTTCTTGACCTCGGCCTCGGTCAGCTTCTCCGTGAGCAGCGCGAACGACTTGGCGGGCTGCGGGTTCGCGGTCACCGTGACCGAGAGCTTGTCGGTCGCGGGGCGCTTCGGACCCTTGGTGAGGTAGACGTCCGCCGTCTTGCTGGCACCGAGGAGCACTGGATCGAGACCGGACTCGAGGCCGAGCTCCGCGAGCGAGCCGAGCGCAGCCCAGCGCGCCTTGCTGCCGACCGGCGTCGCGAGGAGACAGCGGTGCAGGACGCGCGCGGCGAGCTCCGCGTGCTCCTTGTTCGCGCGGCCGCCGGCGAGCGCCGCACCGTACGCACAGTCGACGTCGGGGGGGAGCGGAATCTTCTCCGCGTCGTACTGCGCGAGCGCCGACGCGTACGACGCGATCGAGGCGGCGTGATCGTTCCGGGTGGACTGGAGATACCCGACCACGCCGAGATAGTCGCCAACGACGGAGCGCGACGCCCGAAGGCACTCGTTGCCGATGCAGCGGAGATCGTCGGCGCAGTGCAGCGTCGCGCCGCAGCTCTCGTACTCCTTCGACAGCCGCTCGGGGCGCGGTCCGGCGATCTGGGGATCCGACGCGGTGGCCTTGGAGTCACAGCCGAGCGCGAATAACAGGACGACGAGCGTTCCCCTCATGGAGCGCGAGCATCGCACGGATCAGCGTCGGTGAAGCACGGCACGCGGCACGACGGCTGCGGGCTGCACCACGACCTCGACGAGCCAGACGGCTCCGCCGACCAGCAGAGCGACCGAGCTCGCGAGCGACAGGTGGACGCCGTAGAGCGCGTCGACGCTCGCCGTCCACAGCCCGAACCACGTCGTGCACAGCGCACCGATCAGCACGACCGATCCCGCGAGCCGCAGCTCGGAGACGCCCTGCAACCCGATCGCGGACAGGAGGACGAGCCCGACGACGAGCTCGACCATGCCGACCGACGGCGCGACGAGGAACACCACGAAGCCCGCGAATGCGACGACGGTGGCGAGGAAGCGCACGGCGACAACGCCCGCGACCAGCGCCCGCGACGAGCGCGTCAGTGCGATCGCCGCGAACACGAACCCGAACAGGTACGGTGGCAGGAACGGCGGCACGTCGAGCGGCAACACCGGCGCGGCATCGCAGCCCTTCATCGCTGGCAGGAACATGCAGACGAACAACAGGATCCCCGCGGTCCCCATGACAGGCCGATGACGGCGCGTCGGGGACACGGAGAGAGAACGCGACGCTGGTAGATCGACCGCCACCACGGTCGACCCGAGAGGTTCACCCATCGAGACCGCTAGTCTGCCAAAACCCGCGCGCCGCGTATCGTCCGAAATTTTCTTGGCTCAGTGGCGACGCAGGAGCTCGCCGAGCGTCTCGCGGACCTGCACGTTGGTCTCGATCTCGTGGTGTTGCCGCAGGATCGGCAGCACGTCCGCATTGTCCATCTGCGCGAGGGCTTGATGGGCCGCGTCACGCAGCCCGCCGGTCTCCTGACGAAGGACCATGACAAGGAACTCGCCAGCCTCGACGGTCTGGATCTTTCCGATCGATTGCAGCGCCGCCGTGCGAACGCGGGGATCGTTGCTCTCGCGATAGATCCGGGCGAGCGGGTTGAACGCGTGCGGGAAGTGCAAGCCGCCGATGGCGACGAGCGCGGCCTCGCGGACCTGCGCGTCGGCATCCGCAAGGGCCTTGCGGACGATCACGAACGAGCGCTTGAAGTAGAGGAAGCGCAGCGCGCGCACCGCGGCGCGGCGGATCACCGGATCCTGTGCGCCGAATAGCTTCTCGAGCGGCGACAGCGCCGCGTAGGACTGCAGCTCGCCAAGCAGCTCCGCGACGTGGACGAGCGTCTCGGGCTCGTCGTCCTGCTTGCGCGTCTGCGCGTCTGCGAGGGTCAGCAGCACGACGAGCGCGCGGCGGCGGATGCCGTTCGGATAGCGCAGGTCACCGACGATCGATGCGGCGACCGCGTACGGATCGCCATCCATCTCCCACTCGAGGAGATCGACGAACCAGATGTCTGCGTACGCGTGCTGCTGCTTGAGGTAGTCGGGGAGGCCCGGCAGCTCGACGGGCGGCGCCGCGAGACCGCGATAGCGCTGGGCGATCGTCGAGAACCGCTTCTTCGCGCGATCGGGGAGCTCGAGGTTCGAGAGCTTCTCGAAGCACTCGCGCACCGCTGGGTAGTCACCGACCGCGGAGTGCTGCGACGCCGCCGCGAGCAGCGCGTTCTCCGTCATCTGCACGGGTACGCCGGTCTCTACGAACTTCTCCGCGCACCGCATCCACGTCAGCGCGCTCTTGTGCTGGTAGTGGCGGTCGTACGGCAGGCCGGCGCGCGCCGCAAACGCTGCCGCCTCCTGGTACAGCGTCGCAGCCGCGTGGAGCTCGCCGCGCTCGAGCGCGAGCTTGATGAAGTCCTCGTAGTACTGCAGGACGTAGAACTTGAGGTTGTCTTCGCGCAGCACCCGGATGCAGTTGACGTAACCCTCGGCGAGGTTCTCGAACTGCGAGCTCTCCTTGCCGAGCTTGAGCAAGATCTGGAAGCAGTCGAACGCGCGCTCGAGCTCGCCGACCTGTTCGAACTCGTCCGCGACCTGCTCGAGCTTGCGCTGACTCTCGATCAGCGCGCGGCGCGCTTCGCCGGATCCGGCCTCGAGGCGCACGGCGGCGAGGCCATAGTTGAAGTGGATCAGCGCCGCCTCGTACGGGCGATGGTTCAGCCCGGCGGTGTGGACGAGCGCCTTCCAGGCGGCGGTCGCCTCCGTGTACTGCTTGGCGCGCTCGAACGCGACGGCGGCATGGACGGGCAGCTTCGCCTGCTTGTACAGCTGCGCCGCCTCGGTCCACTTCTTCTCGATCTCGGCGAGCCGCGCGCGCAGACCGATGTGCTCGTCGCCGACGAGCTGGCCACGGGCCATGTCGAAATAGTGGAGGTACAGATAGACGAACGACGCCTCGCGGCCGCGGTTCAGGTGCCGATAGATCTCGCCGAGCCGACGCAACCAATCGTCGTACTCGTAGTTGATGACGTGCGTCTGGCCGATCAGCTCGCGGTAGTGACGCTCGGCCTCGGCCCATCGCCCCTGCTGGACCAGCGCTTCCGCCTGGTCCGCGGTCGACTCGATCGAGTTGAACGTCCTGCGAGCCATCGTGGATCTAGCCCTTCACGACGTTCATGCGGCGGCTGACGGCAGGATCGGTCGAGGGCTGCTCGCCCTGCGACTTGCGGGTCTTGGTCGCGTCTCCGACGATGTCGAGTGCGCGGCGCTGGCGCTCGGCGCGATTGGTCAGGACATCGCCCGACACGATCTGCTGGCGATCGAGCAGCGGCACGAACTCGGGGAGCTGATCGCTCGAGGGCAACACGATGATGCCGTAGAGGAATGCCTGCAGCTTGAGCGAGCTGATCAGCTCGGGCTCGATGTGACACTGGCCGTGGGTCAGCACGTAGAGCACGACGCGGCGCTTCTGCTCGCGGCGGAGGCGCGTGACCTCGACGAGGAGCTGCCGGAACACCTTGCCGTAGTTGCGGCCGCGCTCGGAGCGGAAGGACAGCAGATAGGGCACCGGCACCTGGCCCGAGCGACCGATCTTGACCGTCTCGTGCAGGCGCGAGTCGAAGAACCGCACCCAGATCTCGTCGCCTTCGAGCGTGAGCTTCTTGATCAGGGCGAGCGCGAGGCCGCGCGCGAACACCTGGCGCTGGCCGCGCATCGACGCGGAGCAATCGATCAGGAGGTACTGCAGCCGGCGCTCGTCCTCGCGCTGCTTCTCGCGCCCGTAGTACAGGAGCTCGCTATCGACGACCTTCTGCTCGAAGATCTCGCGGTCGTAGGCGAGCTCGGACAGAACGAGGGAGTCGATGTTGCCCTTGCGCTCGATCGACGCGTAGCCGTCGACGGCGAAGGTCTGGCTGCCCGTCGAGCGCCGCGTCTCCAGGACGCTCGGCAGGAGATCGAGGGAGAAGTTCGCGACGTCGTTCGCCTCGGGGGAGCCGAGTGCCGCGAACAGATCCACGAGATCGATCGCGCCGCCGAGCGCTTCGGAGCCCGACGCGCTGTCCTCCTTGAACAGACCGAGGAGGCGCACGGTGTCGAGGTCGATCAGCTCGACCTGCGTGTAGATGTGCATCGACTGCGCGACGATGTGCTCGACGAAGCCCCACAGGCCGCGCGGATCGAAGTCGCGGAAGTGATCGGCGTAGTCGATCTCTCCGAGGATCCCGAGGTCGAGCGGCAGCGGCTCGGCGCCCGCGCTCTTGCTGCGATCGCGCCAGCGATTGAACGTGTCGCCGAGGATCCGTGACAGCAGCACGGCGACCATCTCGTCGCGGAGACGCAGGCCGGCGAGGCGCTCGGTGACCTCGGACGCCGCGATGTTCTCGAGCAGGCGACGGTACTGATCGAGCTGCGGCTTGACGTTCGCGGGCAGCTGGATCCGGGCGAGCTGGGCTTCGCGAGCGCGGATCACGTAACCGCCGGCACCGCGGGTCATCGACAGCATCACGCCGATGTCGTGGATCACGAACAGCGGGAGATGGACGCCCATCCGTGCGAGCGAGTTGCTCCATGCGGCGGCGCGGACGAGCGCCATCGGGGTGTCGACCTGGACGTGCGAGAGCGCGATCGTCGCGGCTTGTCGCGCGAGGAAGCTCCGTCGACGCTCGACCGGAATCGGCACGGACGGAAGCTAGCACGAGCCGCGTGACATCGTGGACGAGGTGGTGTGCCGACGGCTGCGTGGCTCGCGCTCCGGGAGCGTCGGATCCTCGCCCGGTGGTTGTCACCGTAGCGCCGCGCTGAGCTAGTCTCGGCGCATGAACCTCTACGACGCGACCGTCCCCGTCTTCGGACACAAGCTCTCCGGCGTCAACTCGTGGCTCGACAAGGCCGTCGCGTTCGCCGAGCAGAAGAAGTTCGATCCGGAGACGCTGCTCTCTGCCCGCCTCGCGCCGGACATGATCCCGCTGATCGGTCAGATCCAGGTCGCGTGCGACAACGTGAAGGGCATCGTCTCCCGGCTCGCTGGCAAGGAGGCGCCCAAGCACGCCGACACCGAGAAGACGATCGCCGAGGTACGCCAGCGGATCGGCCTCGTGACCGACTATCTCGGCACGTTCAAGCGCGAGGACTTCACGGGTGCCGAGGACCGCGAGGTCAAGTTGCCGTGGCTCCGCGACGGCCACCCGATGCGCGGCGGTGACTACCTCGATCACTACGCGCTGCCGAACCTCTACTTCCACCTCGCGACCGCCTACGGGATCCTTCGCCACAACGGCGTCGACCTCGGCAAGAAGGACTTCATCTCCTTCGTGCAGTTCAAGGACTGAGGCCCGCTGGTCCTACCGAGCTTTAACGTCGGGCGGGGGCACGAGTCCTAACGCCATGAAGCTCGCAATCGCCGCCATCATCGCCCTCCTGGCCCTGCCCTCGCTCGCTGCTGCCGAGGATGGCCAGCGTGGCCGCAACCCGGCGCGGCGCGCAGCGCTGGTCGCGAGGTTCGACGCCAACGGCGACGGTCGCCTCCAGCCTCAGGAGAAGCGGGCGGCCAAGCAGGCGATCCGCGCCAAGCGCGCCATCCGCGTCCAGCGGTTCATCGCGCGGTTCGACGCGAACGGCGACGGCAACCTCGGTCCGGGCGAGCTGCCGCCGGAGAAGGCCCACAAGCTCCGCAAGTTCGACCGCGACGGTGATGGCTGGGTCCGGCCGAACGAGCTGCGCCCGCGCGGGATGCGGGGCCAGCGCGGCCCGGGCATGCGCCGCGACGGGATGGAGCCACGCGACGACCGCGGTGACTGGGACCAGTCCGACGACGGCCGCTAGGTCGGAGCGAGGTGCTTCGTGCCGAGGTGCACGAGGTAACTCCGCAGATGCGCCTTGCTCGCGAGCGCGTCGTTCGCACCAGCGGTTCGCATCGCGGCGTTCGCGGCCGGGTCACTCGAGATGCCGATGATCTGCCCGGAGAAACCGGAGGACCGCAGGAACGCGATCGCCATCGCGCCGTCCTTGCGACCGGGGCCCATCGCGAAGTCCATGAACACGAGGTCGTAGCGGCCGCAGCCGCACGTGCTCATGCAGTTGTCGGCGTGCGGGAACACGTCGACCGCCAGGCCCGGGATGTGGAACAGCTCGCCGCGCGCCGCGACGACGTCGTCAAAGATCGCGACCCGCAGCGGCCGCGGAGACGTGGGGGGCCGATGATCGATCGCAGGGATGGACTGCATTTACAAACCGAACTTCGAGGACGCGAAGACCGTCTCGAGCAACTGATCTACCTCGCGAATCATGCGAGCCGCCGCCTCCCCAGGAAGTGACGCAAGCGCGACCTTGATCTCGTTCAGGTTCTTGAGCTGGCTGAACAGCTGGATATCCGAGAGCTCGGTTCCAGACGTCAAGAGCTCGCGAATGAGACCGAGCTCGGTGAGCAGATCGTCGAGGCTCGCCGACGGGCCGATGAACCGGCGCTCGTCTGGATGCTCGCGATAGTAGGAGTCCACCATCGGGTTCACGATCTCCTCGAGGAGCTCGACCTGATCGAGGTTGTTCCAGATGTGGCGCAGGATGAAGAAGTCGCCGTCGTGGACCTTGGTGCGGCCATCGAACACGGCGGACGCGGCGAACAGCTTGAGCAGCTTGACCGCGCGGCGATCCGAGACCGAGATGCCCTCGCTGCGGATCTGGAAGACGAGTCCCGTGATCTCGGCACACGACCTCCGGCAGATCCAGCAGAACTACGACAAGTTCATGGTGTTCCCCGAGGAGTTCCTGACCAAGTACAAGGGAC
>JANOPP010000631.1:0-2552 GCA_031421915.1 Myxococcales bacterium | reverse complement strand
CACGAGCGTGCACTATGGGCCGCATGGGGCGGCCCGCCGGTCCCCACCGCCGTGATCGCGGGATTCCGACAGCGCATGCGTCGTCTGCTAGCGTTGTCTGACGTCTACTTGTGCCCTTCGAAGACAGTCTCTGATGACCTCGCTAGTCTTCCCGAGTTCAATCCAGAGAGAGTCCGCATAACTCCGTACGGTGCTGGCGGCATCGCTCCGATAGCGGCAAGGACGGTTCGAGGACGGGTGCTTTTCGCCGGTCAAAGTGTCCCGCGAAAGGGACTTCCCTATTTGGGACTTGCTGCAGAGAAGCTCAGGCACAGCACGGGTGAGGTAAGGGTATTTGTCGCAGGGGAGGCCTCGACTCAGGTGCGCGAACAACCGGAGGTCGCAAGCCTGAAATTCCTCGGTGTACTGGACCGTAAGCGCATGGATGAAGAGCTTTCGAAAGCAGACGTCTTCTGCCTTCCCTCTCTCACTGAAGGCTCGTCGAGCGCGGTCTTTGAGGCGCTTGCGTTTGGCGTGCCCGTGGTAACAACCGCATTCAGTGGATCCGTCGTGACCGACGGCGTCGACGGACTGATCGTACCGCCGCGCGACGCCGCAGCGATCGAGGAGGCAATCCAGCGAATCGTGAACGATCGCGCATTGCGCTCACGGATGTCATCCGCTGCGCGCGACACGGCAGCGCGATACAGCGACGACGTGTGCGGTCAGCGGTTCGTCCAGGTTATCCGAGATCTTCAGGAAGGCCTGTAGAGGCATGCTTGCATTCCCATAGAGTTGCGGACTGCCAAGCCCGTTTCGGGTGAGCGACCCGACGCAAAGCGCGTGGTGCAGGGGCATCCGACGTAATGCCTAGACCATTTCCCGGGGTGTGGCTGCAAATGGAGGATGGGACGGCCGCCGTCGACGCTGATTTGCACTATCTGTGGTCGCCTCCACAGATTGTGGCGCGGTGGTGCCCCAACATCCTGCCGACCTCGCGCTGCGCGCGTCAAACGAAACAAGCCATCATGCGTTCCACGTCAAGGGTCGAGGCAGACTGCGGGCGATCTCGGCAAAGCACCTGCGCACTGATCGGACTCAAGGCCGAGCGCACGGATTCGTCCCTGGCACCGGAACCGTGGTCGACATCGTGTTGCTCGCGGCGCGTCCCGCCAAAGTCGACGACGTCCACAGCCACTGGGAAGGCGATTTGGTCCGCGGCAGGCGCGGCCAATCGACGATCGCCACGGCGCTCGAACGGCAGTCACGCTTCGTCATGCCGGTGCGGCCGTCAAACCGTCGACTCGCGCGAGACGCCTTGAGGATGGTGACCCGGACGTTGCCGGTCGCACTTTGGCTCGCTCGCGTGGGACGGTGGCAAGGAGGTGGGTGGCGTACACCAATTGAGGTACTCACATCGCTCTTGCGATGACCGCTTGAAAGCGCACTGGGAAGCTCAGATGGCGCCTTAGCCTCTCGACAACCTTACAAGCAAAACCTCGTATGATTCAGCATAAACTTCTGTCTATCGAAGGGTTAAGAGGCATTCTAGCTGTTCTCGTTTGCGTTGGTCATTTTGGTTTGAACACCGTAACCAACAAGCTCGGGCTTCACGTCAACTTTGGACTGGCCGTTGACGTGTTCTTTGCCTTATCAGGCTTCGTGCTAACGCAATCATATTACTTGGGACGTCGCTCATTCATTGATCTCCTTCGAGGACGAGTCGCGCGGCTCTATCCTCTACACGCCCTTACGCTACTCTGGGTGCTCCTACTCTTCTGGCAACAATCGCAGCCTATTGACTGGAGTATAGTCGCACAGAGCATGCTGCTGCTGCAGAATATCGGTTTGCCGCCCCAGGAATGGGACTTTAACGTTCCGAGCTGGTCGATCTCAGTCGAGATGGTCATGTCTTTAGTGTTCTATTCTGTTATTCGGCGGAAGTACAAATTCGACTGGATAGTCCTCGCTGTGTGTGCGTCAGCTACGTACGCACTGATGGGTCTCAAGAATCTTGAATCAAACGAGAACTACTTCTCTGTCCTGAATGTCGGTTTGGTGCGCGGCGCTGCTGGCTTCGCGATGGGTGCTGCATCGCGCCTAGTGGTGGCCCGATATGGCTTCCCGGTTCCTCTAGTCCGTCGATCAGAACCCGTGCTGATGGGTCTCTTGCTGGCACTGTTCTTCGTTCGAGTCCCTACTCCATGGTTCTATCTGGCGTTCGCTGTTACGTCGCTGTTCGCTGTCACTGCAACCGTGTTAAATGATCGAGGGTCGATGCTGTCATTTGGCCCACTTGTCTTTCTCGGAAAGATCTCCTACAGCGTCTACTTGCTCCACATACCGGTCCTCTACACGGCCACAGCGATTTTTGGGGCGGAGGCGGTCCGAGGCCTCGTTGCGAAGATGACTATGCTCGTAATCATAATCGCGCTGTCGACCGCCTGCCACAGATGGTACGAGATTCCAGCGCAGAGATGGTTGCTCGCTCGTTTGCCAAAAGGGCGCGTACGAGAGGTGGACTTCGGTGTTGCCCGAAGCAAATAGACTGTGCGTCTGAAAGGCGAATAGCA
>JANOPP010000630.1:0-15399 GCA_031421915.1 Myxococcales bacterium | reverse complement strand
GAAGCGGAGTGGGAGCTCGCCGCACGCCACGATCCCGCGACCGGTGAGGACCGGACCTATTCCTGGGGCAACGAGCTCCATCCGCGGGTGGCCAACGTCTTCGGCGCGATCGAACCCAACCGCGGGCGGCTCGCTGCGCCGGGGAGCTTCCCCGAGGATCGGTCGCCGGTTGGTGCACTCGACATGGGCGGGAACAGGAGCGAGTGGGTGGCCGACTGCTACACGCTCGACTTCACCTGCGCGAGCGAGCCGTGCACGGACCCCAAGCGCACGACGCAGTGCAAGGAGGTCTGCTCGGAGGGCGTGGTCGAGTGCTGGCCGGGCCGTCTCGTGCGCGGCGCAGGTGCCGGTGATGACGGCAGCGAGCTGCTCGCGAAGCGCCGCTGGGGCACCTTCCCTGACACTACGGACGGGATCCGGTGCGCGCTCACAGCTCGATGAGCGTGTATTGCTCGTAGGAAAGCTCGGAGATGGTGCCGGTGCGCACCCCCTCGTAGCCCTTCATCGTCACGAAGTAGCGGTGGGTGAGCCTCTTGCGGCTGCTGCCGTCTTTGACCACGAAGGTGATCGAGAGGTCCCACATTCCTGTATC
This sequence comes from Myxococcales bacterium, assembly GCA_031421915.1. GTDB lineage: Bacteria > Myxococcota_A > Polyangia > Haliangiales > Haliangiaceae > JABFXX01. The sequence continues at coordinate 14,807 of JANOPP010000630.1, read as the reverse complement.
GGTGGGTCGGATCGAGGGCGTGACTGTGAGCAACTGGATGTTCGGCGCGATCATCGTGCTGGTATGAGCGCTCTTCCACGCGCGCCCCGTCGGGCTCATGACCAACGCGTCACCCTCGAGCTCGAACCAGGTCCTGATCACGTTCGCGTTGCCGGTCTTCACGATGTCGAGTGCGGAAGCGACCTGACTCGGTGACGTGATCGGCCCCTCCTTGCGGGCGCTCGGGGACGGCGTTCGATCGGTCGTGGTCGTCGGGTCGGCGTGGGCGTCGGTATCCGCGTCCCCGTCGCGCGACGCCGGCACGCCGTTCACCCGGATCTCCTGTGTGCGCGTGCGATCGCGCACCGACCGCACGGCAGTGTCGATCGCGGCGATCACGTCTTCAGGCGTCGTCATCTTCTCGCCGCTGCCGGTCAGCTCCGCGATCACCGCGGCAAGCTCCTGCTGGGTCAGATCCGGCGGTACGAGAAGGCCGATCATCACGCGCTGATCCACGTCGAGCCCGTGGCCGGCGCCCTTCTTCGTGACGGCTTGCAGGATCGCCGTTGCCGCGGGCGATAGATCCGTCAGCGTGGGCGCGTCGGCCTTCGGCACGGTGCCGGCGTCCGTGTCCGACGCGTCGTTCGCAGCCGTGCCCCCGTCGTCGTGCTTGTTCGCTTCCATTGTCTCGTCTCCGCCGGTCCCGCCATGGTCACCGGAGATCAGGCGGCCGAGCAGGCCCAGGATCTCGACGACATCGATGATCGTCGACACGATGTTCAGGACGGGCACGAGCTTCGAGAGGCCCTTCGCGACCATCATCACGGCCTTCTTCTCCATCGCCTGCGCGATCTTCTTCGCGATCTTCCCACGCACCTTTGTGATCGCTTCGGCCGCCTTCCGTTTGGCGCCACCGAGCTTGCTCCCGAACTGCTTCAGCGCGTGCGACTTGGTCGCCAGGTGCGCCTCGTGGACCTGGATCGCTTTGCGGAGCTTGCCCGCTTCCGGATAGAGCTTCTTCCCCGCCTTCTCGAGGCCCTCGAGCTCCTTCCTCGCCGCCTTGAGTTGCTTCGCGTGGTCGTCGAGCTCGCCCGTGAGATCGGCCATCTGCTTGAGGAGCAGCTTCTGCTCCGCCTGCGCGGCCGCGAACGAGGCGAGCTTGGCGGCGAGCTTTCCGCCCAGCGAGAAGGTGAGTCGTCCGTCGAGCGAGACCGTCGTACCGGACGGCGCACCGATCAGCTTCGTCGCGTCCCCGACCACCTTGACGGAGAACGAGAGCAGATCGACGTCTAGCTCGTCTCCTTCGACGCCCACGGTGGCGAGGTTCGTCTCGAACGCGAGCTTGAACCCTTCAAAGATCTCCGCGTCGAATTCGCCGGTCATCAGAGACGTCTCGAGCCGCCGGGCGAAGCCGTTGAGCTTGGTCGAGGCCGTGCTCTCGAGCATCTTGAACCCGCTGTCGCCCAGCGGAGCGCCGGTCTGCCCGGCCTCGAGCGTGAGCACGATACCGCCGGTGATCGCGCCCTCGCCCCATTCAACCTTGATCTCGCGGCTGCCGTGAGCCAGCGGAACCACCGCTCCGCCCGCGTCGGCGTGCATCGTGCTCGGCGCAGCGAACCACGGTTGCGCGCTCGCGCTCGTCGCCGAGTCCGCGACCTCGTTTGCCGGGCCCTTGTTCGATGGACCGACGGTCTCCGTCAGGTCATCCATCCAGGGCAGCAGCGCCGATGGATCAGCGGGCGTCCCAGAAACCGAGAGATCCGTCCCATGCCATCGGGCGAGGTTGTCGATTGCCGGCTGAGGCGAACCATTGGCGAGCTCGAGCCCCCACGGATCGCCACCGTCGCGTGCCGGGTAACTAGCCGCCATCAACTCCTTCTCGTTCTGGCGACGCCGATGCTCTGTCGCAGTTCGCATGGCCTCCTATCGGAGGCACTCGGCCGTGGTTGCCCGTCCATCACGCGATACGTACTCGTCGCAACTCGTTGAGATCACATGATGTGGCTCGCCCGGCGCGGAAAGGGGGTCGGAGTGCCTTCCTCGCTGTGCGGCGAAAAGCACTCGGACCCCATTTTCGGATGCGGGTCGGAGTGTGTTTCTGGGCGTCGTATGCTTCGGGCGCATGTCGGCCACCGGGCGCGGAATCATTCGCGAGGCACGGAGGCCCGCCGGGTGGATCGCGCCGGGGCCAAAGCCGGCGGGGGCGCAGGGCAGGGACGACCTCGAGCCCGAGGGCGACGAGGATCTGTGCTTTCTGACGGGCGACTGGCGGATCTTCCAGAAGCTGGTCGGACATCGCTGGAGCCTCGATGATCTCGTGACCGCGTGGATCGCGACGCGGCGGAGAGATCCCGAGCAGGCGATCCGGGCGCTCGATCTCGGGTGTGGGCTCGGCAGCGTCCTGTTGATGGTCGCGTGGAAGCTGCCGCACGCCGAGGTGGTCGGCATCGAGGCACAGGCGGATCGCGCGGCGATGGGGCGGCGATCGATCGCGTATGACGGCGTCGAGGAACGGTGCCGGATCATCGACGGCGATCTGCGCGAGGTGACGGGCCTCGGAGAGTTCAGTCTCGTGACCGGGACGCCTCCGTACTTCCCGCGCGGGACGGGGACGGAGTCGGCGAAGCCGCACGCGACGCCGTGTCGGTTCGAGGTTCGCGGGGGTGTCGAGGACTACCTCGAGGCGGCGCAGCGACTGCTCGCGCCCGGGGGCGAGATCATCGTCGTGACCGCGGCGCTGGAGCAAGACCGGGTCACGGCCGCGACGAAGGAGCTCGGGCTCCATCTGCGCGAGCACTGGGACATCGTCCCGCGCGCGGGCAAGGACGTCCTCGTGATGGTCGACGTGCTCGCCGCGACGCCCGGCGAGGCAACCACTCACACGCTGACGGTCCGCGATCGCGCGAGCGTGTGGACGCCCGAGTTCCGGATCGTCCGCGGCGCGATGGGACTCCCCGAAGCGCCGCCGGAGAAGTAGCGACTACTTGTACTCGGGCTCGACGAGCTTGACGTCCTTGATGCCGGCCTCGCTGAACGCCTTGTCGAGCTGCGACTTCGAACCGAGGAGCACGATCACCTCGTTGTTCGCATCGAGCTCCTTGGCGATCAGCGCGCGGACCTGCGCCGGGGACACCGCTGCGATCTGCTGCAGCAGCGTGTTGTAGTAGGTCGCCGGCAGCTCGAACGTCGACATGAAGCCGAGGCGCGCGGCGAGCTCGCCGGTCACCGTGGACTCACCGAGCAGGTTCGAGATGATCTTGCGGCGCGCGCGCACGAAGTCGATGTCGAACTGCTCGCCACCCTTGCGCAGGATGTCGATGCCGTCGCGCAGCGCGCGGATCGACTCGCCGGCGCGCTCTGCGTCGACCGTGCCGCGAATCTGGTACGCCGTGGGGCCCTTCTTCGGCGAGCGACCCGCGTACACGCCGTATGTCGAGCCGAGCTTGAAGCGGACGTCGCCCGCGCGGGTGTTGACCATCTCGGCGAGGACCATGCGCGCGCCCTGCTGGCCATCGACGCCGGCGGGAGCCGGGTAGCCGATCGCCATGTTGAGCTGCGGGTCTTCCTTGCCGATGACGCCGATGTAGCCCGGGCCCGTGCGCTTGAACGGGGTCGGATCGACCGGCTTGTCGACGTTGCCCTTACCCCACTCGCTGAACGTCGAGCGCACGAGGTTCTCGGCCGCCTTCATCTCGAAGTCGCCGACGATCACGAGCGTTGCGTTGCCGGCGGAGTAGTGGCTCTTGCGGAAGTCGTCGAGGCCGTCCTTGCTGATCTTGCCGATCGCCTCGGGCGTCAGCACGCCGACCTTGGTGTACGGGTGATCGGGGCCGTAGAGCGCCGTCAGGATCTGGCGCGTGAACTCGTTCTCCTGCTGCGCGGCCTTGGTCTTGATCGACTCGCGCGCGGACTTCTGCCAGCGCTCGATGCCCTCCTGGCCATACGTGCCGGCCTTCACGAGGCGCTCGAGGCCTTTGACCATGACGTCGAGGTAGATGTTGATGCCGCTCGTGGCGCAGACCGTCGCGTCCTCGGATGCGCGGCAGCCGACGTTGATGCCGGTGCGTGCGAACGCATCGGAGTCCCGCGGGAGGCTGAGGAAGTCTGCGGCGCCGGCGGCGAGCACCGGGCTGTCCGGCTTGAGCGCCTCACCGACGTTGTTGAAGATCAGGCGCGCCGCGACGAGCGGCATCGACTTGATCGGCAGCAGCACGACGTTCATGCCGTTGCCGAGCTGGAACCGCTGCGCACCCTGGAGGGCCTTGAGCTCCGCCGCGACCTTGACCGGACGCTTCGCCTCGCGAGGATCGACGTCGGGCAGGACCATCTGCTCGTGCGACTTCACCTCGAACTTGACCTTGGTGTTGCGCTTGTCGCCCTTGAGGCCTTCCTTGTTCGGCTTGATCACGATGATCCGAGCCTTGTCCGGATCGATCCACTTCTTGACCGCGGCGCCGACGCGGGCACCGTCGAACTTCGAGATCTTGTCGAGCTCGTGGAAGAGGTAAAGCTCGCTCGAGTCGAAGTCGAAGTCCTTCGAGAACTGCACGAGATCACCGATGACGTTGGTCCGCGCCTGGAGCGCCTCCATGCCCTCGATGAAGCTGGCCTTCTGCTGGTTGTTCCACTCCTCGATCTGCAGGTAGCTGCCCTCGTCGAAGCCGCGGTACGCCTGCTTCGCCGCCTTGCTCGCAAACTCGAGCGCCTCGTCGAGCTTGCCCATGCCCTTGAGCTCGATCGAGATCACGAACACCGGCGACAGCTTGCCGCCGAGGATGCCGCCGTCGACCGAGTACGCGAAGTCATACTCGCGACCCTTGCTCGCGATGCGGCCCCACGCATTGCCGATCCCGAACGACGCAGCCTCGCCCTCGGGCGTGTTGCCCGGCGGCAGCGCCCACGCGATGTGAACGCTCGGACGCTCGACATCGAGATCGAACTGCTTCTTCTCGCCCGTGCTCTGGATCGGCTCGACCTTGGTCACGGGCGCACCCGCGCGCTTCTCGAGCTTGCCGAACCACTTGCTGATTGCCTCGATGGTCGGGTCGATCTCGATGCCACCGGCGATGATCAGCGTCGCGCGATCGGGCGTGTAGAAGTCCTTGATGAACTTGCAGGCATCCTCGAGCGTGATCGTCGTCAGGTTGGTGTCGTCGCCGCCGATCATCCGCTCGTACGCGTGGCCCTTCGGATAGACCGTCGACATCACGAGCTGCGGGATCTGGCCCTCGGCCGTACCACCGCGCTGGCGGATCTCGTTGCGAACGACCTCGCGCTCGCGGAGGAACTCGTCGTTCGAGATCGTCTGGCAGCCGTAGAACAGACGCATCGCCTCGATCTTGAGGAGACCGTCGAGGTTCTCGGCGCGCGCCGTCGTCATGTAGTGGGTCGAGTCCCAGTTCGTGTACGCGTTGAAGAACGTCGAGATGTCGCCGATGGCCTGCATCAGCGGCGGCGTCGTCGGGCCGTCCGGCTTGAGCTGGAACATCATGTGTTCGACGAGGTGCGCGAGACCCGCCTTGCCCTGCGGATCTTCCTTCGAGCCGACCTCGTATCGAATGTCGACCTCGACGAGCTGCGTGCTCGGGTCCGGCATCAGAATGAACCGGAGCCCGTTCGACTCCAGCTTGCCGCGGCGTTCGCCGTGCTTGAAGGCGAACTTCGGAGCATCGGGGGTGCACGCTGAAACGAGCACGGCGGCGGCGACCGCCCACAAGGTCTTCGACATGGAGCGGGATCTTTCCCAATCCCCAGCCGTTTGCAAGCGCGCGTTCCTGGCTGTTCGCGACCTGGCGTCTCGGGGTGCGACCAAAGGGGCGTCGCACCGGTGGAACGCGCAGGTTTCTGCACTCCCCTCCCGAGGAGTCTTGGTCTAGTGTGCGCCCGCCATGGCACGTGACCGCGACACCGCCTTCTTCGGGCACCCGCTCGGACTCGCGACGCTGTTCTTCACCGAGATGTGGGAGCGGTTCTCGTATTATGGGATGCGCGCGTTCCTCATCATTTATCTGACTGCCCCGGTCGACGTCGGCGGCAAGGGAATGCTCGACGGCCCGGCTGGCTCCGTGATGGCCGTGTTCGGTGCCTCGGTCTATTTGCTTTCCCTCCCCGGTGGCTGGATCGCCGACCGGTTCGTCGGTCAGCGCCGCGGCGTGTTCATCGGCGGCGTCGGCATCGCCGCTGGCAACGCGCTCCTCGCACTGCCCTCGACCCACGACCTCCCGTTCTACTGCGGCCTGATCTTGATCGCGTTCGGAACCGGCCTGCTCAAGCCGAACATCTCGACCATCGTCGGCCAGCTCTACTCGCCCGGCGATCTGCGTCGCGACGCCGGCTACACGATCTACTACATGGGCATCAACATCGGCGCGACTGCTGCGCCGTTCGTCTGCGGCTACCTCGCCGGCGAAGGCCTCAAGGACGAGTGGTTCCGCGGCGTGATCGCCGGCTGGGGCCTCGATCCGAACCTGTGCTGGCACTTCGCGTTCGGCGCTGCCGCACTCGGCATGATCGGCGGTCTGATCCAGTACACGCTCGGCCAGGGCTGGCTCGGTGAGGCCGGCAAGCACCCGAACATCCCGACCGACGCCTCGCGCGCGCAGCGCGATCGCACGGTCCTGATCGCGATCGGTGTCGTGCTCGCCGCGATCGGCGCCTTCATCGTCATCGTCGTGCCGTCGCGCGAGGCGATCACGAACACGATGGGCATTGGCCTCGTCCTGGGGTCTGTCGCGCTGTTCTACGGCCTCTACTCGTCCGCTCGCGATGCCAAGGAGAAGCGCGGCATCCTCGCGATGATCCCGCTCTACCTCGGTGCGATCGGCTTCTTCGGCATCTTCGAGCAGGCACCGACGACGCTGAACCTGTTCGCGAAGGACCTCACGCATCGCGAGCTGTTCGGCATCAATATCCCGGCGTCGCTGTACCAGAGCGTCAACGGCTTCTTCATCGTCGCGCTCGCACCGTTGTTCGCGTTCATGTGGGTCAAGCTCGCGAAGGCCAAGAAGGAGCCGACAAGCGTCAACAAGTTCGCGATCGGCATGGTGTTCGTCGCGCTCTCGTTCGTGATCATGCTGCCGACGCTGTCGACGGTGCCGAGCATCATCCCGGCCGAGGGCGTGGCCGCGTCGCAGAAGGTCAGCGGCGGCTACCTCATGACGCTGTACCTGCTCTACACCTGCGCCGAGCTGTTCATCTCGCCGGTCGGTCTGTCGAGCATGAGCAAGCTCGCGCCCAAGCGCCTCGCCGGCATGGTGATGGGCACGTGGTTCCTCGGCACGTCGATCGGCATCTACCTCGCCGGTCGCGCGACCGCGATCTCGGCGGGCAGCGGCTACGGGTTCCTGTTCAAGTTCCTGATCGGTGCTGCCCTCGTGATGTCGGCGGCGCTGTTCGCCGTCGCTCCGCTCATCAAGCGGATGATGGGCAAGGACGCGCCCGAGGATCACGTCCCGGCCGATCGCAGCGAGAAGGTCGAGCCCGAGCCGCTTCCGGGCGCGAAGGCGACGATCAAGAAGTCCGACGATTAGATCGTCGGCCAGGCTTCGTAATACGCGCGCAGCTTCGGCTCGAGCCGAGCGAGCGCCCACTCCCACGTCGGCTCTGCGACGAGGACGAAGCCATTCGGATGCCGCGGGTGCAGCCCGATCGGCGCCATGATCGAAGGCTCCTTGCGCGCGGCGATCAGCGCCTGCTCGAGAGGTCCCGTCCCGATGAACGCGAGCGGCATCAGCCGCCACCGGCGCTCGCGCGGTGCGCTCTCGGGACGCATCCGCACGGAAACGCGCGCGTACCAGGCGACCATGTACGCGATGTGCCGCTCGGGGACGATCACCGTGTCGCCCGCGGGCACGCGACCGGCGACGGCATTCACGGCGCTGATCATCGCCGAGTGCGCCAGGATCCGACCCGCCGTGCGCTCGCGCGGCATCGCGAGCGCGATCACGAGTGCGACGGCGACGAACGCGCCCTCGCGGATCACGCGCCACCAGCGCGCCTCGACCAACCGCACGAGCGCGAACCCGATCGGGAGATAGATCGCGCGCGCGACGATCGCCGCACACAGCGCCATCGGCACGAACGCGACGATCCGGATCCGGATCCCGAGGCCCTGCGGATCGGAGACGCGGATCCACGGCAGCGCGATCGCGAGCGCGAGCACGACGATCATCCAGGTCGCCCAGCGCTCGCCCGACGAGCGAACGGGCAGGAGCTCGTCGGCCTCGCGGAGCTTCGCCTGCACCCGGCGCTGCAGGACGATCACCGCTATGCACGCGAGGAGCCCACCGATCATCGCCTCGTGTCCCATCGGTAGCGAGAAGCTCTCGGTGCGCATCGCGGGCGCCGACCAGATCGCCTCGCTCGTGAACATGTTCTGCACGAGCGCGACATCCGCCGTCGACAGGAACCGCTCCGGGAACGCAGAACCGATCACGACTGCGACGCCGCCGAGGACGAGGAGCGCGCCGATCACGTACATCAGCCGGCGCCCGCGAAGCACGCCGCGCCCGACGGCCTCGCCGAGCGCTGCCGGAACGCCGACGACGATCACGAGCCCGGCGGCCATCTTGTGCGCGAGGAACGCCGCGAGGATCGCCGTGACCGCCGCGGCGATCCGGAACCCGGTCGGCTTCTCGAGCGCGCGCAGCACGAGCCACAGCGCGGTCAACGCGAGCGTGATGCCGATGCCGTTCTTCACGAACTCGAACGTCAGGAACTGCGAGCCCGCGCTCGTCGCGATCAGCACCGCCGCGATCAACCCTGCACCCCGACTCTTGCCGAGCCGCGCCCCGATGCCATGGGCCGGCAGTGCCGCGAGCGCACCGTAGAATGCGGCGCCGAGCTTGGCGCCGACGATCGGATCTGTCGCTGCCGCGAACGGCGCCATCAGATAGAACGCGAGCGGCGACGCCGGATACGCGAGCCCCTGACCTTCGAGTAGCGCGCGCAGCTGGATCGGATAGAAGTAGCCGTCGATCCCGACGGGGAACGGCGACTCGTTCAGCATCGACCAGCGCTGTGCGAACGACCACGCGACGAGCGAGACGAGCGCGACTCCCACCGCGACGGTCGGCACCCAGCGCGGCAGCCTCCGCTCGTCCACGCTAGGATGCTGCCATGCCTCACGCCGTGGTGCTGCTCTCGGGCGGCCTCGACTCGTCGACGGCGCTGGCTGTCGCCAGAGCCGCTGGATTCACCTGCCACGCGCTCACCGTGAAGTACGGCCAGCTGCACGAGGTCGAGCTCGCCGCCGCTCGTCGCGTCGCTGCGGTGCTCGGGGTCACGGATCATCGCGTCGTCGAGGTCGACCTGTCCCCGCTCGCGAGCTCGGCGCTGACCACCCCGGGCATCGCGGTTCCCAAGGATCGCTCGCTCGACGAGATCGGCGCGCCGGGCGATGTCCCGTCGACGTACGTCCCCGCGCGCAACACGGTCCTCCTCTCGCTGGCTCTCGCGTGGGCGGAGACCCTCGGTGCGCGCGACATCTACGTTGGCGTCAACGTCCTCGACGCGAGCGGCTATCCCGACTGTCGCCCGGAGTTCGTGCGCGCGTTCGAGGCGCTGGCGCAGGTCGCGACCCGCAGCGGGGGCTTCACGGTCCACGCTCCGCTGATCGAGCTGACCAAGGCCGGCATCATCCAGCTCGGTACGAAGCTCGGGATCGACTACGCGATCACGCACTCCTGCTACGACCCGATCGGTGACGCCGCGTGCGGGCGGTGCGATGCATGTGCGCTCCGCAAGAAGGGCTTCGCCGAGGCCGGCGTCCCCGATCCCACGCGCTATGCGTAGTATGCTGACGGCGGGATGAAGCTCGGGACGCTGCTGCTGCGCAACGCCGCGATCGGGCTCTCACAGCTCGAGGGCGCCCTGCGTAACCAGGTGCTCTACGGCGGTCGCCTCGGCACCAATCTCGTCGAGCTCGGCTTCATCGACCTCGAGCTGCTCTCGACGTACCTCGCCGAGCTGACCGGCTATCCGCTCGCATCGCAGCCGCAGCTCGACAACGCCGACCTCGATCTCCTCGACAAGCTCGGCTCCGACGACGCCCACCGCCTGCGCGCGATCCCGCTCGGCGATCTCGGCAACACCGAGGCCCTGTCCGTGGCGATGGTCGATCCCACCGACACCGTCGCCATCACCGAGCTGTCCGAGAAGCTCGGCGCGAAGATCACGCCCTACGTCGTCCCCGAGCTGCGCGCCCTCTACTACCTCGAGAAGCTGTTCGGGCAGCCGCGGCGCGCTCGGTTCGTCCGTCCGGGGCGCCCGCTCAGCGACGCCGAGCCCGAGCCGCCGCCGGATGATCGCCGCCGGTCACAGCCGGCCCAGGGCATGGTCATGCCGCCGGCGTTCACCCTCGAGCCGCGCCGCCGCCGGACCTCGTCGCAGATGACGCTCGGCTCCTCGGTCGCCCACGCGATCACCTACGGCGCAGCCTGCGAGCGCATCGACACCGCGACCCATCGAGAGCAGATCGCCGACGCGATGATCGACTACGCGAAGGGCCGTTGCGACGCGCTCGTCATGTTCCTGATCCGCGACGGCAACGCCCTGGGCTGGCGCGGCTACGTCGCTCCGCCCACGCGCCTGCGCACGCAGATCGAGGACCTCTCCCTCCCGCTCGGTGGCGCGTCGTCGCTGCAGTCCGCGCACGATGCAGGGGAGCCGTTCCTTGGTGAGCCACCGTCCGCGGCCAAGCCGGTCGAGGTCCAGCTGTGGTCCGCGCTCAACGTCTCGCCGGAGCCGATCACCGTGCTCGTGGTCCCGATCATGGTGAAGCAGCGCGCGGTCAACTTGATCTACGTGCACACGCTCGGTGGCCCGCCGCCCAGTGCGCTCGTCACCGAGGTCACCGATCTCGCGCAGCGGATCTCCGCGTCGTACCTGCGGCTCATCAAACAAGCCCGCGGCTCCTGAACCGCTCCGGATCCTGCTCCCGAATCCGCGTCAACTTCCTGGCGACGGCAGACGGCATCGGGTTTGCGATCGAACCAATCGAGATTGCTCGACAACTTACTCGCTCACGATCGCCGATCCGGGAACTTGATCATTTTCGGCAAACGGCGAAAGTCGGGCCTGTGAGTACCCGCCTGTCCTATGCGAACCCGACCTGCAAGGTTGGTTTCGGAACGATCGCTGCTGCACTTGCCGCCCTGTCGATGGCGGTCCTCGGTCACTTTTTTATCTGAGCCATCAGTAGGTCGATCCGGGCACGTCGTCGTTGCCCGCGTCCCAGATGAGCGCCGGCGTCGCCATTGCGGTGGTGCTGCCATGGGCCGTGATCCGGATCGTGATCGGGTCGAAGTCGAGCCGTGCGCGGTCGATCGCGGTGAACCGGATGAACTCGTACCGCCCGCCGCAGTAGACGGAGTTGCCCGAGGTCGGGAAGTCCCAGCACTGCCACTCGGACTGCGTGGCGTAGGCACCGACGAAGTTGGTCGTGCCGACCGTGTACGGCCCGAGGCTCGGGCTGCCATCCCACAGGTTCGCGAAGCCGTGAGCCGACGCGATGATCTGATAGCTCGCGCCTGCACGGGCGGGCAGGACGCAGGTCACCTTGTTCACGCCTGCGCCGGTGCAGGTCCCCAGGGCGATGCCCGTGACCGAGTCGAGAACGGTGACGTTCCACTTCGACGTCGAGATCGCGCCGGTGCCTGGCATCTCGCGCGACGACGGGAGCGCCGACTCGCAGCGCGGGTCGTAGGTCGCGACGCTGAACGACTCGCACAGCACGCGATCGCCGAACGGGACGTTGTTCTTGAGGACATCGCTGACGAGCGTGCGGGAGTACGTGCCCGTCGGAGCCGCGAGCTCGACGGCGAGCTGGATCTCCTCGGCGCGGACCGTGGTGAACGTCTGCTCGACGACATCGATCCGGCCGCGCTGCTCCTGCACGACGAGGTTCTCGATCGGTGCGCCGCTGGCAAACGTCATCGCGAACAACGAGCCCGGCGTGGTCGCGGCGCGAGGCGCTTCGATCATCAGCGCGGCCGGCGTGACCATCGGCGGCTCCTCGACATCGCCGTTGACGGGCGGCTCCTCGAGCACGGGCCCACCGGGGAACGTGGGATCGGTGGTCGGGTCATCGCTCGGGTCGACGACGGCGCCGCAGGCGGTGGTGGAGAGGAGGAACAGGGAGGCGGCAAGGTTCGTGAGCTTCATGAGAGCCTCTATCGGCACCGCCCACGCTCGGTTGCGTAAAAACTAGCTGGGTGATTTCAGCCGGGTAGGGATTGCGAAGCCGGGTCAGCAGCGATTGTGAGCACCGTCGAGAAACGATTCCGGCCCCGCCCTGATAGATGGATCCTCATGATCGAGATCGAGGTTCGGGGTGGGCAAGATCCGCAGGCACTGGCCGAGCTGATCGCATCGACGCTGCATGGCACGCAGGTCGCGGATTCGAGCATCGTCGAGACCGGCAAGATGGTGCGCGCTCGGCAGGAGGACGCCGAGTCCAAGCGGCCGTCGCTCCACGACATGCAGACCGTCAACTTCGAGACGCTCGACGAAGACCTCGACTTCTCCGACGTCTGACTACTGCTGTTCGTTCCAGAACCGCACCCAGTCACCGTCCGGGATCAACGTCCCGTGCTTCACGGCCGCGGGATCCGAGAGCGTGTAGATCCAGGTCCACACCTGCTCGCCGGTCTCGAGCGTGACCTGCGTGATGACTCGCGCGAAGTCCTGGCCCTCGTACGCATCGACGAGGCCGAACGTCGCCGGGAGCTCGGTCAGCCACACGACCTCGCCGATGACCTTGCCCATGGCGTCCGCCTCGGAGAACCCGGGGTAGCCCATCGGGAACGAGTAGATCGATCCCGCCGTGTGGGCCTTCACGCTGCGGGTGATCGAGTTCGCGATCAGCGAGCGCGCCGTCTGGCCCTGGCGCATCGTGCCGTAGACGAACAGGCGATCGAGCACCTCGTGCGAGCCCGTCGTGCGCTCCGCCTCGAACGTCCCCGTATGCCGCCGTCGCTCCCCCACGTCCCAGAGGCTACCCCCGAGTTGCCAGCGCGGCCACTTGATCGAGCAGGGGCAGGACCATCGCGGCGCCGGTGCCCTCGCCATGGCCGAGGCCGACCTCGAACACCGGCGCGAGGCCGAGGTGCGCGAGGATCCGCGGCATCGTGAACGTCCCCGCGTGGGCGGCGACGAGGTAGCCCTTCACGTCGGGGGCGAGCGCGGCGGCGATCAGCGCGGCGGCGCCGGTCGCGTAGCCATCGATCACGACCGGGATGTTGGTCGACGCGGCCGCGAGGATGAGGCCCGCGAGCACCGCGGTGTCCGGCCCGCCAAACGCCGCCAGGAGCTCCAGCCCGCCTGCGCCGGCCATCTCCGCGCCCTTCGCGCCCGCGAGCTCGGCGACCTCGTCGGCGAACCCGGTCGGCGGCGCTCCGATCGCCGCACCGAGGAGGGCGAGGGACGAGACATCCGCACCGACCCCGATCGCCCCGATCGCGAGGACATCGAGGCCGCCCTCCGACAACGAGATCGCGAGCGCGATGCCGGCCTCGACGCCGAGCGCCGCGTCGATGATGGTCATCGCCGGCTCGTGCAGGAGATTGCGGCTAGGTCCGCGCCCGAGCTGGACCGCGACCCTGGGCATCGACGCGCTCTCGCGGGCACCCGCATCGACGATCACGATCGGTGCCCGGCTCGCACGCGCGACCTGTGCGAGGGCCGCCGTGCCGTCCGCGATCGCGTTCGCGGCGACCACGGTCGGATGCGCAGCCCCGAGCGCGACGCCCGGATCCCCGACTCCGTGATCCCCGCACGCGACGACGATCGTCCGCCGCTCCGCGCGCACGCGCGCCGAGTGCTGCGCTCCGGCCACCGTGATCGCGAGGCGCTCGAGCACCGGCATCCCGGCGGCCGCGATCGTCAGCCGCGCGCCCTCCGCGTCCGCTGCCGACGCCGGCGTGATCGATTCGATCACGTGCCGCAGGACGCGGGGATCGCTCACCCGCGTCCCCACATCGCGGCGCGCCGCTTCTGGCCGACGAGGATCATCACGAAGAACGGACCGCCGAGCACCGCCGTCACCGCACCGGTCGGTAGCTGCGCGGGCGCGGTCACCGTGCGAGCCAGCGTGTCGCAGACCATCAGCAGCACCGCGCCACCGAACACCGACGCCGGGATCAGTACCCGGTGATCCGGACCGAGCACCGCGCGCAGAGCGTGCGGGACGATCAACCCGACAAACCCGATCGGACCCGCGACCGCGATCGCCGCACCGACGAGCAGCGACGACACGAGGAACACGATGCCCTGCGTGCGTGCGACCGAGACGCCGAGCGAGGCCGCGACCTCGGGCCCGGCCGCGAGTGCGTTGAGCGAGCGCGAGAACGCGATCAGGACCACGAGCCCGACGAGGATCGGGATCGTCGCGTAGCCGACGGTGGACATCTGCATCGAGTCGAGGCCGCCCATCATCCAGCGCAGCATGCGGCTGACCTCGGAGAAGTCGCTCGTGTACTGGATGAGGACGGATGCCGCCGAGCAGAACATCGAGATCGTGACGCCGGCGAGCACGAGGGTCGCAGGCGGCAGCTGCCTCCCGATCCGCGCGAGGCGCCACACGATCGACAGTGCGGCGAGCGCTCCGAGCAGCGCCGACGCTCCGACTCCCGCGCCACCCCACCGTGCCTCGACCCCGATCCGGATCGCGAGCACCGCGGCGAGCGAGCTGCCCGACGAGATGCCGAGCGTGAACGGCTCCGCGAGTGGATTGCGCAACAGGGCCTGCAGCGCGCAGCCTGCCGCCGCGAGTGCGCCACCGACGAGCATCGCCGCGAGCACGCGCGGCATCCGGATCCAGAAGATCGTGT
>JANOPP010000629.1:0-19605 GCA_031421915.1 Myxococcales bacterium | reverse complement strand
CGAGATCCTCGCGACGCTGATGCCGATGTGGTTCGGAGACCGAACCCATGACGTTCTGCGAGCTTGCGTCGGTGATTCCGCCGCGAAATGGGTGGACCGACTCGAAGATTTTCAGCTAAAATCCAGGGACTTAGCAGATTTTCTCTGCGCACGCCCGTGGCAGGGAATACCTGCCCGGGAGTTCTCCGTAAAAGGATGACCATGGGACTTTTCGACAACATCATGTCTATTGGCGAGTCCGCCTCCGGCACGCTCGGGGCGATCCCGGTCGTGGGCGAGGTCATGAACGCCGGGTCGGCGGTCTATCACACGGGGGCGGCTGTCTACGACGGCGTCACTGGTGATCGCGACGGCGCGATCAACCACGGTGCCCAGGCGATCTACAGCGGCATCGGCGCGATTCCCGCCGTCTCCGAAGCACTCGGCACGGTCGACGCTGTCGCCTCCGGGATTGGAACCGCCGGTCGCATTGGCGCGACAGCAGCAGGCGGCGACGCCTCGCAGGTTCCTGGTGGCATCGCCGACTTGATCGGCAGCTCGGCCGTCATGCTGACCAACGCGATTGCAGGTCCCGACGATTCCAATTGGATCGCCCCCGGCAACACGCCGACGGGTACGCGCGGCGGCGAGATCGCGGCAGGTTCCGGTGCACTCGGCGCCGTCCTCGGTGCGCCGCTCGGACCACTCGGTATGGCCGGAGGTGCGTGGCTCGGATCGCAGCTCGGACCCGCGCTCGGTGGCTTGCTCGGCGCGGACAACGCGGCCCCGACAAGCGGCGCGCGTGGACCGAACGGTGCGGCGAACGGCTGGGCACAGTCGGCGGGTGACTGGCTCCATGCGGCCCCGGGCCGCGCGATGGGAGCCGTGAATCGCGGCGTTGGCGAGTTGGACCGCGGCATCCGCGGCATCTACGGCAATCCCGGCATGCCTCGCTGACCGCGGATCCTGATCACTGATATCGTCGGCGCATGCTTTCGGCGGCGTTGCTCGAGTCGCTCCCCGCGCACACCACGTTTCAGCACCGGTCTGACGGTTTTCAGCTGAACGTCCCGGCCTCGCTGGCGGGAAACGATATTCCGCTCGCGATGGTCCGCGTACGCAACTGCGTGCGTCCGATGGTGCCAGTCGGTGCGATCTTCGCAGGCGTTCGCCGCGATCTCGGCTTCTCGCCGCCAGACCCCAGGCGCGAACAGGCGATCGTCACGCGCGACGCCGAGTGTGCCGCGATCCAGCACATCACCGAGGGCGAGCGCTGCCTGTCAATCGGCGTGGTCTTCGGCGAAGACTTCTATCGCCTGATCCTCGGTACCGGTGACCAGGTGATGTCGATCGCCGTCCAACACGTCGTCGACCGGGTGACGACCGACCTTTCACTCGGCCTCGCCTACAAGCGTCGGCGCTGGTACTCGTACGCGCCACCGCCGGGATGGGGAGGTCAGATCCGCCACCGGCTGGTCGCCGAGTGGATGGCGCCTCGGTTCCCCAACGAGCGCGCGCTGATCACCGTGTTCCCCGCGCGACCGTTCACCGACACGCCAGCGGGTGCGATGGATCGCCACCTCCACGAGATGAGCTGGGGCGGCTACATCAACGAGTCGATCGAGGCGCCACTGATGATCACTATCTCGGAGCGACTCTCCGGCGTGAAGTGGCGGCTCGTCGGTGCGTGGCTCGACGGTGTGCGCACGTTCACCGAGGTCGTGTTCCTCCAGGATGGGACGTTCATGTACATGATGCGCCTCGATCACGAGGGCCAGAATCCCGAGGGGCACGTCGCGGTGCTCGACACGATGGTCGCGTCCGTTCGTCCGATTCCCCCTCTCAACGTTGCGCCCTCGCAGAGCGCGCTCGCATTCATGGTGGAGTGATGCGTCTACGCCTGAACCTGTCCGGAGACTGGAAGATCGTCGAGCATCCCCGCCAGCGCATGGCGATGATCCCGGGTCCCAAACCATCACATCCCGCTGTCCTCGTCGCGTGGGGACCACTGTTTCCCGGATCAGCGGGCGATCCGACGATCCTCGGGCAGATGCTAGGCATCGAGCTCGGGACCGGACACCTCGACGTCGACCCCGAGGAAGCCGAGAAGACGATCGACGGCTGGCCCTACACCGAGCAGAGCGGGCGCGTGGTCACGAACGAGAAGCTGGTCGAGGAACGCGTCGCGGCGGTGTTCCGGTTCGCCGAGTGGCGGGGCGCCGTGATCGCCCGCTCGTTCGATCCCGTGTGCTGGATGACGGTGGGACCGAGCGTGCGCGCTGCGTTCAAGGCCGCGACGCCCGATTGGCGCGGCGACGGCGAGATCATGTGTATCGCCGACCTCTACGAGCCGGTCGTCGACTGAGCTAGCCCTCCGCAAGCACGATGACGTGGTCGCTGCCGGTGAACGCGACCTTCTCGCGCTTCGGCGGATTGACGCGGACGCCGTACGCCGCGGCCGGATCGCGCGCGGACGCCGCGAGGCGATAGCCGATCGCGATCTCGTTGCGTCGCATCGCCGCCTCGCACACCGTGCCGAACGTCGCGTCGCCCGGGTTCAGGTACTGGCTCATCGGCTTGACGTAGAGCTCGAAGCCCTTCGACGAGAACAGCTCCTCGAAAACGTGCACGAGGTGCGGATTCTCGGCGAGCTGCGAGATCATCAGGGACACCAGCGAGTTGCTGACGATGAAGTCATCCGCCTCGGAGATGCTCGCGAGATCGCGACTCTGGATCTCGAGGATCTCGCTTGTCATCGGCACCCGCTTGCCAGCGCGGCGCGCGATGTCGCGAGCGTAGAGCAGCGTGATCGTGGTGCGCGCGTCCGCCATCTCCTGCGTCCGATCCTCCAGCTCGGACAGCACGAGGATGTGATCAAAGCGCGTGAGGTCGAGCGCCTCGAGGACCGACCGATCCGTGACGTCGGCGTCGTCGACGATCAGCTTCATGTTGGCGAGCTTCGACGTGTCGAACGTCTCGAGGTTCGCGCGGGCGTTCTCGCCCTGCACGGTCGTCTCGCTGCCCGGTGCGACGTAGCTGTCGAGCTCGCGCAGGACGAGCGGCAGCCGCCGACTGGCACCGAGCACGAGCGTACGCTCGCTGCGCTGTGACGCACGTGTGACGGTGGGGTTGATCGCGTCGTCGTCGACCGCGCCCGCACCGTCGAGGACGATCGTGTCGTCGTCTTCGCTGATGATGACGGCGAGATCATCGGCGGTGAGCTTGCGGTCGAGCGGCGGCGGCAGCAGCATCTCGCCCTTCGCGGTGAAGATACCGAGCAGGACCGACGTGCCGAACTCGAAGGCGGCGTCGCGGAACGTCTTGCCCGCGAGCCGCGGCTCCTTCGTCACGTAGATCTCGCTCCCGCCGAAGTCGAGCAGCTCCGTGTAGACGACCGAGAGCCCCGACTGCCGGCCGGTCTGCACGAGCAACCGGCTGACGAGCGGCGCGGCGACGAGCAATGCAGCTTTCTCCCCTGCCACCATGCGCGCGACCGGCTCGGTCCGTGGATCGAAGATCTCGGCGACGAGGTGCAATGGATGATCGGCCGCGACCTTCTTCACGGCGAGCAGCGTGCGCAGCACCACCGTGTCGGACTCGTTCGGAGGACGTTCGCCGATCTCGGCCGCGAGGATGATCACGGCCTTCGAGGTCTGCAGGCTGACCAGCGCGAGGTCGTCCGTCGACATCGTGCTGCCACGTCGCGTGATCACGCGAAGGTTCTCGCCCTTCATGGAGGCTGCGACCTCGTCGTCCATCTCGACCTTGTCGCGATCCGCGAGGATCACGACGCAAGCGCCGCGCTTGTTGCGATTGGCCTCGGCGAGCTCGTGCAGCAGCGTGAACACCTTCGGCCCCCAGCCGAGAATGATCGTGTGGTCGTTCTCGACGACGACGCTCTTTCCACGCCGGAGCTGGTCGAGCATCGTGCCGAAGCCCTGGTTGAGGACGCCGATCAACGCGGATACGATGAACAGGCCGCCGATCGTCGCGAACAGGAACACGAACAGGTACGTCCAGCTCCCGGTGTCCCCGCCGAGCGTGCCGGCGTCCATCGTGTGCATCAGCGACTTCCACGCGAGCATCGCCGCAGAGTCGCGCGCTCCCTTGTCGTCCTCGGGCACGAGCCCGAGTGCGAGCAAGAGGCCTACCGTGATCGCGACGAGCAGCGCCGTGAACAAGGCGAGCAGGAGGATCTGCGCACCGACGCCGCGTGCCATCAGGTTGTCGAACTTGTACCGAGCGCGTTGCCCCAGGCTCATGCCGCGCATCTTGGCATGCTGGCGCTCGGTG
Source organism: Myxococcales bacterium (assembly GCA_031421915.1). Classification (GTDB taxonomy): domain Bacteria; phylum Myxococcota_A; class Polyangia; order Haliangiales; family Haliangiaceae; genus JABFXX01. Next base: position 15,333 of record JANOPP010000629.1, on the reverse strand, counting down.
CGCGTAGGCGCACCACGAAGGGCGTTCGCGACGCGGTCGTTCTACAATCGGGCGATGCGACCGCTTCCGCTTCTCCTCCTCCTCGCGTCCACGTCCACGGTCCTCGCGGACAAGAGGACGCAGGCAATGAAGCCGGGGTTCGTGAAGGAAGTGGCCGCGTGTCAGATCGAGGTTCGCGGCCGCGCCAAGATGATCACCGGCGCGACCGCGCTCCTCGCGACACTCGAGGGCTCCGAGAAGGACGCCCTCGACAAGGATCTCCAGCAGCTCACCGCGGGCCAGGCGACGATCAGCGCGTATTGCAGCGAGGTCGAGGCCCTGGTCGCGTTTCTCGAAGCGAACGCCGCGGCGTCGTACAAGTCTGTCGAGAAAGAGCTCGACGAGCGCGACAACAAGGTCCGCGCGCAGCGCAAGGCGGCGAAGAAGCTCGTCGCCGAGCTGACGCCGATCACGCGCGCGCTGATCCCGCGCCTCAAGCGCGTGCCGACGCCGGCAGCGTCCGAGACGCGCGCCGCCTCGAAGTTCCCGAGCGGCCGCAGTGTGGTGCTGCCAGCATTGTCGGGGACGTTCAGTCTCTCGGGCTCGACGACGACGGATACCGTCGATTACGTCGAGAAGACGGCGAGCGCCAAGGTGTCGACGCGGACGTTCGACACGGCGACCTGCGACCAGCAGCGCAAGGCGCTGTCCGCGAAGTCGCCGCTGATCACCGAGCTCGAAGTGCCCGAGACCAGCAAGGCCGCCGGCGTCGTGTGGAGCGTGCGGTTCACGCAGGAGGACAAGATCCCGCACCTCGTCCAGGTCGCGTGCATCGCCCGCAAGAACGGTGGCGTCGTCGCGACGGCGGATGTCCAGCCCGCGGCGAACCGAGCGCTCGCCGACGAGGTCGGGACGCTGATGTTCGCGATGCTCGCGATCCGTTAGAGCAGGAGCGGCGCCGACGTCGTGACGCCCGCACCGAACCAGCGGACGCCGCTGCTGTTGAGCATCGTCGCGCTACCCGTGGTCGGATCGATCTCGATCAGCTTGCCGGTGCCGGCATCGAAGCCGTCGTCGACGAAGCCGTAGATCTTGCCGCCCCAGAAGCCGAGGCCAAAGATCTTGTCGTAGCCGGTCGCGTTCGGCAGCGGGGTCGCCTTCCAGTTGTTGGCCGGATCGACGCGCGCGAGGTAGTCCATCGTGCCGGTGCCGACATCGACCGTCGCGAACACGCCGAGGCCACGGACGCCGAACAGATCGCCACTCGAGACGACCTGCATGCCGTTGTGCATGCCGTAGTTGCCGACCATCGCAGCGTTGCCGTTGGTCTCGTCGATCCGGTAGACATTGCCCATGTTGTTCGCCGACACGAGGATGTCGGGATCGGCCATCGTCGCGCCCGGCACGAACGAGAGGCTCGTGAAGTTCTGTGCGCTCGCGGACAGATCGCGAACCAGGGTCGCCGCGCCGTTGGTCGCGCTCAGCGAGTAGAGCTTGGTGCGCGTGATGCCGACCAGGCGATCGTCTTTGTCGACCGCGAGATCCTGGAGACCCGCATCGAGGGTGGTCATCGCGCCGATCTCGGTCGGAGCCAGCGTCATCGGATCGAGGCGATAGAGGCGATCGCCGCTGTGGCCATACACCCGCGACATCAGAGGTGTCGCAGGTGCGTCGATCTGGGAGCCCGGTGCGTCGATCGTGTCGTTCTCGCGACCTGCGGGTCCGCAAGCGGCAAGGAGGGCGAGCGCGGCCGGGAGGATCCTCATATGGCCGCGGACTCTAACCGAGACCCCGGAACAGAAACACTGCAATTCGATCGTGACAGCGTCAACCGTGGTGCGATCATGGGAATCTCGTTTGGGCGTGGTGGGTTGAGCCACGCTGGATCCCCCCCCGATGCCCCCTCCGCCGCCCGTTCCTGACCGTACCGTCACACTCGCGCCACGCGAGTCGTCGTCGGAGATGGCGCCGGAGCGTGAGCCTGCGAGGGAGCCCACCGACAGCGGCGAGACGGACGATCCCGAGCGCTACGAGCTGGTGGGTGAGCACGCGCGCGGGGGTCTCGGTCGCGTCGTACGTGCGATCGACAAGCGCCTCGGGCGCACCGTCGCGGTGAAGGAGCTGCTCCGCCACAACGAGTCGAACGAGGCGCGGTTCATGCGCGAGGCGCTGATCACCGCGCGCCTCCAGCATCCCGGCATCGTGCCGGTCCACGAGGCGGGTCGCTGGCCGAGCGGCGATCCGTACTACGTGATGAAGCTCGTCGAAGGCCGCACGCTCAAGGAGCTGATCGCGGAGCGCATGACGATGCGAGATCGTCTGAGCCTCCTGCCGCACGTGATCGCGGTCGCCGATGCCGTTGGCTACGCGCACAGCGAGGGCGTGATCCACCGCGACGTCAAGCCGTCGAACATCATCGTCGGCGGGTTCGGCGAGACGATCGTGGTCGACTGGGGTCTCGCGCGCGACTGCCGCCGCGACGTGCCCGAGCCGGATCTGGACGACGCGATCTCGCCGGCGGGGTCGGGCCCCGTGTCGACCGTGTCGGGCAAGGTCGTCGGAACGCCGGCGTACATGTCCCCGGAGCAGGCGCGCGGCGAGCTCGTCGACGAGCGCGCCGATGTCTACGCGATCGGCGCCGTGCTGTACGAGCTCCTCGCAGGCTCGCCGCCCCACGTCGACACCACACCGCAGGCCACGCTCGATCGCGTGCTCGCGGGTCCACCGCGCCCGCTCGGCGATGCCGTGCCGCAGGTCCCCGGCGAGCTCGGCACGATCGTCGCGAAGGCGATGTCGCGCGATCCGGAGGCGCGCTATCCGAACGCGACGGCGCTCGCCGAAGATCTCCGCCGCTACCAGACCGGCAAGCTCGTCAGCGCGCACTCGTACTCGGCATGGTCGCTCCTGCGCAAGAAGGTCGCGCAGCATCGCGGCGTCGTCGCCGTCGCGCTCGCGAGCACGATCGCGCTCGGCGTCGTCGGCGTCGAATCATTTCGCCGCGTCGTCCACGAGCGCAACATCGCGCAGAACGAGCGCGGCCGGACCGAGGATGCGCTGTCCCAGGCCGAGAAGCGCAAGCGCGAGCTCGTGCTGCTCCAGGCGATGACGTCGCTGCGCAAGGATCCGACCGCGACGATGGCGTGGCTCAAGACCTACGAGATCGCCGACGACGATCGCGCGCAGATCGTCAACGTGATCGACGAGGCGATCGCCCTCGGTGTCGCCCGCCACGTGTTCCGTCCCGGCGAATGGGCGGTCGATGCGGTGTTCACGCCTGATGGCACCCGTGTCGTTGTCGCCGTGCGCGATGGCGTCGTCCGCGCGTACGACCTGCGCACCGGCCTCTCCACCGCGCTCGGTACTGCGCCGTCCGCCCCCGAGGTGCTCGAGATCTCTCCCGACGGCACCTCGGTGGTCACGGCCGGCACGCTCGGCGAGGTGATGCTGTGGCCGCTCGCGGGTGGTCCGCCGCGCACGCTACTCCCGAGCACGGGCCGGATGGCGATGACGGTGCGGTTCTCGCCGGACGGCACCAAGGTCCTCGTCGATCGCGACAAGGGCGTGCTCGATGTCGTCTCGATCGCCGGCGGTGAGGCGACCTACGTCGGCGCCAAGGGTGCGCTCAAGGCGGTCGCCGCCGATCGCGACTGGTCCAGGCAGGCGATCATGACGTCGCCGAACACGATCGCGGCGCTCGACGGCGCCGTGCAGCGACCGCTCGGATCGACGACGAAGCAGATCAGCTACCTCGGGATGTCGCCGAGCGGCGATCGCGTGATCGTCCATGATGGCGCGGTCGTGTGGTCGGTCCCGTACGCCGGCGGCAAGCTCGAGCAGCTCGCGAGCTACCCGTACAAGCTGCTCGGCCTGCAGTGGTCGCCCGACGCCAAGACGCTGGCGCTCGTCGGTCACTCCCACGACGTCGTCCTGATCGACATGCCGACCGGCAAGGTCCGCGAGCTCCGCGGTCACACCGACGCGCTCTACACCCTGCAGTGGACGCGCGACGGCAAGCGCATCCTGACCGCGAGCGACGACACCACGGCGCGCGTGTGGACGCTCTCCGACGGAACCTCGATGGTGCTCCGCGGCCACGACGACGATGTCTATCGCGCACGGTTCTCCGCCGACGAGCGCCAGGTCGCGACCGCGAGCCTCGATGGCAGCGTGCGTGTGTGGCAGATCGATCGCTCCGACGCGCGCACGCTCCCCGAGATCGGCTCGGTCGAGAACCTCACGCTCGACGGCGACACCGCCATCGTCCGCACGCCGACGACGGTCGCCCGCTGGAACATCGCCGCCGGCCAGCGCGAGGAGCTGTTCTCGTGGGGCGAGGATCAACGCAGCCTCGGCACCGGCGTGCCGTCGGCGACCGGCGAGTTGCTGCTGGTTCCCGGCGCCGACTGGTCGATGGAGATCCGCCGACGCACGGGCCCGCCGGTCAAGCTTGTCGGCCACAAGGGCGCGCTGACCCGCGTCGTGTTCTCGCCGGACAACAAGTGGCTGTACTCGTCGGCGGTCGACGGCACGCTGCGCCGCTGGGACACGACCACGGGTACCTCGACCACGCTGATCGACGGCGCGATCGCGGTGCGTGGCTTCGCGCTCGCGGCGGACGGCCGCATCAGTGCGCAGATCGGTGACGAGGCCCGCATGCTGTCGCCGCAGGGCGTCTCCACCACGCTCGGCAGGGGCGGCAAGTGGTGCGTCGCGTATGCCGAGTTCGACAAGGTTCGCGATCGCCTGATCATCGACCGCTGCGATCGGAGCCTCGCGATCATCGACCACGCCCAAGTGGTCGAGCTCGCCGATGGCTACGCGCGCAACCGGATCACGGTCTCTCCCGACGGCACCCGGATCGCGGGAGCGATGAGCGATCGCACGGTGCGGGTCTGGGATACGGCGACCGGCAAGCAGCTCCACGTCCTGCGCGGCCACAGCGACCTCGTCATGGACGTCGCGTTCTCGCCAGACGGCACCCAGCTCGCGTCATCGAGCTACGACAAGACGATCCGGATCTGGCAGCTCGGCACCCAGCGCGCTCGCGTCCTCCGCGGTCACGGCGGCGCCGTCGATCGCGTCGTGTGGCGTGACGCGACGCACATCGTGACCGGCAGTCGTGATGCCACCCTCCGGATCTGGGACGTTCCCTCGATGGAGCTGCCGTCCCCGGCCGAGCTCGCGGGTCGCCTCTCGGCGGCGACGAGCGCCCGGATCGACCTCGACCGTCCGGCGACGCTCGACGGCTCGGGCGGTTCCTCGTAACCGGCCCGACCGGCCGGCGTATACCCCCCTCATGCGCATGATCCTGATCTGCCTGCTCGCGGCGTGCACCGACGAGCCCCTGAGCTTCGGTGACGTCGTCACCGATCCAGATGTACCTCCACGTGGCGAGGGCGACATCGATGGCTGGATCGCCGCGGGGCACTACCTGAGCTGGCGGTGCGAGCCGGCCCCGGTGGATGTCCGCTTCGGCTCCCCCCACCGCCCGCAGACCCGCACCTGCAACAACGTCACGATCACGGCGAGCGGCGGCGTGGGCGAGCTGCCGATCGACGCCTCCTCGGTCAAGGAGATGTACGACGATGCCGGCGGCATCGTGGGCTATGGCGTGAGCCGCAAGGTCACCACGGGCGCCGCCGACAGCTGGTACTGGTACGAGAAGATCCGCGGCGACGTGAAGGCCGATGGCATGGGGCCGCCCGCCGGATCGTGCTCCGGCTGCCACAGCGACGCCAGTCGCGACTTCACGTACGTCTACGTGCCCTGACGCGCTACTCGACGCCGAGAACGACGGACTTGAACCGCGCCACGCGCGCGGGCGGCACGGTGACGGCGGGCGCCTTCTTGACGAGCGCTTCGAGCTTCGCGATCCGATCGGCGGCCTTCGGGTGCGTCGCCTTGAAGCCTCCCGAGCCGGTCGCCTGGGTCTTCTCGAGCTTCGTCAGGTACGTCACGAACGCCTTCGGGTCGTAGCCTGCCTTGATCATGATCTCGAGGCCGACCTTGTCCGCCTCGAACTCGGTGTCGCGCGAGTAGCCTTTGACCAGCAGCGCGTCGGTCATGTCGTCCATCGCGCCGTCGAACACTTCGGTCAGCTTGCCGAGCGCGGCGGCATCGAGCTGCACCGAGCTGTCGAGCATCTCCTTGAACACGCCAGCGAACCGCGACTTCTTGATCGAGCCGAGCGCGTGACCACGCCGCACGTGCGCGACCTCGTGCGCGAGGATCGCGGCGAGCTCGTCCTCGCTGCCGGCCTTCTCGATGGCTCCCGACGTCACGAACACGTAGCCGCCCGGCGCAGCGAACGCGTTGATCGTCGTGTCCTCGAGGACGACGAAGTGCCAGCCCGCGAGCGGCGCCTCGCGATCGGAGTCATGCACGACGCCGAGCGCCGCGTTCGCGACGACCGAGCCGACCGCGTTGACGTACGCCGTCAGGCCCTCGAGCTTGCCGGTCTGGAAGCCCTGCGCGTCGCGATACTTGTAGTTGCCGCGCGCGAGGATGTTCGTCGCGACAGCGCGCCCGACGTAGTACTCGTTCTCGGGCGTCAGATCCTTGCGGGCCTCCTTGATGCCCCGGTAGGCCTTCGCCATGCCGTCGGGCGTCAGCTCGAGCTTGCACGAGCCGAGCGCTGCGGCGGCGAGGAGGATCGCGGCGAGCTGCAGGCGACTCACTGGCCACCTGCCAGCTTGCCCTGGGCCATGAAGGCTTCGAGCTCTGATGGATCGATCGACGTCTTCTCGATCGCGTCGATGTGCGAGAAGTCGAGGTTCGGATTCTTGTCGCGATACTGACCCTCGACCTGCGGTGTGAAGCCGCGGCCGGCGAGCTCGACCTCGTCGCGGCTCGCAGCACCGGCGCCCTCGCCCCCCGGCTTGCTCGACAGCGTGACCTGCCGCTCGGTCAGGTTCGTCTTGTGGATCCAGCCGTTGTAGGCGCCGGTCACGCGATACCAGTCGCCCTTCGCCTCCTCGAACGTCAGGTGCTGGCCACGCGACACGCTGCCGGCGGCTGCGCCGATGAACTTTGGATTGGCCATCACCTTCGCGCTGAGGACGCGCACCGTGACGATCGACTTCGCCTTGGGCGCGGCGATCGCGAGGCTCGCGACGAGGACCAGCAGCAGTACGACCGAGATTCGCGTCTTCATCATTTCTCCTTCATGTGCCAGACGCCATCCCAGCTCTCGTCCGGGGGCGATGCGATGAAATCGTTGCAGCGCTCGATGTAGATCTTCGCCACGGGATCAGCGGTCAGCTCCTCGAAGATGACCTTGGCGGCGGCGAACCGGCGCGCGCGGTAGTCGGCGAGCCCCTCCTCGAACCGGCGGGCGAGCGCGAGCGTTGCCTCCGGCGTGGCGCCCTTGACGTCGAGGACCTCGAACACCTTGACCGGCTGGTCCTTGCCCTTGACCGCGACGAGATCGAGCTCGCGCACGTCGACCGCGCCACCGAGCGCAGCGACGGTGAACTCGCTGATCATCAGGAACGTGCCGTAGCCCTTGTTGGCTCCCTCGAGCCGCGCTGCCAGGTTCACCATGTCGCCCATCACCGTGTAGTTGTACTTGTGCTTGGAGCCCATGTTGCCAGCAATCGCTCGCCCCGAGTTCACGCCGGCACGGGCGAAGACCGCCTGACCGAACCGCTCCTGCCACGTGCCGCGCAGCTCGTCACACTTCTTCCGCATCGCGATGGCGCAACAGACGGCATTGCGAGCGTGATCCGGGTCGCGGATCGGCGCGCCCCAGAACGCCATCACCGCGTCGCCGATGTACTTGTCGACGACGCCGCCGTGCGCGAGCACGAGGTCCGTCATCTCGGTCAGGTACTCGTTGAGGAGCGTGACGAGATCCTTGGGCGCGAGCTTCTCGCTGATCGTCGTGAACCCGGCGATGTCGGAGAAGTACACACTCATCTCGCGGTCCTCGCCCCATTCGAGCGAGAGGTGCTCCGGGTGCTCGATCAGCTCGCGCACGAGCGCGGGTGACGTGTAGCGACCGAGCGCCTCCTGGACGAACCGGCGGTTGGAGCGCTCGACGCCCGCGAGGACGAGCAGCGTGATGAACGCCGACAGCGCGCTCGCGATCCCGGGGATCGCGACCGGGAGCCACAAATCGGAGGCCGAGAACAGCGCGCGCGCGATCAGCACGTAGCCGACGATCAGGACGCCAGTCGCGATCAGCATCACCGGCACCGCGATCAGCACGCGCTTGAACAGGCGCTCGAGAGCGGTCATCGCCAGCGCCGCGAGCAGACACAGCAGCAGCGTGATCAGCCCGTCGGTCACCGACGACACGCGATGGATCGAGACGCCGTCCTCGAGGTTGTCGAGCACGTTCGCGTTGATCTCCGCGCCGAGCTGCGCCTTCGCCATCGGCGTCGGCCGTAGATCGCGGAGTGCTTGCCCGGTCGCGGCGACGATGACGTACGCGCCGCGCAGCTCCTCGTCGGGGATCGACGGCGGCTTGCCCTCGTCGATCAGCGCCTGCGAGCGCAGGATCTCGTACGCGGGGATCTTGCGATACGTGCCGGCGTTGACGAAGCGGATCGAGAACCGCCCGTCGTCACCGAGCTCGTAGCTCCGATCGCCGACGCGGAGCGCGCCATCCTCGAGCGAGAACTCGGTGCCGGGATGGCCGACGAGGTACGCGGCGAGTGGCAGCGACGGGAACAACCGACCATCGTGCTCGACGAGGGGCGCGTGCCGGCGCATCACGCCGTCGAGGTCGTTGGTCTGGTGGACGTGACCGAGCCGGGCCGGTGCCACCGCGATCACGCCGAGGGGCGGATCCATACCGCCGCGTGTCGGGACATCGCCGGTCCCGGGGCGCCCCTGGCGCTCGGCGACGACCTTCGCCATGTTCAGCTCGCTTCCGAGGACGTCCTCGCCGACCTCGCTCGCAGCGGGGAACGGCGCCTCCTCCTCGGGCGGAACGTCAGGGGCGACGAGGTCACGCGCGTTCTCGGGCCGCTGGAGCCGCGACCACATCGAGACCAGGTCCTCCTTGGTCGGCACGCCGCCGAACCACACCGTGATCGGCTGGGTCCCGACGAGGAACGTGCGCACGTTGAACGCCTGCATCCGCAGCGCGGCAGCGACCGCCTCTTCCTTGGTCGGAAACGTCCCGAGCCTGGTGGCCCACCTGCCGGGCTTGCGCTCCTGCACCAGCGCGTCGCTCGTCAGAGCGAGTCCGATCACCGCGTTGCCGGTCTCGCGGAGCGCCGTCGCGAGCTCCTCGGCATCCGAGACCGAGAACTGCCCGCGATCCTGGAACAGCCAGTCGAACACGATCGCCTTGGCGCCCGCGCGCTTCGTGTACGTCGCGATGTACCCGAACATCGCGCGCGGCCACGGCCAGCTGATCGAGAGGTTGTCCTCGACGTTCGCGATGTCCTGCTCGGACACCGTCACGAGCACGATGCTCGGTCGCGCCAACCGCCCGGCCGCGGCATGCCGCATCCGGACGTCGTATGCCCACAGCTCACTCCGCTCGAACGCCTCCGGGCGAATGATCGCGAGGATCAGCCCGACGAGACCGACGCAGAATCCGGCCCCGAGGCCGGCGATCCACGGTCGCGCCTTGGGCGTGAGCGCTTTCACTATTCCCCGGGAGGGTTGTTCTTCTCGTCGACGTATGCTGCACACGCATCCATCTTCTCGACGGTGCTCGCGCTGGTCTGGCTCAGGTTCGACGTCAGGTAGTTGATGCAGTCCGGCACCGTCGCACCACACGCCTTGGTCACGCCGCCGATCGGGTTCTCGAGGCAGCAGCCGACGAGCGCGTCGGGGACCAGCTCACCCATGCCGTCATTGTAACGATCGTCGAAACACTCTTGGTACGTGTCGTACGACGTCGGCGGATCCTCGCCACAGCCAAAGGCCAGAACCGCCACCACCGCGAAGAAGCGTGCTCGCATGCCCGGAACGTACTACGGCGAGCCACCAAACACGCCCGGATCACGAACCTACGTGCTCGTTGGCCGTCCGTGTCCGACGAGCTCAAGCGTTGGCTAGGAGCGCGAGCAGCTCGGTCGTCTTGACCGACGCCGCCGCGCCGGTACCCTCGAGTACCTGCGAAACGAGCTCACGTTTCTTGCCGTGCATCGCGAGGATCTTGTCCTCGACGGTGCCCTTCGTGATCAGGCGATACACCGTGACGGGCTTGGTCTGACCGATGCGATGCGCGCGATCGGTCGCCTGATCCTCCACCGCAGGGTTCCACCACGGGTCGAGGTGGATCACGTAGTCGGCGGCGGTGAGGTTGATGCCCGTGCCACCTGCCTTGAGCGAGATCAAGAACAGATCGGCCTCTCCCGCCTGGAACGCATCGATCCGGCGGGCGCGCTCTCTGATCGAAGTCTCTCCGTCGAGGTACAGCATGGGCACACCGGTACGGGCGAGCTCGTCGCGCACGAGCGCGAGGTGCTTCGTGAACTGGCTGAACACCAGGGCACGATGGCCGCCAGCTCGTAGCTCGTCGACCAGCTCGACCAGGCGCGCCAGCTTGGATGACGGTACGTGCGACGTCCCGTCGTAGAGCTTGGGGTGCGACGCGAGCAGGCGCAGCCGGGTCAACGCAGCAAGCACCTGGAATCGTCGCTGCTCGTCGCGCACGTCCTTGCCCTGCTGCGTCAGATGGGCGACCGCCGCCAGCCGTGCATCGTCGTACAGCTCGCGCTCGTCCCGAGACATCTCGATCGCGACTTCGATCTCGGTTCGAGACGGCAATTCGGTGGCCACCTCGGCCTTGGTGCGACGCAGGAGGAATGGCCGCAAGACGCGCGCGAGCGCCCCGCGCGCACGGGTGGCGCCGAGCACTGCGGCCGCGTCCACGCCCTCGGCGCCACGCTCGATCGGCGTCGCATAGCGATCACGGAACTGGTCCCAGCTGCCGAGTAGCCCCGGGAACACCACGGCGAACATGCTCCACAGCTCGCCGAGATGGTTCTCGAGCGGAGTGCCGGTCATCGCGATCCGGAATTCGGCATCGAGCTGGCGCGCCGCCTTGGCACGCTGGGTCGCGGCGTTCTTCAGTGCCTGAGCCTCGTCGGCGACGAGCGTCGCGAACCGCAAGCCAGCGAGCTTCGCGATCTCGCGGGTCAACAGTCCATAGCTCACGATCAGAACGTCGCCCTTGCCGAGCTTGGCCAGGCTCGCGTCGCGATCGCTCGCCTCGGTCAACAGCACCGGCCGCAGCTTGGGTGCGAACCGGGTCAGCTCGTTGACCCAGTTCGGAGTTACCGAGGTCGGCGCGAGGACGATCGCGGGACCGAGCGAGGCACGATCGATCAGTACGGCGATCGCCTGGACGGTCTTGCCGAGGCCCATGTCGTCGGCGAGGCATGCACCGCCGCCCCAGGCCGCGACCCGGGTCAGCCACGCGTGGCCTTCGACCTGATAGGGCCGCAAGATCTTGCGCAACGCGACCGGCGGCCTCGGCGCGAGCTCGCCCGCTGCGGCGAGCCGTTTGGCGATCAGGGTCCAAGCTGGTTCGGCCGTGACCTTGGCACCGTCCTCGATCAGGGCGGTCATCGCGGGCATGGCTCCGATCGACAGCTCGATCCGACCGCGCGTGGCGAACGCATGATCGGCGATCGGCTGGAGCCGCGCGCGCAGCTCGTCGGTCAGCTCGACCCAGCTCGCCACGCCGACACGCACGTAGCGCTGTTGGTGGCGCATCGCATCGAGCAACACCGCGAGCTCGAGTCGGCCTTGCTCGACCTTGACGTCACCATCGATCCCGAACCAGTCGTGGTGCCGCTTGATCTCCAGGCGCACGGCCTTGGCGCCGACGCGGCTGACCAGGCGCGGCCGCTCATCCACCCACTGCGCCTCCAGCCCGGAGGGCGGGTGCTCGAGTGCCTTGACGACCTCGAGTGCCGCCTCGAGCGAGTCGACGCGAAAGCAGTGCGGTGGGCCCTCCTCGGCATCCGCGAGGGGCAGCCGCGCGAGCAGACTGCGTTGCAGGGCGAGCTCGTCCGAGAGCCGGCGCCTGACGTAGCCGCGTTGACCGTCACGCACGATCATCACGTCGCGCCGGCCGTCACCCGGAGCGAACAGTGGTGCGCCCGGCGCCGGCCGGATCATCGCCTCGAGCTCGAGGCTGACCTCGCCGTTCCCGCCGGATTGCGGCTGTTGCACGAGCCGCACGCGAGCGACGACGGTCGGCTCCTCGGGGAACGCCGTGCCCTTGAGCTCCTCGGGCACCGCGACCACCAGCGTCGCGTCGAGCTTGGTGATCACCTCGAGCAGTGGCTCGTGCGCCTCCGGAGGAAAGGTGTCGCCGTGGGCAGCGAGCTGCGTCCACAGTGCGCGCGCCGCGCGACTGACGTCGATCAACGTGCAGCTGCCATCCTCGTCGATGTGGAGGAGCGGGTCGGTGGGCTCGAACGCCGTCACCAGCGCCTCGAAGGCGCCCGGACCGAACGGCTTGCCGTCGATCACGGGCTCGATCCGGATCGCCTCGTGCTCGCGCCGCGCCTGGAACTCCAGCATCGTTCGCCGCACGGCGACCGCGGCATCGCCTCGGGTGCACCGCACGCGCGGGTGACCGATCAACGCGGCGATCGCGCGGTGCGGGTAACTCGTCGTCCGTACGCCACCACCAAACGAGATCAGCAGCTCGGCCACCGTGCGATCTGCTGGCTCGAGGACCTCGCCGTATTCGGCGAGCAGTTTGTCGACGGTCGCGCGCGCTCCGGTGCTCAACGTTCCCCGCTTGGTGATCTTGCGGATCACAGGCACGACCGCCGGGCGATACGCCGTCGATTCGATCTGCCACCACACCTCGATCTGCGCGTCGGGCTTGGCGATCGCGTCGACACGCGCGAGCGCCGCGATCACGCGCGACCAGCCGGGGCGGGTCAGCTCGCTCGACGCCTGGCTCGCGACGTCACGCCGCGACGGATCCGCGAGCACGTCGAGCGTCGCATCGACCAGGGCGACCCGGTGCGTGCACGCCACCTCCTCGCCGCACGGGCACACTAGCGCCGGACGATCGTTGACGAAGGCCAGGGTCGTAGCCGCGCCGTACCCGAGGCGATGGTCCGGGTCGTGCCACGCGATCTGGAGCTTTTGGCTCGAGAACGACCACGCACCCCCGGCGCGCCGCGCACGAGATCGCGGGACCGCGCCCGCGTCACGCTGTCCCTGGCGCAGCGCTATCACGCGGTCCCACAGCGCTGCCACCTCCGGGCTCGGCGCCACGCGTGACCGATCTACCTCCTCCGCGAGACCGGCGGACACATCGCGCGCCTCGGTCTCGAGCCGCAGCCGCGCCGCCGCTGCAACCTCGTCAGCGACATGCACGGGACGCACGCGCTGGCGCAGCTCGACGGCGCAGGCCAGGTCGCCGATCTTCAGGCCGTGGAGCTGGTACGACAATTGGTAGCGTAGGTGCGTGGAAAGGTACGGGGCCGCCTCGAACGCCGAGAGTCGCAGCGCGTGGGTCACGTGATGCTGCCGTGCCCACGCGACGATCTCGTCGCGCGACTCGAATCCGGCCACCTGTGGTGCCGGCGACGATGCAGCCGGCGGTTCAGGACGCGATGCGGACGGACCCGACGGAATCTCCACGCGATTCGCAACGTCACGCGTCCACCGGATGGCCATCGCGAACCCATGCTTGCAGAACCGCTCCATCGGGCACGTACAAACGATCGAAAGTCCGTGTACACCGATCCGGACCTCGGTCTGATACATCCGGGTTCCGAGCACCTTGCCCGCCACGCCCTCGGCGGTGGTGTGCATGACCAGCACGCGACCACGGCGGAACAGGTCCTCGGCGCGAGCCCAGGTCGCCCCCGCCGTGCGCCGCAGCGTGAGCTCATCAGGCACGGTGACCCCGTTGGACGTCAGCTGCCGCACGCGCGACTCTATAGACCGAGGGCAAACGAAAACCAAGCGCTCGTCGGGTGACCGCGCGGGGATCTCGATCATCGCGCCCGCGACGCCATCAAACAACGCGCTCACGCTCGCAACCACGGTCCGGTTCCAGGGCAACCACGGTCCGGTTCCAGGCCATGCCTAAGGTTAGTCGTCGCGGCGTGGCCGAGAACCGACGACGACGTCGCGCGAGCGCGATGCCAGCGGCCGGATGAAGCGCGCCGGAGGTCTCAGCTCGACGGCGCGCGGAGCTCGACCACGGTCCGGTTCCAGGGGGTCTCCCCTTGCCATCGACGACGTGCGCCGCGTTCGCGATCTCAGACACTCGCGCAGATCCAACCCTGGTCTGGTCTCCCCGGATCCAACCCCGGCATGGTCTCCCGGATCGGTATGGTCTCCCTCCGGTAGGGTCTCCCTGGTCTCTCCCTCAGTCTTGTTTCCCCCGAAGTCAGTTCTCACCACTCCGACGTTGATCTCATACGCCATTGCCCGAGCCGTGAACGTGTCCGACAGGGCGTCCGCACCTCGGACGCGTCCGCCGACCACCGGACACTCCCGACGCCTGCACCAGAGTTCCCACGACGTTGCGCTTGGCAGGCCTCGTGAATCGCACCGCACCTCATGTCGGTCCCACGCCAAGTCCTGCCCGGCCGCTTCTGGATGGACACCCGCCGCTGCACCCAGCGGCAGTTCCTCATGCGGCCTGATCCAGAGACCAACAACAACTTCCTCTACTGCCTCGCCGAGGCCGCTGCGCGCTACGAGATCGACGTGCTGCTGCCGTCCGCACTCTCGAACCACCACCATACGATCTTCTACGACCGCCACGGTCGGATCATCGAGTTCGTCGAGCACTTCCGTACCCTGCGAGCCACCCGTCCCCGCCACTTCTTTCGTGCCGATGGCTGCATGCCCGCCGAGGTCACCCTCGACCTCAAGCTCCCCGCCGAGCTCGGCGATCCCGACGTGATCTTGCGCGCGGTCCGCGGGGGAGTCGCCGCCATCGAGGCCGAGCAAGCGGCCTTCGCGCTGCCACGGGCCGCACGGTTCTGGGCCGCCGCAGGATTCTGCGGCAGTCCTGGCGTGACTCGCCCACCACCATCGAGCCCCGGCGCACGCTGAACCCGCGTGTCGCAGCTCGGAACAAGTGGCTCCGCATCGAGGCGCTGCAACGCAACAAGGACTTCGTCGCGGCGTACCGCATCGCCCGAGCCGCCTGGCTCGCGGGCATTCACACGCTATTCCCGGTCGGCACGTACTGGCTACGCCGCTTCGCCGGCGCCCCCGTTGCGACCACAGCCTGACCTCATCGCCGGCATGCGAACAACGCCGCTACAGCGTATGCACCAATGTGCATGCGCCGTCGCGGCGTGGCGTGCGCTGGCATTCTCACGTCGCCCCAGCACGCCGTTGCCATCGACGAGGCGCGCCGGGACTCGCGATCTCAGACCCGTGCGCAGATCCAAC